>DATJBC010000001.1:0-45375 GCA_035515515.1 Acidimicrobiales bacterium
GTCGTTCAACGAGCTCATCGCGCAGGTGCGCCAGACGGCCTGACACCCGGGCGAGCGGCCGGCGGGGCGTCGCCGGAGGGCGGCCGGGACCGGCGCCCGGTGCCCTCGGGCCGTGGGCGGGCGTTGTGAGGAGCACCGACCCCGGGCTGAGTACCATGACGGGGTCACCTGTGCGATCGGTTCGGTTGAGTGCCGCCCACCTCCTGACCGGACGCATCTGGGGGCGCGGCAGGGCGGGGGCCTACGTCCCCGCCCTGCCTCTTTCCGGGGAGCGGGCGCGGCAGCACCGACCCCGACCCGCCCAGGGCCTCACCGAGGCCGGGCCCCGAGCCGACACCGGGTGGCCGCCGGCCACGACCGCCGGCGGGGGTCGCTCAGGAGGCCTTGAACTCCCACCACTGCAGCTCGCACAGCATGGGGAGCACGTAGCCCACGTAGATCGAGTGGATGGTGATGGGTCCCTGGTCGTCCTCGTGCAGGTCGATGAGGTCCACCCGGGGGTCCTGCTGGCGGAAGGCCACGGCCCGGTCGCGCACCCCGACGAGCTCGTCGCGCGACCCCACGGCGAACCCGAAGTGGTCCATACGGGGGCAGCGCATGGGATCGTCCTCGGCGATGAGGAAGATGAACTGGTCCCAGTGGACGCACGACAGGATGAGGCGCTTGCGGTCCACCGTCATGGTGGGCATCTCGTCGAAGCCCAGCACCTGCCCCCAGAACCGGCAGATGTCCGTCCGGTGCTCCTCGTCGAGCATCTCGGCGGGGACGCTGAAGGCCACGTGGTTGAAGCGGGGGTTCCCCGAGGGGTAGTAGGGGTGGGGCATCAGCCGTCCTCCTGGCCGCTCGCGCCGGCCGGCACCGCGTCGGGCCCGCCCGGCACCACCATGACCTTGCCGGCGATGCGGCCCTCGGCCAGCCCCACCAGGGCCTCGCCCAGGCCGTCGAGGGAGACGTCCTCGGGGTCGATGAGGACGTCGACGGGCAGCCGGCCCGAGCCCAGCAGCTCCAGGGCCCGCTCGAAGCCGTCGGCGTCATACACGAAGGATCCGCACACGCGCAGCTCGTTGAGGATGAGGCGGTTGGGGTCGAACGACGGCGCCTCCATGCCCGCGCCCACCAGCACCAGGTGGCCGCCCCGGCGCAGCTGGTTGAAGCCGGCCTCCATGGCGGCCTTCTTGCCGGAGCACTCGAACACGACGTCGACCGCCCGCGACGACAGGCGCTCGGGGTGCCACGGCGGGAACACCTCGAGCTCCTCGGGGTGCAGCACCTCGGTGGCCCCGAGGTCCCCGGCCAGGCGCCGGCGGCGCTCGCCCGGCTCGACCACGATCACGGGCGCGATCCCCTGGGCGACGAGGGCGGCGACCGTGAGGGCGCCGATGGGGCCGGCGCCGAACACCATGGCGGTGTCGCCCGGGCCGATCTCCGAGCGGGTGATGCCGTGCAGGGCCACGGCCAGCGGCTCGGCCAGGGCGGCCACCCGGGCGGACATGGTCTCGGGCAGCGCCAGCAGCGAACGGGCGTCGGCCAGTACGTAGCGGGCGAAGGCCCCGCCGGTGTCGCCGTCCACCGGCGCGGCGCGCCGCTCGCACTGGGACGGCTTGCCCTCCCGGCACCGCCGGCACTCCCCGCAGCGCGGCGAGGGCCCGCACACCACGCGGTCGCCGGTCGCCCACCGCTCGACGCCCGCGCCCAGGGCCGCCACCGTGCCGGTGTACTCGTGCCCCCCCACGGTCCCCGGCTTGCCCCAACCCTCGATCATGATGTGGAGGTCCGAGCCGCACACCCCGCAGTAGGCCACCTCGACGAGGACCTGGCCGGGCCCGGGCACGGGCACGGGGCGCTCCTCGACCCCGACGTCCCCCGGCGCCCGGTAGATGGCCGAGCGCATCACGGCGGGGAGGCCGACGTCCGAGGTGCTGGTCACGTGGACACCCGCTCAGGCAGCGCGGCCAGGCCGTCCTCCTCGGGCGCGATCACCGCCGGACGGTACCCGGCCCGGCGCCGGGAGTAGAAGTCCTTGCGCCGCACGAGGACGGCGAAGGCCGACCCCACCAGCACGGCCGCCGCCCCCACCCCCACGAGGTCGTTGATGCCGTTCACGAAGGCGCGGTGCACGGTCTCGAGCATGACGGGCCGGCCCGCCGTGACCTGCGCCGCCGCACGGGCCCCCCCGGCGGCGACCGCCTGGGCCAGCGCCGTGGAGGAATGGCCGGTGGCGCTCTGCAGCGTGCTCTGGATGCGACCCTGGAAGATGGCTCCCAGGGCGGCGACGCCGGTGGCCACCCCGCCCAGGCGGAAGGTGTTGGAGATGCCCGACGCCATGCCGCTGCGCTGGGGCGCCACGACCCCGAGGGCGATCTTGGCGATGGCGGGGTTGGCGAGGCCGATGCCCAGCCCCCCCACGAGCAGGCCCGGGAGCAGCGCCGTCCACGTGGAGGAGACCGTGAGGCCGAGGAACAGCCAGATCCCCGCCGCGCAGATGACCAGCCCCACGGTGAGGGCCATGCCCGCCGGGATGCGCTCGGTGAGCGGCCGCGACGCCAGAGGCACGATGAACGACAAGAGGGTGAGCGGGAGCAGCCGCAGGCCTCCCTGGAGCGGCGACAGGCCCAGGTCGTTCTGGAGGTAGAGCGTCAGGTAGGGGAGCAGGGCGAACATGCCGGCCCCGATGGCGAAGGTGGCCACCGACACCCCGGTGAAGGCGGGCTTGCGGAACAACGACAGGTCGAACATGGGCCGTGGCTGGCGCAGCTCCACGATCACGAAGGCGACCAGCAGCACGGCGGCCGAGGCCAGGATGGAGATGATCTCGCTGCTGCGCCATCCGTCGTCGTTGCCCCGGGTCAGCCCCAGCACGAGCAGGAAGAGCCCCCCCGAGAACGTGACCAGGCCGGGCCAGTCCAGGCGCTCGGTGGCCGGGTCGGCCACGTTGCGCATGCGCCGGCTCAACCCGAGCGTGAGCACGCCGATGGGCACGTTGACGTAGAAGATCCACTGCCAGCCGAGCCCGCTGGTGAGGGCGCCCCCCACCAGGGGCCCCACCGCCACCGCCCCGCCCACCGTGGCCCCCCAGGCGGCGATGGCGGCCGAGCGCTCCGAGCCCTGGAAGTCCTGGCCGATGAGCGCCAGCGAGGTGGCGAACATGGCCGCCCCGCCGATGCCCTGCACGGCCCGCGCCCCGATGAGCTCGGCCGGGCTGCGGGCCAGCCCGCAGGCCAGCGAGGCCAGGGTGAACACGGCCAGGCCCATCACGAAGATCCGCTTGCGCCCGAACCGATCGGCGAGCGACCCCTGGGTCAGGATCACCGACGACAGGCTGAGCGCGTAGGCCGAGATCACCCACTGCAGGTCGCTGAAGCTGGCGTGCAGCGAGCGCTGCATGGTGGGCAGGGCGACCTGGACGATGGTCACGTCCACGAGGAGCATGAAGGTGGCGCCGCACACGGCGATCAGGGTCCACCACCGGTGCGCCATGCCGCCGGCGGCGGCCCGCCCGCCCGCGCCCGTGTCCGTGGTCTCCGATCGGCCCGAGCGCCTCGCGGCCACCGACCCTCCTCCCGCCCGGTCTGTCCCGAGGCGTCGTGCCGACCCCAACGAGTTCGGCTCGGCTTGAAAGTCTCGTTGCTCGTGGGACCTGGTGTAAAGGACCGGCCGCCGCGGGCGGTGCCGCCTGTGGGTGCCCCCGGGCCCGGCCCCACCCCTCGGTAGCCTGGGCGGCGTGGAGGCGTCGCGGCGACTTGACGCACCGTTCCGGGCGCCCCGGCGCGCCTGGTCGGTGCACCTGGCCGCTCTGGTGGTGGTGCCCGGGTGCATCGCCCTGGCGTGGTGGCAGGTCAGCCGCGCCCTGGGGGGCAACGCGCTGAGCTGGGTGTACAGCGTCGAGTGGCCGTTCTTCGCCGGCTACGCCCTCTACATGTGGTGGAAGCTCCTCCACGAGGACCCGGGCCGCCGCCCCCGGGACCGCCGTGGCGCCCGCCCCGGGGGCGAGCCCCTGGTGGCCGGGGCCCCCGCCGCCGCACCCGGCCCGGGGCCCGCGTCGTCCGGCGACGGGGCGCCGGCCTCGGCCGCCGGCGCGGCGGTGGCGGCGGCCGGTGATCCGGAGGCGGGGGACGACGAGCTCGACCGCTACAACCGGTACCTGGAGGCCCTGCACACGAGCGGCCGGCGCAAGCGGTGGTGACACCGGCGGCCCCGGGCGCCGGGGAGGGGCACGGGCCCGAGGGCGCCGTCACGGACGGGGCGGCCCCACCCGAGGGCGGACAGGCCCGGTTGGACCTCGTGTTTCAGCAGCAAGAAATTCCCCTCCAGCCTCTTGCGCCACGGCCAGGCGGCGACATGATTGAGTCCATGGAGTTGGACCGGTTGGTCCCCGGGGCGCCGGGGAGGGCCGGGGGGACGTTGGACGGGGGGGACATGGCTCGGGGGGACACGGGGCGCGCGAGCGTGGCCGGCACGCGTCGGCCACGCCGCCCGCCCGTGGAGGTGCGCACCTCGCCGCGCCGGCGCAAGACGGCGAGCGGCTTCTGGCAGGACGGCAGGGTGGTGGTGGTCGTGCCGGCCCGCCTCAGCAAGGCCGACCGGGTGGAGCTCGTGGAGGGGCTGGTCGAGCGCGTCCTGGCCCAGCGCCCGGCCATCACCACCTCGGACCGGGACCTGGCGGCGCGGGCGGCGGTGCTGTCGGACCGGTACCTGGGCGGCGTGCGCCCCGAGTCGATCCGCTGGGTCACCAACCAGTTCCAGCGGTGGGGGTCGTGCACCTCGCGCACCGGCGAGATCCGCATCTCCGAGCGGCTCCGGCCCGTGCCGGGCTGGGTGCTCGACGCCGTGCTCGTGCACGAGCTGGCCCATCTCATCGAGCCCAGCCACTCGCCGCGCTTTCGCCGCCTGGCCGACCGCTATCCCAAGATGGACGCGGCCGACACCTTCCTGGCGGGCTACACCCTCGGCCTCGAAGCCCCGGCCTGAGGCGCGCCCCGGGCCCCCGCCGGGGCGCGGGGCTCAGCGCCGGTCGAGGACCGCCGCGGCCACGAGCTCCTCGAGGTAGCCCGTGTCCCACCACGACAGCTGGAGCGCCTTGGCGCGCCGGAAGTAGAGCTGGATGTCGAACTCGACGGTGAAGCCGATCCCCCCGAAGATCTGCTGGGCGGTGGCCGTCAGGTCGCGAAACGTCCTGCAGGCGAACAGCTTGGCCATGGGCGCCAGCCGGTCCACGGGCCGCCCGCCGTCTTTGGCCCAGGCCGCCTCGTGCACCAGCGTCGTGCCCCCGTCCACGGCGGTGACGGCGTCGGCCAGGTAGTGGGCGATGGCCTGGAAGGCGCCCAGGGGCTTGTCGAACTGCTCCCGGTCCTTGGCGTACTGCACGGTGATGTCCAGGGCGTGCTGCGCCCCGCCCATGGCCTGGGCCCCGAGGAGGATGCAGCCGTCGTGCATCACGGCGTCGAGGGTCCGCCACCCCGTGCCGGCCCCGCCGATGCGGTCGTCGGCGCCCACGCGCACGCCGTCGAGGGTCACCTCGAACTGGGCGTCGGAGGACAGCGTGAGCTGCTGGCGCAGGGTCACGCCCTCGGCGTCGGTGGGCACCAGGAACAGGTCGACGTCCTCGAGGCCGTCCCCGGTGCGGGCCACCACCACCACGGCGTCGGCGGCTTGGGCGAAGGGCACGTGGCGCTTGGTCCCGCTCAGGCGCCACCCCTCCCCCTCGGGCCGCGCCCGCAGCTCGATGCCGGCCGGGCCGCAGCTGTTCTCGGGCTCGAGCCACGCCGGGGTCACGACGGCCGACCCGTCGGCCACGGCGCCGAGCCAGCGGGCGCGCTGCTCGGCGGAGCCCGCGGCGGCCAGCATCCCGCCGCACAGCACCGCGCTGGGGAAGTGCGGCGTGGGGGCGAGCGCCCGGCCCAGCTCCTCGTAGAGCACGACGCCCTCGAGCATGCCCATGCCGGAGCCGCCGTGCTCCTCGGGGAGCAACAGCCCGATCAGGTCGAGCTCGGCCAGCTGCGACCACAGCTCGGGCGCGTAGCCCACCGGGTCGTCCTCCAGCGCGCGCACCACCGACAGCGGGCTGAAGGTGGCGCACACCTTGCGCACCGTCTCGCGCAGCATCTCCTGCTCGGGGCTGAAGGACAGGTCCAGCACGGGATCGCTCCTCTCAGGGCTTCCACCGCTCGTGGCGCCGCCGCCAGGGGTTGTCGTCACGGTCGACGGGCACGGCCACCCGCGCCGTGCACGTCGACTTGGTGTCGCCGTCGACGGCCAGCGTGATGTCGAGGCCCACCCACCCGCACCCGGTGTCGTCCACCGACACCTCCTGCACCACACCCTCGATGACCATGGTGTCGCCGGGGAAGACCGAGTCGCGCATCCGGAACGTCACGCGCCCGAGCCGCCCGTGCGGGCCCGTCCAGTCGGTGATGTAGCGCTCGAACCAGGCGGCCTGGTTGGGCGTGTTCAGAAAGACGTCGCGCACCCCGTTGCGCTGCAGCGCGAAGTCCTTGTCGTGGTGCATCGGCCGCCAGTCACGCGTGGCCAGCGCTCCGAGCACCACCGTGGTGGCCGACACCTCGTGGCGCAGCGGCGGCAGGCGGTCCCCCTCGACCACCTCTCCCAGGACGAGCACGGGGGGGACGGCGCTCACGACGCGGCCTCACGCGTGGCGTCGGCGGTCTGGCGGCGGTAGCCGAAGCCGGTGTAGGTCTCGACGCCGACGAGCTCGCCGTCCTGGTTGCTGTACTCCACGTCGATGACCCAGAAGCGGCCCGTGCCGAGCTTGGTGGTCTTCTCGTCGCTCACCGAGCGCAGGATCTGGCGCGTGGTCAGCAGGTCCCCGGGGCGCACCGGCTCGTGGAAGACGATGGTGTTGTCGGTCATGACCGCCTCGGGCAGCCCCAGGAGCTCCTTCAGGTCGAAGTGCACCTGCAGCGGGAGGCGCTGGGTGCTGCGGCCCGGCGCCCAGTGATGGGGGCGGAACCACACCGACAGCATGGTGGGCGGGGCGATGGGCCCGCCGGTGATCTCGTCGGCCACCGCGTCGTCCCAGAACAGCGGGTTGCCGTTCTCCACCGACGCGCACGAGGTCCAGATGTAGCCGCGCTCGACGGGGAACTCGCCGGCCTCCTCGTACTGGGGCACGCCGATGCGCGCCGCGATCTCGGCGTCCACGCTCACGCGATGACCCCCTTGTCCCGCAGCTGGGCCAGGCGGGCCGCGCTCAGCCCGGCGGCCCCCAGGAGCTCGTCGGTGTCGGTGGCGGCGTCGTCGGGGACGCACACCGGCTCGGTCACCGGCGCCATCCCGGCCAGCACCGGCGCCACCTGGCGGAACGCGCCCCGGCCGGGGTGCTTGGCCTCCACCACGTCGCCGCGCCACGCGAACTGCGGGTCCTCGGCGATCTCGGCCACCTCCTGCACGGGGGAGACGCACGTATCGGCGCCCGCCAGCTCGGCCACCCACGCGTCGCGGCTCTTGCGGGCGAACGCCGCCGCCAGCTCGGCGCGCAGTGCCTCCTGGGCGTCGTCGTCGTACTGGCGCCCGGCCCACGGCTCGCACCCCAGGGCCCGGCACAGGTTGGCGAAGAACTTGGCCTCGATGGCGGCCACCGCCACCCACCGGCCGTCCCCGCAGCGGTAGGTGTCGTAGCAGGCGTAGCGGCCGGTGAGCACGTCGTGCCCCGGCCCCGGCGCGGCGCCGGTGGCGAGCGCCTCGTCGGCAGCCAGCGACATGAGCCACAGCACCCCGTCGGCCACCGACACGTCGAGGAAGGTGCCCTCGCCCGTCCGGTTGCGCTCCATGAGGGCGGCACAGATGGCCAACGCGGCGTGCATGCCCCCGGCGGCGGCGTCGGCGACGGTGGCGCCGGGGACCGGGGGCCCGCCGTCGGCGCGCCGGCCCGAGGACGCCAGGTAGCCGCCCACGGCCAGGTAGTTGAGGTCGTGCCCGGCCCACTGCCGGCGCGGGCCGTCCTGGCCGTAGCCGCTCGTGGAGCAGTACACGACGCGCCGGTTGGCGGCCCGCACGGCCTCGTAGCCGATGCCGAGGCGGTCGACGACCCCGGGCCGGAAGCTCTCCACCACCACGTCGGCGCCCGCCGCCAGGGCGAGGAACGCCTCGCGGCCGTCGTCGTGACGCACGTCGAGCTGCACCCGCCGCATGCCCCGCAGGGCGCTGTAGGCGAAGAACGGCGGGGTGACCGGCGCCGGGCCGCGGCCCGGCACGGGCCCCACCTTCACCACCGTGGCGCCGTAGTCGGCGAGCAGGCGCGTGCCGCGCGCCGCGGGGCCCACGCTCGAGAGGTCGAGCACCACCACGCCCGCCAGCGGGCCGGTCGGCGGCGAGGGCATCAGAAGTTCTTGGGCAGCCCGAGCCGGCGGCGGGCGATGATGTTCTTCTGGACCTCCGACGTCCCGCCGCCGATGGTGTCGATCACCGTGTAGCGGTACGTCGACTCGGCCCGCCCCGCCATGGGCGCCTCGGGTGTCTTCACCCGCAGCTGCGACCCGGGCCCGGCGATGTCCCTCGACGCGTTGGCCATCCGCCGGGACAGCTCGGTGGCGTACAGCTTGTACTCCGAGGCGTGCGTGGTGGGCGCCGCACCGCCCTTCTGCGACTCATTCACGAAGCGCAGCCCGAGCACCCGGGCCACCTCGGCCTCGGTGGCCAGCTGGGCGACGCGCTGGCGGGTGACGGGGTCGTCCTTCAGGGGCTTGCCGTCCCGGCGCGCCCCGGCCACGTAGTCGCACAGCAGGTCGAGGCGCTGGCCGATGGGCGAGAACGTGAACATGGTGAAGCGCTCGAGGTCGAGCGCCTCGGAGATGTACTGGAAGCCCTTGTTGAGCTCGCCCACGACGTAGTCGTCGGACACCCACACGTCGTCCAGGTGCACCTCGTTGGTGCGCTCGTCGCCCATGGTCCAGATGGGGTTGACCGTGATGCCGGGGTGGTCGAGGGGGACCAGGAACAGCGTGATGCCGAAGTGCTTGGGGGCCTCGGGGTCGGTGCGGGCCCCCACCCAGTACCACTCGGCGAAGTGCGCCGAGGTGGTCCAGGTCTTGGTGCCGTTGAGCATCCAGCCGTCGCCGTCGCGCACCGCCTTGAGCTGCATCGAGGCGGCGTCGGACCCGGCGTTGGGCTCGGAGTAGCCCACGGCGAACTCGACCTCGTTGCGCAGGATCTTGGGGAGGAACTCGCGCTTCAGGCGCTCGCTGCCGTGGCGGATGATCGTCTTGCCCACGATGCCCACGCCCTTGCCGATCTGGGGACCGCCCCGGCGGGCCAGCGACTCGTTGAGCAGGTACTCGTAGACGCCGTCGCCCTCCTGGCCGCCGTACTCCTTGGGCCAGGTGATCCCCAGCCAGCCCCGCGCCCCCATCTCCGCCATGAAGGCCCGCCGCTCGGGGGTGTCCACGATCTGGGCCATGTTCTCGCGGGTGACGTCGAACACGGCGGGGTCGTCGTGCTCGTCCAGGAAGCGCTCGACCTCCTCCACGAAGGACAGCTGCTCGGGGGAGAACTCGAAGTCCATGGCTGCCTCCCTGCCCGTCGCGGTCCCTCGTGGCCCGTCCGCCGTTTCCTGACTGTCCGTCAGATCGTAGCCCTCGTCGGCCCACGGGCGCCGGGGAGCCCGCCCCGCGCCGCCCTGGCCGGCCGGGGCGAGCCGGCACGCCCCGGTGGCGGGGCTCGGGTGCGCCGAGGTCTGATGGGGCGTCAGGGGCGCCGCTACCATCGCCGCGTGGCACGCCCGAGCATCGACGCCCGCCGCGCCGCCTGAGGGAGCGGCGCCGTGTCCTTCCTCGACGAGCGGGCCGGCCTGGCCGGCAAGGTGGCCGTGGTGGCCGGGGGCGGCGGCGGGCTGGGGCGGGCGAGCACCCTCGACCTGGCCCGGGCGGGCGTGGCGCTGTCGGTGGCCGACCTCGATCGCGGGGCCCTGGCCGCCACGGGGGCCGAGGCTCGCGCCCGGGGCGCGGCGGTCCTCGAGTCCTGCGTCGACGTGCGCGACGCCGACGCCCTGGCGGGGGTGTTCGCCGCCACCGAGGAGCGCTTCGGACGCCTCGACGTGCTCGTCAACGTGGTGGGCGGCACGTTCCGGGCAGCCTTCACCGACGTGAGCGCCAAAGGCCGCGACGCCCTGGTGCGCACCAACTTCCTGTGGGTGGTGGACGCCATCCAGCGCGCCGCCCCGGTGATGGCGGCCGCCGGCAACGGCGGCAGCATCATCACCATCACCTCGATCGAGGCCCACCGGGCCGCACCGGGCTATGCCGTCTACGCGGCGATGAAGGCGGCCGTGACCCACCTGACCCGCACCCTGGCGGTGGAGCTCGGATCGGCGGGCATCCGCGTCAACTGCGTGGCGCCCGACTTCGTCCCCACCGCGGGGCTGGCGGCGGTGGCGGGGCGGGCGGGCTCCGCCGGACAGCGGGCGGCGGCGGCCGGGGACGGCACCGACCCCGGCGACTTCCTCACCATCCCGTTGCGCCGCAAGGGGGAGGTGGCCGACGTGGGCAACTGCGTGCTGTTCCTGGCGTCGGAGCTGTCGTCCTACATCACGGGCACCACGCTGCACCCCGACGGGGGCGCCCTGGCGGCCTCGGGGTGGATGGACTGGCCCGACGAGGGCTTCACCGCCCGGCCGCCGGCGTGGGTGCTCGACCGGCTCGAGCAGCCCGACGCGTGACGACCCCCGACGACGCCCTGTTCGTCCCCGACGGCGAGGCGCTGCTCCCCACCGACAGCGCCCGGGGCCCGTGGTCGCCCGACGCCCTGCACGGCGGGCCGGTGGCGGCGCTGTTGGCCCGGGCGGTGGAGTCGTGCCCCCCCGACGCCCCCATGCTCGTGACCCGCCTCACCATCGAGCTGCTGCGCCCGGTGCCGGTGGCGCCCCTCACGACGAGCGCCACCGTCAGCCGGCCCGGGCGCAAGGTGCAGGTGGTCGACGCCCGCCTGAGCGCCGGGGGCCGAGACGTGGCCTGGGCCCGCGCCCTGCGCATCCGGGTGCTGCCCACCGGCGCGGCCACGGCCGGGCTGCCCGACCCCATGGCCGGTCCCGTCCCCGGACGTGACGCCTCGGCTCCGCTCGGGCTCGACGCCGGGCACCGCTCGCCCGAGCCCGACCACGTGGGCGGCTACCGGGCCTTTCACAGCGCCGGGGCCGAGATGCGCTACGTGGCCGGAGACTTCGCCGCCCGGGGCCCGGCCGCGGTGTGGGTGCGGCTGGCCCTTGCGGTGGTGCCCGGGGAGCCGCCCACGCCGCTGCAGCGCGTGGCGGCGGCCGCCGACTTCGGCAACGGCGTGAGCTCCGAGCTCGACTTCGCCCGGCACAGCTTCATCAACGCCGACCTGTCGGTGCACCTCCACCGCGAGGCGCGCGGCGAGTGGGTGTGCCTCGAGGCCGCCACCACCATCGGCACCCCCGGGGTGGGCGTGGCCCAATGCGCGCTCTGGGACACGCACGGGCCCATCGGCCGGTCGCTGCAGAGCCTGGTGATCGACACCCGCCGCTTCAGCTAGACGCGAGCGGGGCGGTCACCCGGCGTCGGCCTTCTGGTCGGCCGCCTTCTGCCGGGGCCGGCTGCCGGCCAGCGACGCCATGAAGGCCCGCACGTCACTGGCACCGCTGCAGAAGGCGACGAGGTCGGTCGACTGCTGCAGGTGCATGCGCATGCCCATCATCTCCCACGCCCGGGTCAGCCCCTGCTTGGTGGCCAGGATGGTGGTGAGCGGCATCTTGGCGATGGTGCGCGCCATGTCCTCCACCGTCGACTCGAGCTCGGCGCGCGCCACGACGCGGTTCACCATCCCCCACTCCTGGGCCTGCCGGGCGTCGATGGTGGGCGCGAGGAACAGG
This sequence comes from Acidimicrobiales bacterium, assembly GCA_035515515.1. Lineage (GTDB taxonomy): Bacteria > Actinomycetota > Acidimicrobiia > Acidimicrobiales > UBA8190 > DATJBC01. The sequence goes on from DATJBC010000001.1 coordinate 11,840, forward strand.
TACTCCGCGGCGCGCTTGAAGTTCATGAGCACCCACGGCTCGATCATGGTCTGCGCCCCGGGGAGTCCGAAGCCCTGGGGCAGCGGCATCTGGAAGTAGGCGTCGTCGGAGGCCACGGTGAGGTCGGTGAGCAGGCCGTAGACGGTGCCGCCCCCCACGCAGTAGCCGTGCACCTGGGCGATGGTGACCTTGGGGAACTCCCACAGGCGCAAGGGCGGCCACAGGAACAGCCCGTAATGGTGCCGGCGCCACGTGCGCTCGGGGGTGGGCCCGGTGGTGGGGTAGACCTCGGGCATCTCGCCCGGGCTCACGATGGCGTGCCCGGCGCAGAACCCCTCGCCGTTGGCCTTCAACACGAGGACCTTGACGTCGTCGTCGTCGTCGGCCAGCTTGAGCGCCTCGTCCATGTCCCACACCTGCTGCGCGGTCTGGATGTTGGCCTTCTCCGGCACGTTGAGGACGATGCGGGCGACGCCGTCGTCCTTCTCGTAGACGATCGTCTCGTACTCCACTCGCTCCACGACGCTCTCCCGTCTCGGTCGGCCTGCCCCGGCGCCGCCGAGGCGGCCCGATGTTACGGCCGTCGGGCGAGGAGGCTGAAGCTGAGCGGGACGCGGGGCGTCCCCGCCGGCAGGGCGTAGGTGCCGTCGCCGCGTCGGACGAGCCACGGGAAGCGGCCGAAGGTCGTGTAGTCGTGCTCGTGCAACTGCTCGACGACGAGCCCCCGCGAGGCCACGGCCGTCACGATCTCGCCCAGGCTGTGGTTCCAGCACACCGCCGCGCCCCCCGACGGGGGGAGCGGCCCGTCGGTGTAGGTCCAGCTCGAGTCGTCGACGAAGGGCTCGGGCTCCTCGAAGTACGAGCTCGTCACCACGAGCTCGTCCTCCCCGAGGGCGTCCGACAGGGGGTGCACGTCGTGCACGAAGAGCCGTCCCCCCGGCCGCAGCAGGGCCGCCACGACCTCGGCCCAGCGGGCCACGCTGGGGAGCCACGAGAGCGCGCCCAGGCTCACGTACACCACGTCGTAGGTGGACCCCAGGGCGGCGGGGGCGTCGTAGACCTCGGCGCACACGAAGCGCGACCGCCCCGCCAGCCCGGCCCGCTCGGCGATGGCCCGGGCCTCGGCCAGGGCGGGGGCCGAGAAGTCGAGCCCGGTGACGCGCGCCCCGGCCCGGGCCCACGCCAGGGTGTCCAGGCCGAAGTGGCACTGCAGGTGCACCAGGTCGAGGCCGGCCACGTCCCCCACGATCTCGGCCTCGGCCGCCCTCGGTCCCCGCCCGTCGCGCAGCCACCCCTCCACGTCGTAGAAGGCCGACGCCACGTGGATGCCCACCCGTGCGTCCCACATGGCGCGGTTCTGGGCGACGGCCCACTCCTCCCCGCCCCACGCGGGTGCCCCGCCCGGGCCGGGCGCGCCGGCACGCTCCCCCATGGCGCCGACTCTACGGCCGCCCGTTCGGGGCCCGGGACCTGGCCTCAAGCCCAACGGCGCCGGCGCCGATATTCCGAGGCGTGACGGCGGAGCCCGAACCTCTCCGGTCGCCAGACGTCGCCGGCGTCTCGCGGCTCCTCGAGCAAGAGGCCCGCATCGTCGGGATCAAGGACTTCTCGTCCCCCACCCTCGAGGCGGTCGACCGGCGCCGCTCCCAGCTGTGGACGGTGGCCTTCGCCGGTCTGGTGTGCCTGGCCGCCGCCGTGTCGCTGCTCACCTCGGGGGCCGGCCACCACCTCGGCTTCGCCAACCGCCTCGGCTTCCGGGCCGGGACCGTGGTGCTCGTGATCGGCCTGGCCGTCTACGTCACCGAGAAGGAGCGCCACCTGCGCCGCCTGGCCAAGCTGCTCGTCGACGAGCGCGTGCTGGGGGCGGCGCTGTCGAACCGCCTCAAGGAGCTGGCCATGCTCTACGAGGCGGGCAAGGCCATGAACTCGGTCCTCGTCGTGGACGAGGTCCTGCAGCTCATCCTGTCGAGCGCCTTCGAGCTGCTCAAGGCGGCCAGCGGCTCGATCATGCTCATCGACGACGAGGGTGGCCTGGTCGTCGTGTGCCGGGCGGGCAACGCCAGCGGCGCCCCCATCGAGCTCGGCGGGGGCATCGCCAGCCGCGTGGCGCGCGACCAGGAGCCGCTGCTCGTCCAGGGAACCGTGTCGGAGAAGGGCCACCACGAGACCGAGAGCGCGGTGTGCGTGCCCCTGAAGCACCGCGGCCAGGTCCTGGGCGTCATCAACCTCATCGGGGCGCCGGGCCACACCTACAGCGAGTACGACCTGCGCGCCGTGTCGCTGTTCGCCGAGCACGCGGCGATCGCCGTGGCCAACGCCCGGCTCTACGAGGCGGAGCGGGCCCTGAGCGCCCAGCTGTCGCACCAGGTCGTGCACGACCCGCTCACCGGCGCGGCGAACCGCGTCCTGCTCACCGACCGCCTGGCGCACGCCCTGGCGCGGGTGCGCCGCCGCGAGAGCCTGGTGGCGGTCCTGTTCATCGACATCGACAACTTCAAGCTGGTGAACGACGAGCTCGGGCACGAGGCCGGCGACTTCGTGCTCACGGCCATCGCCCAGCGCCTCGGCGAGTGCGTGCGCTCGTCGGACACGGTGGGACGCTTCGGCGGCGACGAGTTCCTCGTCATCTGCGAGGACCTCGACCACGACTCCCACGGCCTCGAGATCGCCGAGCGCATCCTCGACGGCCTGTCCAAGCCCTTCCACACCCCCTTCGGCGAGCGCACCCTGTCGGCCAGCATCGGCGTGGCCCCGTGCGTCACCGACCGCCCGCCGTCGGTCGCCAATCTGATCCGCGCCGCCGACCAGGCCATGTACCGGGCCAAGATGGAGGGCAAGGCCCGGGTGGTGAGCGCGCTCACTCGAGCACCGGGACCCGCCTGACGCCACGACGAGCCGGACGCGGGTGGGCGCCGGGCGCCCACCCGCCCCGGCCGTGCCCTCCGGCCGCCACGCCACCGCGCGGCGCGGGCGCCGGTGGCGGCCCGACGAAGGGGCCGGGCGCTCGTTAACGTGGGCGCATGGCCACGACCGACACCGTCCGCACCGACGAGGAGCTCGTCCTCGGGAAGATCGGCGAGCTCCTCGCCGCCCACGACCCGGCCACGACGCCGGCGGTGGAGTTCCTCGGCGCCCGCTTCGACGCCGGGCTGGCGTGGGTGTCGTTCCCCGAGGGCCACGGCGGGCTCGGGCTCAGCCCCGACCTCCAGGGGGTCGTCGAGCGCGAGCTGCGCGCCGCGGGCGCGCCCAGCGAGGCCGACCGCAACGTCATCGGCTACGGCATGGGGGCGCCCACCGTGCTCACCCACGGCACCCCCGAGCAGCGCGCCCGCTACCTGCGGCCCCTGTTCACCTGCGAGGAGGTGTGGTGCCAGCTCTTCAGCGAGCCGGGCGCGGGCTCCGACGTCGCCGGCCTCGCCACCCGGGCGGTGCGCGACGGGGACGAGTGGGTCGTGAACGGGCAGAAGGTGTGGACGACCCTGGCCCACACGGCGCGCTGGGGCATGTTGCTGGCCCGCACCGACCCCGACGTCCCCAAGCACCGGGGCATGACGTACTTCATCGTCGACATGCACGCGCCCGGGGTGGAGGTGCGGCCCCTGCGACAGATCACCGGCGACGCCGAGTTCAACGAGGTCTTCTTCACCGACGTGCGCGTCCCCGACAGCCAACGGCTCGACGCCGTGGGCTCGGGCTGGCGCGTGGCCATGACCACCCTCATGAACGAGCGCGTCGCCATCGGCGGTGGCGTGGTGCCGCGCAACTCCGGCCCCATCCACGAGGCCCTGCGCATCTGGAAGGAGAAGCCCGACAAAGGCGGCGCCCAGCGCGACCGCCTCATGGCCCTGTGGGTGGAGGCCGAGGTGGCGCGGCTGACCAACATGCGGGCCCGGGCGCTGCGCACGGCGGGGACGCCGGGGCCCGAGGGGTCGGTGGCCAAGCTGGTGGGCGCCGAGCTCAACAAGCGCATCTACGACCTGTGCATGGACCTGATGGGCATGGACGGCACCCTGTTCCCCACCAACTACGAGATGCGCCGGCCCGACCGGGCCATCTTCTCGGGGGGGGCGGACCCCCGCCAGACGTTCCTGCGGTGCCGGGCCAACTCCATCGAGGGGGGCACCTCCGAGATCATGCGCAACATCCTCGGCGAGCGCGTCCTGGGCCTGCCCGGTGATCCCCGGGTGGACAAGGACGTGCCGTGGTCGCAGGTGCCCCGCAGTTGACCGACACGGCCAACACCGCGCTGTTCGCGTCGGACACCGCGGCGAAGGGCGTCCGGGAGAGGCGCTTCGACGTGCTGCGCGGCGAACGGCGGGTGCCGGGGCTGCTGTGGACGGCGGCCGACGACGACACGCCCCGGCCCGTGGTCATGCTGGGCCACGGTGCGGCGGGTTCCAAGCGCGAGGACTACATCGTGGCCCTGGGCCGCCGCCTGGTGCGCCACCACGGCCTGTCGGCGGTGGCCATCGACGGTCCCGTGCACGGGGACCGTCGCGCCGACGGCAGCCTCAACGGCGACCTCGCCTTCCTCGACTTCGCCCAGGCGTGGTCGAACGAGGACGACCTGATCGACGAGATGGTGGGCGACTGGCAGGCGGTGCTGGACGCCGTCCAGCAGCTCCCCGAGGTGTCGTCGGGGAGCTGCGGCTACTGGGGGCTCTCCATGGGGACGATCTTCGGCCTGCCCGTGACCGCCGCCGAGCCCCGGGTGGCGGTGTCGGTCCTCGGGCTCATGGGCATCTCGGGCCCCACCAAGGCGCGCTTCGTCGCCGACGCCGCGCAGGTGCGCTGCCCGGTGCTGTTCCTCATGCAGTGGCACGACGAGCTGTTCTCGCGCGAGCACGCCTGTGCCCTGTTCGACGCCCTGGCCAGCACCGACCGGCGCCTGCACGCCCATCCCGGGCTGCACGCCGAGGTCCCCGCCGAGGAGTTCGAGGCGAGCGCGCGCTTCCTGGCCTCGTACCTCACGCCCTGAGGAGGCGCCCCCGCGGGGCCGGTGCCACCCGGGCGCCTAGGGCGCGGCCGTGCCCGCCAGCGCGCCGGCGGCCCGGGCGGCCAGCGCCACCAGCGTGAGCGTGGGCCCGTAGCCGGCCGACGTGACGAAGACCGACGAGTCGGCCACCACCACGTTGTCGAGGCCGTGCACGCGCCCGAAGGGGTCCACGACCGAGGTGCGGGGGTCCTCCCCCATGCGCGTGGTGCCCATGACGTGGCGGCTCATGGGTATGGCCGACAGGATGCCCCGGGGGTCGTGCCCCTCGACCAGCGGCGAGGTGGAGGTGAGGGTCCAGGTGGCCCCCATGGCCTCGAGCACCTCGACGAGGCGGGGGGCGTGGTGGGCCGACGCCACGAGCTCGTGGCGGTGCGGCTTGTAGGTGACCCGGGCCACGGGGAAGCCGCGCACGTCGCGCACGGCGGGGTCGAGGTCGACGCGGTTGGTGGCCTGGGGCAGGTCCTCTCCCTGCATGGTGAAGGCCCACATGCGGTCGCGCATGGGCGAGGAGCGCATGAGCGACGTGTGGCGGGCCCCCCAGGGATAGAGCTTGGCCTCCATGACCGGCAGGCTGGGGCCCCCGTGCTCCACCAGCCCGCCCCGGATCCAGGGCAGCCCGGCCGCCCTGGCCGCCGCCCGGGCGGCGTCGTCGACCACGACGGCGTCGGCGTGCACGTGGGTGACGGCCCGGCCCCGGTGGCCGTGCAGGCGCTCGGGGAAGACGCCCGCCGCGAAGGTCTGGAAGTGGACCATGAGGTACCGGCCCACCAGGTCGTGGTCGATGCCCGACAGCAACAGGAGCCGGGGCGTCTCCACCGCCCCGGCGGCCACGACCACGTGGCGGGCCCCGATGTGGCGGAGGGCGCCGTCGGGGCCCATCACCTCGACACCGGTGGCCCGCCGGCCGTCGGTGGTGATGCGCGCCGCGAACGTCTCGGGCAGCAGCTCGGCCCGGCCCGACGCCATGGCCCGCACCAGCATGGCGACGGGGTCCCCCTTGGCGTGGATGGGGCACCCGAAGAAGGCGCAGAACCCGCAGTTGTTGCAGGCGGGCCGCCCGTCGTAGGGGACCGAGTTGGCGGCCGTGGGGGCGGGGTAGGGGTGGAGCCCGAGGCCCTCGGCCGCCGCGCTGGACAGCCGCGCCCCGTACATGGGCGGTCCCGGGGGCATGGGGTAGGGCCCCGACCGCCACGCCGCCAAGGGGTTGGCGCCGGCGTCGCCGGCCACGCCCACCGTGCGCTCGGCCTCGGCGTAGAAGGGCTCGAGGTCGGCGTAGGACAGGGGCCAGTCGGCCACCGCCGCGCCGTCCACGGGACCGTGCGCGGACAACAGGGCGAAGTCCTCCTCCCGAAAGCGCGGCACCTTGCCGTCGGCGTGGGTGCCGCCCCCGCCCACCGTGGTGGGGATGGAGTTGACCTCGCCCACGTGCACGCGCTCGCCGTCGGTCTCGGCGGTGCGGAACGTGCGGGGCTCGATGAGGGGGTCGGGCCCCAGGAAGTGGCGGTAGACGAACTTGAGCTCGTCGTTGGAGTAGTCCGCCGCCGGCGTGGTGAGGTCGCCGGGGTCGAGGAGGTGGTTGCGGCCCTTCTCCACGATGACCACGTCCCAGCCCGCACGCGTGAGGACGTCGGCGGTGGTGGCCCCGCCGGGGCCCGAGCCCACCACGACGGCGTCCACCGTCATGTGCCCGCCACCTCGTCGTCGAGGTAGCCCCGGGGCTGCACGTCGCCGGGGTAGCCGATGGCGGCCCATCCCGCCCCGTCCCGGTTGCCGCCGTACTCGGGGGCCCCGTACATCCCCTCGCAGCAGTGCTCGTAGACCAGCGCCGTGAACGCCTCGTCGGCCCGCAGGCGGGCGTCTTGCTCCTCGGGCCCGAGGTCGCAGAACGCCGTCCCGAGGGCGCCCAGCCCGGCGCGGTAGCGCTCCTGGAGCCCCACCACCGGGCCGTTGAACTCACGCGCCGGGATCCCCCGCGACCCTTCGATGCGCGTCCGCCACGCCAGCTCGTCGTACGCCGACAGGCGGTGGAACCGGGCGAACCCCGCCTCGCCGCCGAAGCGCCCCGACGTCGGGCCGCCCGCCCAGATCCGGGGCGGGTCCACGAGGAACGCCCCGAGGAGGGCGTCGATGTACTCGGGCACCCCGGTGCCCAGCGCGCCGGGCGCGTCGTCGGCGGGGACGAGCCGGTCGCACACCGCGCTGAGGATGCGGTACTCGTCCTCGGTCAGCCAGCGGGGCATCACCCGGTGCGTGCGCGCGCCGCGACGAGCGGCGAGCACGCCATGTTCCCCGTCACTGACACCGGCGTCACCGTAGCATCGGCGCCGTGAGCCCCATCCATGCGGCCGCCCTCGAGATGGACCTCCACATCGAGGGCGGCGCGTCGCTCAAGGCCAAGCGGACGGTGGTGCGCCACATCCTCGACACGGCGCGCCGTCGCTACGGCGTGGCCGCGTCGGAGGTCGACCACCACGACCTGTGGCAGCGCGCCGCCCTGGGGTTCTGCGCCGTCGCCCCCGACGCCGGCCACGTCGACGAGGTGCTCGACAACGTCGAGCGCTTCGTGTGGTCGCACCCCGAGGTGTCGGTGGTGTCGAGCGCCCGGCACTGGATCGACACCGACCCGTGACCGCCTCTCGCCCACCGTCGCAGGAGCGCAGCGGGCCCACGCTGTTGGGCAGGTTCCCCGTGCCCGAGCCCCTGAGCTCGCTGCGCGGCTACCGCCGTGGCTGGCTCGGGGCCGACCTCCTCGCCGCGCTGACGCTGCTCGTCATCGCCGTCCCCGAGCAGCTGGCCACCTCCCGCCTCGCCGGCATGCCGCCCATCACGGGGCTGTACACCTTCATCGCCGGCGCCGTGGCCTTCGGGTTCCTCGGGGCGAGCCCGCAGCTGTCGGTGGGCGCCGACTCCACCATCGCCCCGCTGTTCGCCACCGGCATCGCCCATCTCGCCCCCACGGGCTCCTCCGACTACGTGGCCCTGGTGGCGCTGGTGGCGGTGGTCGTGGGCGCCCTCGTGGCGCTGGTGGGGCTCCTCGGCATGGGCTGGATCGCCAACTTCCTGTCCGCCCCGATCATCACCGGGTTCCTGGCGGGCGTGGCGGTGATCATCGTGGTGCACCAGCTCCCCGACCTCCTCGGCCTGAGGCCGGCGTCGGGGTCGACGGTGCACCGCGTCACCGAGGTCGTGCGCCACCTCGGTCACACGAGCGTGACGACGTTCGTGATCGGCGCAGCCGTCTTCGCCGTCGTGCTCACCGCCGAGCGCATCGACGCCAAGCTGCCGGGCGCCCTGGCGGGGCTGGCGGCGTCGACGGTGGTGGTGTGGGCGGCCCACCTCGAGCACCACGGCGTGGCCGTGCTCGGGACCGTGGCCCACCACGCGCCGACGGTCGGCCTCAGCCACCTGTCGTGGTCCGCACTGGGCCAGGTCTTCCCCCTCGCCGGGGTGGTGGCGCTGGTGGTCGTGAGCCAGACGGCCGCCACCACCCGGGCCTTCGCCGACCAGGGCGGCTACCCGGTGGACGTCAACCGCGACTTCATCGGGGTGGGGGCGTCGGGCGTCCTGGCGGGGCTCTTCGGCGCGTTCGCCACCAACGCCAGCCCGGCCCGCACCGCCGCGGTGGCGTCGGCAGGGGGCCGGAGCCAGGCGGCGGGGCTGGTGGCGGCGGCGGCCGTGGTGCTCGTCGTCCCCTCGGCGGGGCTGCTCACCGACGTCCCCCTGGCCACGCTGGCGGCCATCTTGATCTTCGTCGCCACCCGCATCTTCCACGTGGACGCGCTGGCGGCGGTGCTGCGCTTCGACAGGTGGGAGTTCGGCCTGGCCGTCGTGACCCTGCTCACGGTCGCCCTGGTCGGTGTGGAACAGGGCATCGGCGTGGCCGTGGGGCTCGCCATCCTCGACCGCACGCGGCGCTCCGCCCACCCCCGCAGCTACGTCCTGGGCAGGATCGACGGGACCACCAGCTGGGAGCCGCTCGGCCACCGGGACCATCCCGTGGCCGTGCCGGGCGTGGTGGTCGTGCAGCTGGTGGCACCGATCTACTACGCCAACGCCGACCACGTGCGCGCCGACATCAAGGCCGCGCTCGCCGACGCCCCCGGGCCGACGTCGCTGCTCGTGCTCGACGCCGACGCCATCAGCGACATCGACTTCACGGGAACGCGCATGTTGCGCGCGCTCCTCGACGACCTCGACCGCGCCCGCGTCACCGTGGCGGTGGCCCGGGCCGTGGGCGAGGCGCCCCGCAGCCTGTCCCGAAGCGGGCTGGGGGCCCGCATCGGCGCCGACCACATCTTCGGGACGGTGGACGAGGCGGTGACCGCCCTGCACGGCAGGCGAGACGGCACCGGTGACAGCAGAACCGGCGACGGGGTCCCGCCCCGCGCCTGACAGGCTCTCGGGGCTGGGCGACCGCCGCCTCAGAGGCCGAGCACGCCTCCCACGCCCGCGGGGAGCGGGGTCCCGCCCCCGGAGCCGGTGCCCGGGGCCGCGGGCAAGGCCGACCCCGACCCACCGCCCCCGGTGGACGAGGCCCCCGCACCACCGAGCACCGGGGGCACGGCGCTCGATCCCTTGGTCGTGCCGGCCACCGACCCGGCCGCGCCCGACACGGCTCCTCCCACGCCCTTCACCACACCGGAGACCGCGCTGCCCGCCGACGAGGCGGCCCCGCCGGTGGCGGCCGCCACCCCCGTCGACACGCCCTTGGTGACGGTGCCGGCCGTCGACGACACGGCGCCCGACACGGCCTTGGTGGCCGAGCCCGCCGCCGACGACAGCGTGCCCGCCGTGGAGCTCAACGCGCCCGTCACGCCCGTGGTTACCGTGCCGGCCACCGACGACACCGTGCCGGACACGCCCTTGGTCACACCGGCCACGCCGATGCCGGTACCCGAGGTGGCGGCGCCCAGGGTGCCCGCCAGGCCGTCGAGGGTCGAGCCCACCGTGGCGGTGGCGGCCGACCCCAGTCCGTGCAGCACGCCTGCGCCCGAGCCACCCGACACCGCCGACAGCAGCCCGCCCACGCCGCCCGAGGCGCCCGACCCTCCGCCCGCGCCGTCGGCGCCGGGAGCGCCCGCACCCCCACCGCCGGCGCCGCCGTCACCGGCGCCGCCGTTCCCGGCCGTCGTGGCGTCGCGCCCGCCCGCGCCGCCCGACGCCGGGGACGGCCCGCTCGCCCATTCCCCCCATCCCGGCGCCGCGGCCAGGCCACCGGCGGCCGCCGACCCCTGACCGGCGGCGGGGGCTCCCGCCGCCGCGGGGAGCGCCACCGGCGACAGGGCGGCCAGCTCGGCACGGTCCAGCGAGCGCGGCGCCTGCGGCTGCGCCAGCTGCGCGGTGCCCAGCGCCACGCCCGAGATGGCCGCCACCGAGCCCACCGCCAGCGCCGCCGAGGCCGGGGAGAGCTGCGAGAGCCGCTTGGCCACGTGTGCCGGCACACGCAGGTGGTGCTTGAGGAAGTCGGCGAGCGCGCCCAGGCCGAGGATGGCGGCGGGTCGCTCGGCCGCGGCCAGCGCCGCGAACTCGCGCTTGAGCGCCTGGCGGGCCCGCCACAGAAGCGTCTCCACCGCGCTCACGGCGACGCCTTCGTGCTCGGCGATCGCCTGGTAGCTCATGCCCGAGCCCTCGCGCAGCTGGAGGATGCGGCGGTGCCGCTCGGTGAGCTTGGTGTAGGCCTTGCCCACCATCTCGGCGTCGACCTGGGCGATGAGCCGCTCGTCGAGCTCCTCGGTGCTGGCGGGGTCGGACCCGTAGAACTCGGCCACGGGGGTGGAGCGCGACCGCTTGCGCAGCACGTCGGTGCAGAGGTTGGCGGCGATGACGCTCAGCCACGGATAGAAGCGCCGTTCGCCGCAGAAGCGCGGCAGCGCCCGCCACGCGCGGACGAAGGCCTCCTGGGCGACGTCCTCTGCCTCGTGGGGATCGGACAGACGCCGCAGGCACAGGCGGTAGAGGCGCCTCGAGTAGTGGACGTACAGCTCGTCGAAGGCTGCTCGGTCGCCGTCCTGGGCCCGGGCGATCAGCGCCTGGTCCCGGGCCATGTCCACATCGTCGGTGCGCGAGGCCACCGTGCGCGGCCCCCGCTCCACGGTGAAGGTGGTCACCGGGCACCTCCTAGAACGACGCCCGCGGCCCGCTTCGGGCCTGCGGAGCACGACCTCGGGAAACACAACAACGAGCGCTCGTCCGGACAACGCGGCCACCACTCGCGGCCGCCCCCGCACGCCGCGCAAGCCGTTCGTTCCTGTGGCGTTTTCGTAGCGAGCACGGTGGACAGGACAGTCAGGGAAGGGGCCCGGCCGGTGGCACCGGAATCCTCGGCACGACATCTGACAGCCGACCTCGACGACGACAGGGAGCCCTGGGCCGTCCCGGAGTGGACGCGTCGCCTGGGGCGGGCCGGCTCGCCGTCATCGGAGGCCTCGACGCGCAGCGCGCACGTCGTCCTCGTCATCGACGACCGGACCGACGGCCACGTGGCGTGGTGCCAGGTGGCCGACATCATCCGCTTCGCCGGGTACACGGTCATCGAGGCGGGGTACGGCGTCGACGCCACCACCATGCTGTCCCACATGCGCTTCAGCGCGGTGGTGCTCGACCGCAGCGTCCCCCACGACGACGTGGTGTCGGTGCTCTCCGGCGCGGCGGAGCACGGGGGGCGGGGCGCGCCCGGCTCGTGGCGCGCGGGGTTGCCCCGCCGGCTGTCGAGGGGCGTCGTGGCGCACCTCGACCCGCCCGTCCGCCCCGAGGACCTGGTCGGCGCGGTGGCGCGCGCCGTGGAGCACAGCCCCGCGTAGCGCGCCCGGCGCGCCCCGGCCGCGGGCGGCCTCACAGCCCGACCCCCGACAGCACCCCGCCCACCCCGGGAACGCTGTTCACCACGCCGGTCAGGCCGCCCGAACCCGAGCTCGAGCCTCCCGACGAGGAACCCCCCGAGGAGCCTCCCGACGACGACCCGCCGCCCGACCCCGAGGAGCCCGACGACCCGGAGGATCCCGACGAAGAGCCGGTCGAGGTGGAGCCTCCCGACGACGACCCGCCGCCCGAGCCCGAGGAGCCGCCCGAACCCGACCCGCTCAGCACGGGGCCCACCACGGGGACGCTCTGCACCACGCCGCTCAGGCCGCCGCCCGACCCCGAGCCACCCGAGCCGCCCGAACCCGACCCGCTCAGCACGGGGCCCACCACGGGGACGCTCTGCACCACGCCGCTCAGGCTCCCGGACGACCCCGAGCCGCCCGATCCGCCCGATGCCGAGCCCGAGCCTCCCGACGAGGTCTTGGTCGATCCCGATCCCGACGAGGTCCCCGTGGACGACCCCGTCGTCCCTCCTGTCGAGGAGCCGCCCGAGGACGAGCCACCCGAGCCCGACCCCTTGGAGGACGTGGAGCCGCCCGAACCCGAGCCGCCGGAGCCCGACGGCGACCCCGAGCCGCCGGAGGTCGTGGAGCCGCCCGAGGACGAGCCGCCTCCCCGGCCGGAGCTGGTCGAGCCCGACGAGCCGCCCGAGGACGACGTCGTCCCTCCGCCGGTGGAGGACGACGACCCCGAGCCGCCCTCCGACCCGGCCGCGGTCCCCCCGCCGGACCCCGTCCCGGACTTCGTGCCGGCGGACGACCCCCAGCCCAGCGCGGTCCCGTGCGTGGTCCCCGGCGGTTCAACACCCGCCGTGGTCTGAACACCGCTGAGAGCGCCGCCGACGCCCGGACCGGCCCCCGGCATGGCCGGGGGCACGGTGGCCGAGGTCGCGGCCAGGCGGAGGGCCGACGGCCCCCGGCCTTGCCGGCTGGAGCTCGACGCCAGCGCCGCCCCGAGCGCGTCGCCGGTCCCGTCCGGGCCGACCAGGGGGCCCGAGGCCATGGGCGGATGCTGGCCGAGTCCCGCGATCTGGTGCCCGCCCCCCATGGCCAGCGACCCGGCCAGGACCCCGCCCACCACGGCCACCACCGACCACACGGCCGTGACGCCCGACGACGTGGGAGAGGCCGGCGCCTGCGGACTGGGGGCGGGGGCGGGCGGGGTGCGCAGAGGGGCGGGCGGCTTGCGGTGCAGGCGGGTCGAGGTCCGGCGCAGGAGGCCGGCCGCCGACCGGGCGTCGTTGGGGTAGCGGCTCACCGTCCAGTGGAAGGCCGGTGCCCCCCCCTCGGCCGCGCTCCGCATCAGACGCGCTGCGTCACGTGACCGTCCCGGGACGATGACGGCCAGCTCACCGGGGCCGGCGGCGAAGAGGCGCTGGCGGGGGCCGAGGGCCGCCACCAGCGCGGCCGTCAGGTCCTCGACCGCCTCGGGGTCGGTGAGGGCCCCGGTGGTGGGCGCGCCCTGCGCGGCCGCCGTCCGGTGGGGACGGGCCAGCGCCAGCACGAAGCGATCGTTCCCGGCGCGCGCCTGGCTCACGGCGGCGGCCAGCGCGGGGCCGACGGGGGGCAAGCACACCTCGCCGGTGTGCACCTCGTCCGGTCCTGCTTCCGCAGCGGCGTCCAGCCGATCCATGATCGACGGCGCGCCAACGACGGAAGGTCCGGCCCCCCGTTCCCCCGAATGTGGCACCGTCACTGACGGTACGCCCGGGATCACCGGCTGCCATCGGGGAAAGCACGCAGGTGTCTCCCCCCTGCCCCCCCACCTCGGTCATCACCTATTGGCAGTGCGACCCGGCCTGGACTACCGGGCCAGGCCCACCAGGCGTGTCGTGGGCCGCGCCGGGGTGGCCTCGGGCAGGAACCAGCGGAACCAGATACGACCCCGCTCGTGTCCCGCCGTGGAGATCCAATTGGGATGGCCGGGGTCACGCCGTGCCACCACCAGGCGCCACGACCCGTCGTCCTCGTAGACCACCTGCGTGCCGTTGAGGGTGACCCGCTCGTAGGCGTAGTCGTAGGTGTGGAGGAACTGGTTCCACAGGCAGACGTTCCAGAAGGCGCAGGGGGGTGACCGGCCCTCGATGACGAGGGCCTCGTCCTCGCCCAGCGCGTAGCTGCCCATGGCGTAGGCGGCGTCCCCGGCCGCCCACCCGAAGGTCTGGCGGGCGACGCCGTAGGGCTCGTCCACCGAGTTGGGGTCGCCGAGCGGGATGGGCACGATGGCCGCCTGGTCCCGCAGCCAAATGAGGGCGGCCCGGAAGCGTCGGGCGAGATCGGCGTCGGTGTCGCGGCGGGTGGCCGGCGGGTCGAGGGCCTCGATGCGCCAGGTGGCGCGCCGGTCGTGGACGGGGTCCGCCAGGTAGTCGCGCGTGATGGCGCACACCGCGTCGGGCTGGAGCTCGATCCAGGCGCCCTCGTGGGGCTCGGGGCTGAGCACCACGCGGAACGTCCCGTCCTCGGCGACGTGGAGCGACCGGTCGTTGACGCTCCCCACGATGCGCTCGGAGTAACGGCCGTCGTCGGGCCCCCCGTACACCGTGAGCGACAGGTAGACGGCGTCGCCGCGCCGTCCGCTCACGACGTAGGTCCGGCTCGGGTCGATGGGCGCGTACTGGTAGAAGGCGTCGGAGTTGTCCCCGCCCCACTTGCGGTAGGGCCCCACGATGTCAACGAAGCGGGGACGCCCCGTGTCGGCCCAGACGTAGGCGTCGAGCCCCACCGCCAGGATCGAGAAGATCCACCGGTACCCCTCGAGGACGCCGAGGTCGTCGAGGGGGACGTCGGGGAGCTGCAACCGGCCCTCGAGCGCGGCGAGCTCGGCGACGAGCTCCCGGAACACGGCGGCCGTGAGCGGCGCGGCGCTGGGGGCGCGTGGGGGGACGGGGTCTGCCACGCGCGCTCAATCTAGGGGTTGGGGTCGGGCCCGACCCGGGGCGCGGTGAGCCACTCGCGCCGGTGGACCACCCACACCATGCGCGACCCGGTCTCGCCGGGCGCCTCCTTCGGGTGGTCGACGTGGCCGGTGAGGTGGTAGCCGAGCTTGGCGGGCACCGCCGCGCTGGCCGCGTTGGCGTCGTCGCAGTGGATCTCCACGCGCTCCACCCGGCGCAGGCCGAAGGCGGCGGTGGTGAGCGCCTCGGCGCTGGCGGTGGCGATGCCCCGCTTGACGTGGTCGACGTGCACCCAATAGCCGATCATGAGGGCGCTGGGCCCGATGCGCCGGTGCAGCCCGCAGCCACCCACGAGGGTCCCGTCGGCGAGGAAGATCCCGTACTCGTAGTCCCCCGTGGGCGCCCACGCCCCGGCCGGCCCGAGCAGGCGGTCGCGCTGGGCCCGCACCGACACGCCCTGGGGCGTCGCCCACGGCATCCACGGCCCCAGGTGCTCGAGGCTCTCGGCGGCGGCGGCGGCGAGCGCGGGGGCGTCGGCGGCCGTCAGGCGCCGCATGCTCCCCGCGGCGGTGTCGATGACCTCGGGCGGCACGAGGCGACGCGGCCCCCAGCTCAGACGGCGACGCACCACCGGGCAGGTTACGTGGCGGGAGGGGATCGCCCCCGCCGGGCGGGCTCCCTAGACTGACGGGTCAGTCAACCAACTCGGTCCGTCGGTCAGCTCGGCCGTTCCACCCGTCGTGGGCGGTCGAGGGGGTCGCCGGTCGATGCGCGGCGGTGCCCCCGCCCGCACCGGCGTGGCCCCCGCCACGGTCCGCACCCAAGGAGCCCCCATGCGCACCCGCCTGACGTCGGTCCTCGGGATCGAGCACCCCGTGATGCTGGCGGGGATGGGAGGCGTCTCGTACCACCGGCTGGTGGCGGCGGTGTCCGAGGCGGGCGGCTTCGGGTGCCTGGGGGCGTCCACCATGTCGGACGAGGCCATGGTGCAGGAGATGGCGCAGGTGCGGGCCCGCACCGACAGGCCCTTCGGGGTGGACCTGCTCACGGCCATGCCCGGCGACCTGGTGGGCCAGGTCGAGCGGATCATCGCCGGCGGCGCGTCGGTGTTCGTCGCCGGGCTGGGCGTCCCCACCGACGTGGTGGAGCTGTGCCACCGCCACGGGGTCCTGGTGGTCAACATGTGCGGCAAGGTCGCCCACGCCCGCCGGGCGGTGGACGCCGGCTGCGACATCGTCGTGGCCCAGGGCACCGAGGCGGG
This sequence comes from Acidimicrobiales bacterium, assembly GCA_035515515.1. Taxonomy (GTDB): domain Bacteria; phylum Actinomycetota; class Acidimicrobiia; order Acidimicrobiales; family UBA8190; genus DATJBC01. Next base: position 27,851 of record DATJBC010000001.1, read on the forward strand.
CGGGCACACCGGCACGGTCGCCACCATGCCGCTGGTCCCCCAGATCGTGGACGCCGTGGGAGGGCGCGTCCCGGTGGTGGCGGCGGGCGGGATCTTCGACGGCCGCGGCCTGGCGGCGGCGCTCACCCTGGGAGCCGACGGGGTGTGGGTGGGCACCCGCTTCATCGCCACCCCCGAGGCCCGTGCGGTGGCGGGGTACAAGGGGGCCCTCGTGGCCACGGCCGAGGACGGCACCACCGTCAGCCGCGCCTACTCGGGCAAGACCATGCGCGTCGTCGCCAACGACTACACGGCCTACTTCGACGCCCACCCCGCGGAACTCGAGGCGTTCCCGGCGCAGCTCGGGCGCTCCATCACCGACAAGGCCTTCCACCTGGGTGGTGACGCCGACACCCTCGAGGTGGACCCGGCCCGGGAGTGCTACCCCACGGGGCAGGGCGTGGGGGCGATCGACGGCCTGGTCCCGGCGGCCGAGCTCGTCCGGCGCTTCGTCGACGACGCCGAACGCGCCCTGGAGCGCGTGCACGCCGCCACCCGCTGACGCCCGCGTCGGCGCAGGCCCGCCCCGGTGTGCGCTCGGGGTCTGTCGCAACCCCGCCCGGTGTGTGACAATGCGTGTTGGGCGGATCACGTACCGCGTGGCGCAGGGGGGGCTGGGGTAGGGTCGTGATGGTCGACATGCAAGCGCCACCGTTGCCGTCCCTGCGGAAGAAGGAGCGCACCGAGGCCCTGGCGCGCCCCCGGCCCGCCGCGCCTGCACGCGCCGGGCGCGCCGTGCGCATGGTCCCCGACAAGATGCACGTGGGCGAGCGCCGTCTGCGCTTCGCCCTGTCCGACAACGAGTGGGACCACGGCCCCGAGGGCCCGGGCAGCGCGCCGGTGTGGGCCGTCAACCTGCACGGCTACTTCGCCGGGGGCGGCATGTACTGGCGCGAGAGCAGCAACCTCGCCCAGACCCTCGGGTGGCGCGTGCTCAACCCGAGCCTGCCGGGCTTCGCCGGCAGCGACCCGCTCCCCTGGGAGCGCGTGACCATCCAGGAGATCGCCGACCAGGTCGTGCGCCTCCTCGACCACAAGAACGTGGAGCGCGCCGTCCTCCTCGGCCACTCCATGGGGGGCGCGGTGGCGGTGCAGGTCGCCCACATGCACCCCGACCGGGTGCTCGGGATCGTCTACCGCGACGGCGCCGCCACCCCGGCGTGGAAGCACCGGCGGGGCATCGTGGTCTCGCTCCTCGCCCCGGTCCTGCCCGACATGGCGGGCGTGGCCGACCTCCTCATCGCCGCCATCCTCGACGCCCCCGACCTGTTCGTGGGGCGGCGGCTGGCGGCCACCTTGTGGGGGCTGTGGCCCGACGCCCGGCGCAACCTGCGCTCCATGGGCCGCACGCTTCCCGTGGGGTCGATGCTCATGGCCATCGACCTGCGCTCCGAACTCGAGCACGTGGTGGCCGAGGGCGTCCCCATCCTCCCGGTGTGGGGCTGCTTCGACCGCATCGTGAGCGCCCATACGGCGCGCGAGTTCGAGGACCTCACCGGCATCCATCCCGTGTGGGTGCCGGGCGGGCACTCGTGGATGCTCCCCCGGCCCCAGGGCCAGTCCGACGTCCTCGTGTACCTCCGCCAGGGGCGCTGCTTCGTCGACGACGTCCACGAGCGCCGGGCCCGGCTGGCCGGCACCCCGGTGCGCCGGCGCGCCGACCACCCCGAGACGTCGGAGTCCGCCATCCACCTGGTGCGCTGACGCCCGCGGGCCCCGCCCGCGCCCGTCACACGATCCGGTAGGTCTGCACGCCGTGCGCCGTCACCGCGCCCTCGGCGTCGCGGCAGGTGATCTCGGTGAAGATGAGCTCGCGCCCGCGGCGCACGGCCCGCGCCTCGCAGACGAGGTCGCTCCTCTTGGCCGCCCCGACGTACTGCACCGACATCGCCACCGTCGACGCACGCGCCCCCTTGGTGAAGTCGTGGTTGGACCACGCCGCGGCCGCGCCGGTGGTGTCCATGACGGCCGCGATGACGCCGCCGTGGTAGTAGGTGCCGTCGTTGGTGAGGTCCTCCCGGAACGGCAGGCGCATGCGCACGCTGTCGGGCTCGTACTCCTCGAAGACGAGCCCCAGGCTCGACAGGTACGGCGTGCGCAGCATGGTGGCGGGCACCGCCTGGCGGAACCGCCGCTGCTGCTCCTCGTCCAGGGCCGGCGCGCCCGTCTCGTCGGTGGTGGCCATGGACTCGCCTCCCCTACACTGGGCCGGGCCCGTTCTGACTGACGAATCAGTTTAGCGGCGCCGCCCGCAGGCACCGAGGGAGGCACGCGCATGCGCTGGACCATCGAGGACACCCCCGAGCACCACGCCTTCCGGGAGGAGGTGCGCGCCTGGCTGCGCGCCACGCTCCCCGACGGCTGGATGGACGCCGCCGACGCCGGGGACGACGAGACGCTCGAGAAGATCAAGAGCGCCAGCGGCTTCAACCCCTTCACCTGGCAGGGGACCATCGGGCGCAGCCCCTACGCCGCCCCGTTGTGGCCCCGGGAGTACGGCGGGCTGTCGGGCGAGGTCTGGATGCAGCAGATCATCCGGGCCGAGCTCGTCCACTACCGGCTGCCCACGGTGTCGGTCAACCTCCTCGGCGTGGGCCTGGCCGGCCCCACGCTCATCGCGCACGGGACCGACAAGCAGAAGGAGCGCTACCTGCGCAAGATCCTGTCGGCCGAGGAGATCTGGTGCCAGCTCTTCAGCGAGCCCGGATCGGGGTCCGACCTGGCGTCGTTGTCCACGCGGGCGGTGCGCGACGGCGACGAGTGGGTGGTGAACGGCCAGAAGGTGTGGACGACCATCGCCCAGTTCTCCAAGTTCGGCATGCTGCTCGCCCGCACCGACCCCACCGTGCCCAAGCACGAGGGGCTCAGCTACTTCATCCTCGACATGAAGGCTCCGGGCGTGGACGTGCGGCCGCTCAAGCAGATGACCGGGTCCTCGGAGTTCAACGAGGTGTTCCTGAGCGACGTCCGCATCCCCGACGAGAACCGGGTGGGCGACGTCGGCGACGGATGGCGATGCGCCCGGACGACCCTCATGAACGAGCGGGTCGCCCTGGCCGGCATCTCCCTGGACCCGGTGTCGTTCACCGGTGGGGTCCGGCGCGACCCGTGGCAGTCGTACCTGGACGGCATCCCGAACCGCCGCGACCCGCTCGTCCGCCAGCGCCTGGCGCAGTTCTACATCGAGTCCGAGGTGAAGGAGATCACCGCCTTCCGCGCCAACTCGGCCCGGCTGCGCGGCCAACAGCCCGGGCCCGAGGGGGCGGTCAACAAGGTGTTCAACGCCGAGTACAACCAGCGGCGCTCGAGCTTCGCCGTGAACGCCAACGGTGTGGCCGCCACCGCCTGGCTCCCGGGTGACACCGCCACCGAGGCCCGCGCCACGACCTTCCTGCGGGCCCGCGCCAACACCATCGAAGGGGGCACCTCCGAGGTGCTGCGCAACCAGATGGCCGAGCGCATCCTCGGGCTGCCCCGCGACGTCGAGGTCGACAAGGACGTCGCCTGGGCGGACGTGAAGCGCAGTTGACCGCCGTCGAGGATCCCGACGTGCCCGAGGTGGCCACGGCCGCCCGCGTGGAGGCAGCCGGCGCGCTGCGCCGGCTCGGCCACGCCGTGGTGGGCCACGACGTCGACGACGCCGTCCTGGAGACGATCAGGTCCACCGTGGAGGCCCTCCTGTCCGAGGTGCAGTCCTTCCCCGCGCGGCGCCGCCGGCCCTTCGACATGCGCAGCGTGTTCACCGGCGAGCCCGAGAAGGTCCGCCGCAACTCCGCCTTCCCCGACAGCATCGTGACGGGCAAGGCCAACCCGCTCGGGCTGGCGGCCGACATCGTGCGCGAGGGTGACGAAGCCGTGCTGCGCATCTCGCTGGGCCCGGCCTTCGAGGGTGCGCCCGGGCGCGCCCACGGAGGGGCCGTGGCGGCCCTGTTCGACGAGGTCATGGGGTTCGTGCTCTCCATCCACGGGATGCCCGCCTACACCGGCAGCCTCACCGTGAGCTATCGGGCCCCCACGCCGCTCGGCACCGAGCTCGAGCTGCGGGCGCGCCTGCGGTCGCGCCATGGCCGCAAGCTCCGCATCGATGCCACCGCCCGTCACGGCACGGAGCTCATCGCCGAGGCCGACGGGTTGTTCGTGGCGGTGGACCCGGAGCGCTTCCTGGCGGGGTGACCCGCTCCCCGCGGCAACCGGGCCTGGCGGTCAGCGGCCGATGACCGAGCGGTCCCCGGCGCGCAGGCCGTCGACGATGCGGCGGAAGGCGCCGGCCGCGTCCACGCCCATGGCGTCGGTGTCGAGGATCTTGGTGCCGCGCTCCCGGTCCACGCCGTGGAGGCCGAAGCGCGGCTCGTAGCTCCCCCACTCGTAGTTGTCCGCCAGCGTCCAGTGGTAGTAGGCGGTGACGGGCAGGCCGCCCTCGACGGCGTCCACCAGCGCGGCGAGGTTCTCGCGCAGGTAGCGGACCCGGTCCCACCCGTCGAGGCGGGGGAAGCTGCGCCCCCTCCGCACCCGGTTGCACAAGCCGTTCTCCACCACCCACAGGTCGAGTCCCGGCAGGCTGCTGGCGCGCGCGTACTCCCCCAGCCCACCCGGGACCACGTGGTCGTCCCACAGGTCGTTGGACGCCAGCCACGATCGGCCGCCCGCCGTGCGGTGCCCGGGCAGGCGGGCGTGGCGGGCGATCACGGGGTCGTAGTAGTCGATGCCCACCACGTCGAGGGTGCGCGGGTGGGGGCTGTCCCACACGGCCTGCACGGCACCGGGCAGGTGCTGTGCCCCCGTCCACACCGACGCCATCCCCCGCCGCAGCAGTCGCTCGAGCGGGCCGGCCGGCGCCAGGTCCGCGTACCAGGCCGCTCGCCGGCTGCCCACCCACGGGGTCAGCGCGGCGTGCTCCACGCCCACGGTGCGCGCGGCGAGGACATCCACGAGCATGCGGTCCAGCTCGTAGAGGCTCAACGACACGTTGTTGGTCGTCACGGTGGCCTCGGGCTGCAGGCGGTGGATGACCTCGTAGCCCTTGACGTGGGCCGCCAGGAGGTGGTCCAGCGCGCTGGCGGCGTCGGCGAAGGCCAGGCGGCGGCCGGGGGGGAAGATGCCGAGGAGGTACGCGCCCATGGCCAGGGCGTTGACCTCGTTGAGCGTCACCCAGGTCGTGCACCGGCTCGCCAGGGCGGACACAGCCGTCTCGACCCACGCCGCGTAGCGGGCGGGAGCCTCGCTCGACAGCCAGAAGTCCTCGCCCAGCCAGGCGGGGTGGGTGAAGTGGTGCAGCGTGACGAGCGGCTCCATGCCCCGGGCGCGGCAGGCGTCCAGGATGGCCGCGTAGCGGTCGAGGGCGGACCGGTCGACCTCGTCCTCGTCGGGCTGGACCCGGGCCCACTCCACGCCGAGCCGGAAGGCGTCGCATCCCATGGCCGCCGCGCGGTCGAGGTGGTCCTCGTAGCGGTTCCAGAAGTCGATGGCGATGCCCGACGGCTCGACGCGCCCGGCGCGCTCCCACGAGACCCAGTTGTTGGCGGGCTCGCCCGGGCCGTTGAACCCACCCTCGATCTGGAAGCCGGCCGTGGCCACGCCGAAGCGGAAGCCCGCGGGGAGCACGCCCTCCGACCCGGCCACGCCCGGCCGGTCGCGTGGCCCGGTGGCGCGCGGCGCCTCGTCGGTGGCGCCCGTCGCCTGGCGGGTGCCGGACGCCTTGCGGGTGCCAGACGCCTTGCGGGTGCCGGTGGCCTTGCGGGTGGCTCCCGTCGCCTTGCGCGTCGTGGCGGCGGCCTTCTCGGAGCCCGGCCGGTCGTCCTCGTGGTCAGGCACGGCCGCCAGCATGGCACGGCGCGCGGCCCGAACATAAGGTGAGGGATCGGCCCCCCTTCTCCATCCGCACGCGCCTCGCTCGCGCCCCGGGGACGCACCTCCGACCATGACGCTTTGGACGCGTCCCTCGCCCTCGGCCGGCGCTGGCGGGGCCAGCCCGGCCGGCTCGAGGCGTGGTACGCCACCCTGTCGGACCCCGGCACCGGGATGGGGTGCTGGGTCCATCACGAGATCGTGGCGCCGGCGCGCGGTGAGGCCCGCCACCACGGGTGGACGGCGGTGTTCCTCCCCGACGCCGCCCCCCTGTTCGAGCGCTTCGGCCCCTTCGCATGCCCGCCGCCTCCGGTTCGGGACGGGTCGGGGCGCGACGGTGGCGGCGGCCCACCCGTGGAGCCCGTCGACGGCATCGTGTTCGAGCCGCCCGCGCTGCGAGGAGCCCGGGGGCGCCTGGCCTGGGACCTGCGCTGGGACGAGGGGGCCTCGCCTGCGGCGCTGTTCACCTTCCCGGCGTGGGCGTGGCGCCGCGAGGTGCTGCCCGCCGCCCAGGTCGTCCCCGTGGCCAGTGCGCCCTTCACGGGCTGGCTGGAGGTCGACGGCCGGCGCCACGCGCTGGGGCAGGCCGCCCGGGGGGCCCTCGGGCACATCTACGGGCACGGCAACGCCGAGCGCTGGGGATGGGTGCACGCCGAGCTCGGCGCCGGGGACGTGCTCGAGGTCGTCACCGCCACCAGCCGCCGCCCGGGCCTGCGCCACCTGCCGCCGCTGGCGTTCGTGCAGCTGCGGGTGGGCGGGCGCGCCTGGCCCCGCGACCCGCTCGTCGCCGCCCCGCTGTTCCGCACCCACCTCGGCCTGCCCACGTGGACCGTGGCGGGGACGGTCGGGCGGTGGCGCCTGCGCGTGCGCGTCACCATCCCGGTCGAGCGGGCCGTCCGCGTCGGCTACCGCGACCCCGACGACGCCGCCGCCACGTGCACCAACAGCGAGGCCGCCGACGCCGAGATCGTCCTGGAGCACAGACGGCCGCGCTGGGAGGTGGCGGCGCGCTGGAGCATCGAGGGCGGCGCCCACGCCGAGGTCGGCACCCGCCCGTGACCCCGGGCGCCGCCACTGTTGACTGACGAATCAGTTTGGTAGCCTGCGCCCATGACGGGCGCCGCGGTCCGATCCAACTCGCCGCGACCTGGCCGGCCGGTGCGGCGGGCCCTGAGCGACGAGGACAAAGAGGGCCGGCGCAGCGACATCCTGGGCGCGGCCAAGAAGGTCTTCGCCCGCAAGGGCTACCACGCCACGACCATCGCCGACATCGCCAAGGCCGCCAAGCTCTCCTACGGGTCGATCTACTGGTACTTCGACTCCAAGGACGCCCTCTTCCACGCCCTCATGGAGTCCGAGGGCCAGGCGCTGCGCGACCACGTCACCGAGGCGCTCACGACGACGCCCACCGATGCGTCACCCGACGCACCCTTCCGGGCGGCGGTGCGCACCACCTTCGAGTTCTTCGAGTCGGACCGTGCGCTCGTGAAGCTGCTGTTCCGCGACTCCTATGCGCTCGGGGACCGCTTCGAGAAGCACCTGTTCGGCATCTACGAGGGGTTCATCTCCGACATCGAGCGCATCGTCGACGACGCCCAGCGGCGCGGGCTCATCATCGACGCGCCACCGCGCATGGTGGCGTACTCCGTCGCCGCCCTGGTGGGGCAGATCGCTCATCGCCGGCTGGTCACCGACGACGGCCTGTCGGCCGCGGTGGTGGCCGACTTCGTGGTCTCGTTGCTGCTCAACGGCCTCCTGCCGCGCTGAGGACCGCTTCGGTGGCGCCCGACGACAGGATCCCGGTCGTGGTCAGCACCGGCCAGTGCCTCGAGCGCACGGAGCCGGTGTCGGCCCTGGCGCTCGCCGAGCGCGCGGCCGGGCTGTGCCTGGACAGCGCGCCGGGGTTGCGCGACCGGATCGACCGCGTCTCGGTGGTGAACATCATGTCCGGGGCGGGCGAGGCGCCCGGGGCCGCCCTGGCGCGGCGGCTCAAGCTCGAGCCGGCCCGCACCGAGGTCAGCGCCATCGGGGGCAACTCCCCGCAGTGGCTCGTGAACAGGGCGGCGGCGGCCATCAGCGCCGGCGAGGCGCAGGGCGTGCTCGTGGTCGGAGCCGAAGCGCAGCGCTCGGTCAAGCTGGGCCACGGTGCCCCCGTCGGCGAGCCCGACGGCGCCGCGGCCGTCGCCGAGGTGGCGCCCGATCCCGTGGTGGGCGACGACCGGGCGGGCGTGGGCGGGGCCGAGATGGCAGCGGGGATGCTGGCCCCCGTGCACGTGTACGCCATGTTCGAGAGCGTCATCGCCCGGCGCGCCGGGCGGACCCACGAGGAGCACCGCGGCGCGCTGGGACGCCTCATGGCCCCCTTCAGCGCCGTGGCCGCCACCCACCCCGCCGCCTGGTTCCCACAGGCGCGGAGCGCCGCGGAGCTGGCCACGGTGTCAGCCGACAACCGGCTCGTGGCCGAGCCCTACCCCAAGCGCATGTGCGCCTTCCTCCACGTGGACCAGGCGGCGGCCGTGCTGGTGACGTCGCTGGCGGCGGCGCGCGCCGCGGGGGTGGGCGACGACGCCGTGTTCTGCTGGTCGGGCGCCGACGCCGCCGAGGTGTGGTTCCCGAGCGCCCGTCCCGACCCCGGCAGCGCCCCGGGACTACGGGCCGCGGCCCGTGCCGCCCTCGACGCGGCGGGCACGGGCGTCGACGACGTGGGCGCCTTCGACGTGTACTCGTGCTTCCCGTGCGTGGTGGAGATGGCGGTCGAGGCGCTCGGGATCGCGGCCGACGACGCCCGGGGACTCACGGTCACGGGCGGTCTCCCCTATTTCGGCGGCCCCGGCAACGACTACTCGCTGCACGCCATCGCCACCATGGTCGAGCGGCTCCGCCGGGACGGGGGCACGGGCCTCGTCAGTGCCATCGGGTGGTATGCCACCAAGCACTCGGTGGGCGTCTACGGCGCCCGTCCCCCGGCGGCGGGGTGGCGGGCCGGTGACACCGGCGACGCCCAGCGGGCCATCGACGCCACCGCGGTGCCCGTGGCCGCCTCGGCCGAGGGCCGCGCCGTCGTCGTGGCATCGACGGTGGTGGCCGATCGCGACGGGTCGGTGCGCGCCGCGCCCGTCATCGCCCGCCTCGACGACGGGCGTCACATCGCGGCGGCGGCCGTCGACGGCGAGCGCCCCGCGCTGGCGGGGCGCAACCTCGTCGGGGAGCGCATCGCCGTCTCCGGTGCACCGCCGCGCTACCGCCTCGACCCCTGAGCGGGCAGGGAGCCGAGGTGGCGCCTCGGAAGCGCCCGCGACCAGACTCCAGACGACCGAGAGGGAGGCAGGCCATGCCCGCAGTGGAACGCGAACGCCGGGGCCAGGTGGAGATCCTGACCATCAACCGGCCCGAGGCGCGCAATGCCATCAACGGCGACGTGAGCACGCAGATGTCGGCGGCCCTCGACGAGCTCGAGGCCGATGCCGGCTGCGCCGTGGTCATCGTCACCGGGGCGGGTGACAAGGCCTTCTCGGCGGGGATGGACCTGAAGGCCTTCGCCTCGGGTGAGGGGGGCGCCATCATGGGAGGGACCGGCGGCTTCGGGGGCATCACCCAACGCCAGTTCCCCAAGCCCATCATCGCCGCGGTGAACGGCGCCGCCCTGGCGGGCGGCTGCGAGATCATGCTCGCCTGCGACATGGTGGTGGCCGCCGACCACGCCACCTTCGGCATCCCCGAGGCCAAGCGCGGCCTGGTGGCCGGGGCGGGCGGGCTCATCCGGCTGCCCAAGCGCCTCCCCCTGGCCGTCGCCCTCGAGCTGGGGCTCACGGGCGACGCCATCGACGCCCACCGGGCACTGCAGCTGGGGCTGGTCAACCGCGTCGTCCCCGCCGCCTCGCTCATGGAGGAGGCCCTGGCGCTGGCCGAGACGATCGCCGCCAACGCGCCCCTGGCCGTGACGTGGACCAAGCGCACCATGGTGCGGGCGGCGGCCGTCTCGGAGGAGGAGGGCTGGAAGCTCAACGCCGAGGCGGTGGGGGTGGTGTTCTCGTCGGCCGACGCCATGGAGGGGCCCGTCGCCTTCGCCGAGAAGCGCAAGCCGAACTGGCAAGGCAAGTAGCGCGCCGCCGTGGGCGGGGGCCTGTCGCCGGCGCTGGACGGGGTGCGCCTGTCGCTGCACGTCCTGGCGGCCGCCATCTGGGTGGGCGGGCAGTTCACCCTGGCCGGGCTCCTCGGCACGGCCCGGGGCCTGGGCGAGGGGGCCCCCAAGGCGCTCGCCCGGGGCTTCGCCCGCATCCAGTGGCCCGCCTACGTGGTGCTCGTGGTGACCGGCTTCTGGAACGTCTCCGCCGTGCACGCCGACCGTCCCTCGTCGTGGCAGGTGGTGCTGGGGGCGAAGATCGCCGTGGTGGCCCTGGCGGGGCTGGGCGCCTTCCTCCACTCCCGAGCCGCCTCGCGGCGCGGGCTCGCCGTGTGGGGCGCGGTGAGCGCCCTGTCGTCGGTCGCCGCCCTGGTCATGGGGGTCTTCCTGGCCGGATGAGCGGCGTCGGCCCGTCCGGGGGGCCGTCGCGCGGCCGGCCGCCGCGGCAAACGTCTAACCTTGACAGCGACCATCGAGTTCGCCGGTGGCGGCCACAGAAACGAGATGTCCATGGTCGGGATCATCGATAGCGAGTGGGGGATCATCGTCATCCTCGTGGTGGTGGTGCTCGTCTTCGGCGGCAGCCAGCTGCCCAAGCTGGCCCGGTCGCTGGGGTCGGCCCAGGCCGAGTTCAAGAAGGGCCTGTCCGAGGGCAAGAAGAACGACGCCGCCGACGCCGGCGGCGCGTCGGGCACGTCGGCCGCCACCAAGGACGGCGACGGCGGGGCCGCCGCCTCCGGGTAGCTCCCCCGGCGCGGGCGCAGCCCCTCGGGGGCGAGCGCCCCCCGCCCCTAGGCTCTCTTCGGCCGACCCACCGAGCCGAGGGGGCAGACCATGGCACGCGACGTCCTCGAGCTGGCCGACAAGCTCTGGCGCGGCGACATCGAGATCGTCGAGGCCCACCCCGTCGGCTTCCAGGGCGGCCTGGCAGAGATCGACACCGACGTGGCCTTCGTGCCCTCCTTCGGCAACGTCTCCGCCGTGCGCACCGAGGACGGCCTGGTGCTGGTGGACACGGGGGCGAGCTTCGTGGCCGGCGCCGTCCACGAGACCCTGCGGGGCTGGTCGCGCCACAGGCTCCACACCGCCGTGTACTCCCACGGCCACATCGACCACGTGTTCGGGGTGGGCCCGTGGGAGCAGGAGGCGGCGTCGGAGGGCTGGCCCGCGCCCGAGGTGATCGCCCACGAGGCCCTGCCCGCCCGCTTCGACCGCTACGTCGCCACCGCGGGCTACAACGAGATCATCAACCAGCGCCAGTTCCAGGCCCCGGGGCTGCGCTGGCCCAGGGAGTACCGCTACCCCGACCGCACCTACGCGCACCGGCTCCGGGTCGAGGTGGGTGGGGTGGTCGCCGAACTGCACCACGCCCGGGGGGAAACCGACGACCACACCTGGACGTGGTTCCCCCACCGGCGGGTGGTGTGCTGCGGTGACCTGTTCATCTGGGCCTCGCCCAACGCCGGGAACCCCCAGAAGGTCCAGCGCTACCCCCGGGAGTGGGCCCAGGCCCTGCGGGAGATCATGGCGCTCGAGCCCGAGGTGCTCCTGCCCGGGCACGGCTTCCCCGTCGTGGGCGCCGACCGGGTGCGCCGGGCGCTCACCGACACCGCCGAGCTCCTCGACTCCCTGGTGGAGCAGACGCTGGCGCTCATGAACGCCGGCGCCCGACTCGACGAGGTCCTCCACAGCGTGACCGTCCCCGCCCACCTGGCCGGGCGGCCCTACCTGCGGCCCGTCTACGACGAGCCCGAGTTCGTGGTGCGCAACGTGTGGCGCCTGTACGGCGGCTGGTGGGACGGCAACCCCTCCTCGCTCAAGCCCGCGCCCGAGGCGGCCGTGGCCCGGGAGCTGGCCGCCCTGGCCGGGGGGGCGACGGCCCTGGCGGACCGGGCCCTGGCCCTGGCCGCGTCGGCGGCGGGCCCCCCCGACGGCGGCGACGCGCTGGCGGTGGCGGGCCACCTCGCCGAGCTGGCCGCGCTGGCGGCACCGTCGGACGAGGGCGTCCACCGGGTGCGCGCCGAGGTCTTCGCCCGCATGGCCGGGGCGGCCACGTCGACCATGGCCAAAGGGGTCTTCAGCTGGGCCTCCCGGGAGTCACAGGCGCGTGCCGAGCACCCCCGCTGAGGGGCCGCGCCCAACTACTACTGCCCGATCACCGTTCGCTAGTGTCGTCGCTCGTGAGCCCCCCAGCCGCCCGAACGAGCAGCACGGACGCGCCACGGCGGCGTCGCCGGCTCCTCGCGGTGGTGGGCGCCGGCGCGCTCCCCGTGGTCCTCGGCGGGTGCCAGCTCCCCACCTTCTGGGGGTACCGGGGGTCGACCAAGCAGGCCCACAACGAGTTCCTGCTCTACTCGTCGACCATCATCGCCGCCATCGTGGTGGGCGCCATCGTGGCGGCGCTCATCATCTGGGCCTTGGTGCGCTACCGGCGGCGCTCCGACGAGCTGCCCCGCCAGTTCCAGTACCACATCCCCCTGGAGATCACCTACACGATCGTGCCCGTCATCATCGTGCTGATCCTCTTCGCGTTCACCGTGATCGTGGAGAACCGGGTGGACGCCGTGGCATCGAAGCCCAACCTCGAGGTCAAGGTGACGGCGTTCCAGTGGGGCTGGCAGTTCGACTACCCGCACAACGTCCGGGTCGTCGGCGAGACCACCCAGGACCCCGACCCCGTGGGGCTCAACGGGGCGGCGTGCGCTCCCGCCGAGTACTGCCTGGGACCGGGCCTCGTCGTCCCGGCGGGCCAGACCACGCGCATCACGCTGGTGTCACGCGACGTCATCCACGGCTTCTACGTGCCCGAGTTCAACTTCAGCCGCTACGCCCAGCCGGGGTTCACGAACACCTTCGACCTGACCGTGCAGCACACCGGCATCTACCGGGCCCAGTGCACGCAGCTGTGCGGGCTGTACCACTCGCTCATGTTCTTCCACGTGGTGGCCCTGCCACCCGCCCAGTTCCAGCAGTGGCTCAGCTCCGAGCGCTCGGCCTCCACCACGGCGGCCACCACCCACTCCCCGTCCTCCTCGACCACGAAGGCGGCCGCATGAGCGTCCTGGCCGAACCCCTCGTCCACGAGCACGAGCACGAGCACCACGAGCCCACGGGGATCCTGAAGTGGCTCACCAGCACCGATCACAAGCTGATCGGCATGAACTACATGGTGACCTCCCTCGTCATGTTCTTCCTGGCCGGGATCATGGCCCTGCTGCTGCGGGCCCAGCTGGCCAGCCCCGACAGCTCGTTCCTCAGCTTCCAGCAGTACAACGCGCTGTTCACCATGCACGGCAGCCTGATGCTGTACCTCTTCGCCGGCCCCTTCGCCTTCGGCGGGCTGGCCAACTACATCCTCCCGCTGCAGGTGGGCGCACCCGACATGGCCTTCCCGCGACTCAACGCCCTGTCGTACTGGCTGTACCTGAGCGGCTCGATCACCATGCTGCTGGGGTTCTTCGTGGCCGGAGGGGCCCCCGCCTTCGGCTGGGTGGCCTACGCCCCGCTGTCGTCGGTGCTGTCGTCCCCGGGCTCGGCGCCGGACCTGTGGATCCTGGGCATCGCCCTCACCGGGTTCTCCGCCATCTTCACCGGCGTGAACCTGGTGACCACGACCTTCTACCTGCGGGCGCCGGGCATGACCATGTTCCGCCTGCCCATCTTCACCTGGAACATGCTGGTGACGGCGATCCTCATCCTGATCGCCTTCCCCATCCTCACCGCGGCCATGGTGCTGTTGTTCGCCGACCGGCACTTCGGCACGCACATCTACACCACGGCCGGAGGCGGGGTGCCGCTTCTGTACCAGAACCTCTTCTGGTTCTTCGGCCATCCCGAGGTCTACATCCTCGCCCTGCCCTACTTCGGCATCGTGAGCGACGTCATCCCCGTCTTCTCCAAGAAGCCGTTGTTCGGCTACAAGGGGATGGTCTTCGCCACCATGTCGATCGCGGCGCTGTCGACAGGGGTGTGGGCCCACCACATGTTCACCACGGGCGCCGTGCTGCTGCCCTTCTTCTCACTGCTGTCGCTGCTCATCGCCGTGCCCACCGGCATCAAGTTCTTCAACTGGATCGGCACCATGTGGCGGGGCCAGCTGCACTTCACGACGCCCATGCTGTTCTGCATCGGGTTCCTGTTCGCCTTCCTCATGGGCGGCCTGACGGGCGTGATGCTGGCGTCCCCGCCCATCGACTTCGCCACCCACGACACGTACTTCGTGGTGGCCCACTTCCACCAGGTGCTCTTCGGCACGGCCGTCTACGCAGGGTTCGCCGGCCTCTACTACTGGTACCCCAAGTTCTTCGGCCGGATGTACGACGAGCGCCTGGGCAAGATCCACTTCTGGCTGCTCACGATCGGCTTCTGGGTGACGTTCACGCCCCAGTACGTGCTGGGCCTGTGGGGCATGCCCCGCCGGGTGGCGTCGTACCCCGCCGACGTGGGGTGGACGACGCTCAACGTCGTGTCCACCATCGGCGCCTACATCATCGGCGTGTCGTTCGTCGTCATGCTCTACAACTTCTGGACGTCGTGGCGGCACCCCGTGGCGGCCGGGGACAACCCCTGGGACGCGCACACCCTGGAGTGGTTCGCCACCTCCCCGCCGGTGCACCACAACTTCGAGCGGCTCCCACCGATCCGCTCCGAGCGCCCGGTGTGGGACTTCCACCACCCTGACGCCCGGACCGTGGCCCACGGCAACGGCCACCGGCGTGTCGCCGCCGGCGTCGGGTCCAACGGGTCGGGCGAGGGCTGACGATGCGCATCGAGGCGCTCTTCCTGCTGGGCGTGGCCGTCTTCTTCGGGATCGTCGGCGTCATCTACTGGTTCTGGGGCTACGAGCAGGGCGGCACGGTCATGCTGGTGGGGACCACGCTGCTCGGGCTGCTGCCGGGGAGCTACTACTTCTGGTGGTCGCGGCGCATGCGCCCGCGGCCCGAGGACCGCACCGACGCCACCATCGAGGAGGGCTCGGGCGTGATCGGCTCGTTCCCGGGCTCGAGCGTGTGGCCCTTCGTGCTCGGCATGGGCCTGTTCCTCATGGTGCTGTCCATCGCCTTCGGCCTGTGGTTCTTCGCCCCGGGCGTGGCGCTCGTCATCTCGTCGCTGGTGGGCGTGACCGTGGAGAGCCGCCGGGGCGGCGCCGTCTGACCGAGACGTCCGCGCGCCGCGTGGCCACGCCACGGGCGCGGCGGGCACCGCCGGTGCGAGACCCGAGGTGGTGTGCGAGACCCGAGGTGAGCCACCCGAGCTGGCTCGGCACCGGGTCGCAGTCCCCGGTGCCGAGCCCGAGCTCGTGTTCTCGGGTGTGCCGCCCGGAACCCTGATGCCCCCCGTCGGACGACAACTGCAGCCTGCAGCGCGGGGATCAACCGGCCTCCACGCCGTCCCCAACATTGCATCAACTGCCGCCGGGCGGCCCCGGGGGGCAGCGGGCGCCAGCCACGGTGGCGAGCACCCCGGCGATGCGGGCGCGCACCGCCTCGTCGCCCACGAGGCCGTCCTCCCCGACATGGCCCCCGTCACCGGCACCTGGGCACAGGCCGGCTCGACCACGCGGGCGCCGGCGGCGCCGAGCACGCCGCCCAGCGAGGCGTGGGCTCCGGGGGCGCCCCGGGGCGAGGCGTTGATCCACGCCACCCGCTTGCCCGCGATCGAGCGCCGCGAGGCGTCGCGACCGCGGCATCTTCCATCTGGAGCCCGTGCTGACCTCGCCCCACGGCGCGTAGGGCCGGGGGCGCTCAGCCCCCGACGGTGCTGGGCGGCTGCGACACCGTGACGGCAGCCGTCTCGCGCACCGCCCGCAGTCGCCGCTGGGCGGCGGCGGCGGCGTCGGGGCGCAGCGGCGGGAGCCGGAACCCCGTGTACATGACGCGCCGCTCGCGCGCCACGGGCGGCTGGGCCATGTGCATCGTGCAGCTCAGGTGCACGGTGACGTCCCCCGTGCGGGTGGGCAGGTCCACCAGGGGAAGGGTGTTGTCTCGTCGCACGAAGGCGGGCCACACGAACGCCCGGTTGCTCCCCGCCACCACGCGCAGCTGCCCGGAGGTGGCGTCGGCGCCGGTCACCGAGATGCCCACGGTCAGCGAGGAGCACTCGTAGCTGTGACGGCCCAGCGAGCAGTCCTTGTGCCAGGGCACGTCCGAGATGCCCTCCACGATGCCGATCGGCTTGACGAGGGCCTCCAGGGCGTTGCCGTCCATGCCGCCCCACCGGTGCCCGTCCCCGCTGAGCGCGCCCAGCCGGGCCAGGCGGCCGTCGGTCATGAGGCCCGCGGCGTGCTCCGACATGGCGTCGAAGCCCTGCATGCGCACCAGCCGGTCCTCGCCGGCCGCGGTGCGGGCCCACCACGACCGTCCGTCGCCCTGGTGGTAGGTGGGGGCGGCCCGGTCCATGTCGGCGGAGACCTGGGCCATCTCGTCGTCGGTGAACACCCCGGCGACGTGCAGGTACCCGGCCTCGTGGAGGAAGTGCGCCATGGCGGCGTCGTCGTCGCCCCAGGCGAAGGTGCGCGCCAGGTCCAGCGGCGCACCGTCGGGGTCGAGGAACGGGGGGGCCTGCCCCACGTGCGGGGCCCTGCGGTCCAGCGCGCCTCGCAGCACGAGCCACCAGTCCAGCAGCCGCTCGAGGCGTCCCTCGAGGACGAGGGTCCCCGAGGAGAACCACCCCATGGGGGTCACCTGGTCGTGGACCAGGTCTCCGAGCTGGCCCGCCTCGAGGCGCAGGCGCAGCGCCCCGTCCTCGGGCGCGCCGGGGCCGACCGCTACCCGGCCCGCCACGGGCCGCAGGGTCCAGCTGCCCTCCCCCACGTGCACCTCCAGCGGGCGCAGGCTCAGGCGCTCCACGGCCGGCTCGAGCAGGGCGGCCGCCTCGTCGAGGGCGGCGGGCAGCTCCTCGTCGAAGAAGCGGGCCGGGTCGACGGCCGGCTGCTCCCCGTCCACCCTCGTGCGGACGTCCACGGTCATGGCGACCACCCCCTGGGCCCGGCCGGCAAGAGAACCACCGCCGTTCACCGTATCGTGCCCGGTCGGGGACGTCCCGGCCGGCGCCGGGCCGCCTGTCAGGGTGCCCTGCCGACCGGGATTTTCGTCACTTTTGGTGAGGAACGCGGGCGGGTTGTCAACAAGGGTTGAGCCGCCGAACCGTCGGCCGCGCCCCGGCCGACCAGTACGAGGGTGGTACGCCGCCGTGACACTCTTCTCCCGAGTGAGCTCCGATCGCCCCACCCTGGCGCGCCAGGTCCGGCATTTGGCCACCATTGGCACGGCTGCCATCCTCATTGGCGGCGCACTGGCGACGCTGACCCTGGTGCGCGGCGTCGCCTCCCCGGCGTACGCGAACACCACGCCCTACGAGCTGTACTGCCCGGGCACCCCGGTGGGCAACATCGTGCTCAACCACGTCGTCACCACGGGGACCATCTCACCCCCGGCCCCCGCAGCGGGCCAGGCGTTCGAGCTCACCGGCTATCAGTCGGTGGTCAACCTACCCAGCTCGATCGTCTCGGCGGCCGCCG
>DATJBC010000002.1:0-29305 GCA_035515515.1 Acidimicrobiales bacterium
CTCCATTATAGCAATCTTGAGTCATAGACCATCAAGGTCTTTGAACATCTTGCACTGAGACACGATATCGTCCGGCCCGACCGGCCGACTGCCCACCCGCCTCCCGGCCTGGAGGCCTGCCGCCAGGGGACGAGCGCCTGGCCCACACGGTGATCGCCCCGTCGCCGCACCGCGCCCGGGCGGCCCGGGACGCGCTCGCCTGGGGTGTCTCCGACGGGCTGGCGGCCGCGGCCCTGGCCTTCGGGGCGTGGCTCTCGTGCCCCGCCGGCCGACGGAGCTCGGCCTCGGCCCCGATGCGGCGCGGATCCCGGCTGGCGGCGCGCTGAGGGCGGGGACCCCGGAGGAGTAGGGGCCACGTTGGTGCCACTCAGTGGACGTCACCCACCACCCCACCGGGGGTCCCCCCGAGGCAGCCCCGGGGGAGTGGCACCACCCAAAGCCCCGTACGAACCGCCCGACCTCACCGTACGCCCGTGCCCGAGCCGGGTCGACGGGGACATGCCCTAGGTGGATTCCCGTCTCCGGGCCGCACGCCCCCCTGGAGAACAGGGCCGCACGCGCCACCTCGGGTGGCAGGGGAGCCCCCCTGGGACCGGGGCTCCCCGCATCACCCGTGCCAGTCCCCCGTGCGAGCCCCTCGTCCCAGACGCCCGCCCGAGTGTTTGGTGAGGACCTCCTACCCCGGCGGGACCGGCCGCACGCACCGAGAGCCCCGGAGGCGATCGCGTGTCCCTGGCGGGCGGGCGCCTACCGTGGGTGGCGGGGGCGGCTCCGGGGGCTCACGCAACGAGCCACCCACTCCCGGAGTCGCCCCTGCTGAGCGGGGGTGATCCGGGGACGGGGCGGGCGGCGAACCCGGACCGGACGTTCCCCCCCTACGAGGAGGTCACCACCATGGTCGACTACGACCGGATGCGGCTCGAGGAGCTGGCCTCGATCAGCGAGTTCACCGGGTCCCTGGCCGACGCCCAGTGGGACCACGCCTCGCTGTGCGAGGGGTGGCGGGTGCGTGACGTCATCAGCCACATGTGCCTGGGCTACACCACGCCCATGGCCTCGATGCTGGGCAAGGTGGCCCGGCGGGGCTTCAACGTCGACCGAGCCTCGAAGGAGGAGTCGATCGCCTACGGCTCGGCCCACTCACCCGCGGAGATCCAGGCGGTGCTCGAGTCCATCCACCGCGAGCGCATCCGCCGGGGCATCGCCCGGGTCATCAAGCCCCGGGACGGCCTGGTCGACCACATCGTCCACCACCAGGACGTGCGGCGCCCGCTGGGCCAGCCCCGGGCCGTGCCCGAGGACCGGCTGCGGGCCGCCCTCGACGTCCTCCCGGGCCTGGGCGGCTTCGTCAAGGCCAAGCAGCGCATCGCCGGGCTGCGCCTGGTGGCCGACGACCTGGGCTGGTCGCACGGCGACGGGCCCGAGGTGCGCGGCTCGGGCGAGGCCATCTTGCTGGCGGCCACCGGCCGCGCCGTCGCCCTCGACGAGCTGCAGGGGGAGGGCGTGGCCACCCTGCGCCAGCGCGTGGCCGCCTGAGCCGGCGGCCCTCGGCCCGCCGGGCCGCCGTCGCCCTCGCCTTCGGGACGGGACAGCGGCACGGGGTCTTCTACGCTCGGGACGTGGCCGACCTCGTGCTGCTGCGACACGGCGAGTCCACCTGGAACGCCCAGAACCTCTTCACCGGGTGGACCGACGTGGACCTCTCGCCCCGGGGCGAGGCCGAGGCCGCCGCGGCGGGCGCGCTCCTGGCGGCCGAGGCCGGAGCGGGCCTGGGACTCGAGGTGGTCCACACCTCGGTGCTCACCCGGGCGGTGCGCACCGCCAACCTGGCGCTCGACGCCCTGGGGCGCAGCTGGCTCCCCGTGCGCCGCCACTGGCGCCTCAACGAGCGCCACTACGGCGCGCTGCAGGGCCTCAACAAGAAGGAGACCACCGAGCGCTACGGGATCGAGCAGGTGAAGCTGTGGCGGCGCAGCTACGACGTGCCCCCGCCCCCGCTGGCGCCCGACGACGAGCGCCATCCCCGCCACGACCCTCGCTATCGGCACCTCCCCCGCGAGGCGCTGCCCGCCACCGAATGCCTGAAGGACGTGGTGGCCCGCATGGTGCCCTACTGGGAGGACGCCATCGCCGCCGACCTGCACGCCACCGGGAGCGTGCTCGTGGTGGCGCACGGGAACTCCATCCGCGCCCTGGTGAAGTACCTGAAGGGCATCCCCGACGACGAGATCGTCGGCCTCGAGGTCCCCACCGGCGTGCCGTGGTGGTTCCGGCTCGACGCCCAGCTGGCCGTGGTCGACGACCGCCAGCTGGGCGATCCCGAGGCCATCGCGGCGGCGGCCGCGGCCACCGCCCGCCAGGCCGGGTGAGGGTCAGAGCGCGTCGCGACCGCGCTCCCCGGTGCGCACCCGCACGGCCTGTTCGACGGGGACGACCCACACCTTGCCGTCACCGATCTTGCCGGTGGCGGCGGCGCGCACCACGGCGTCCACCACCTCGTCGGTCTGGCTGTCGTCCACCAGGACCTCGACCCTGATCTTGGGCACGAAGTCCACCTCGTACTCCGCGCCCCGGTAGACCTCGGTGTGGCCCCGTTGGCGGCCGAAGCCCTGGGCCTCGGTGAGGGTCATGCCCTGCACGCCGATGGTCTTGAGCGCCTCCTTGACCTCGTCGAGCTTGAAGGGCTTGAGCACTGCCACGACCAGCTTCATTGTCGGTGTTCCCTTTCGTCTCGCTCGGTCCGGTCAGCGCGTGCTCTCGCCCGGGGGTGTGGTGAACACCGGTGGGTCCGCCGTCCCGATGCCCGCCAGCTCGAAGGCCCCCGGAGCGCCGCCGCCCGATCGCACCGCGATCTTGTCCTCGGGGAAGGCCTCCTCGTCGTGGATGGCGAGGTCCCCGACCTCGAGAACGTCGTCCCTGTAGCGCAGGCCCCGAAGTACCAGGCCGATCAGCTTCATCAAGATGAAGGTTACGAGCGCCGACCAGAAGATCACCCAGATGGCCGCCCTGAACTGCTCCCACAGCTGGTGGGCCGACCCCGTGTACATGAGTCCGCTCACCCCGAACGGGGTGCAGCCGCCATGGGCGGTGACGAACTGCGACTGCGACTGCGCCACCGACGTGGCGCTGTTGACGGACTGGCCCACGGAGTTGAGCGACCCACACCCCAGCTCGAGGGTGTTGGGGTCGCCGAAGATGCCGAGCAGCATGCCTCCCACGAAGCCAGCCATGCCGTGTGTGTAGATGACCCCGAGGGCGTCGTCGACCTTGGAGAAGGGCCGGACCTTGGACAGGTAGTTCCACGCCACCCACACCACGGCCGTGCCGATGGCGCCCACGGCAATGGCACCCCAGCCGTTCACGAAGCCGGCGCAGGGAGTGATGCCCACCAAGCCGCAGATCATGCCGTTCACCCCACCCAGGAACGTGGGCTTCTTGGTCTTCGTGAACCAGCCGTCCATGCCCATCCACACGAGGACACCCACGGCCGTGGCCAGGTTGGTGTTGACCACCGCCGTGGCAGCATCGGCCCCTGCGTAGTAGGGGTCGCCGCCGTTGAAGCCGTTCCAGCCCAGCCACAGGATGCCGGCGCCCACCGCCGCCATCACCAGGTTGTTGGGCAAGGCGTGCTGCCTATCTCGCAGCAGCCGGGGTCCGAGCACCCAGGCGGCGACGAAGCCCGACACGCCCGCCGACATGTGGATGACGTAGCCGCCCGAGAAGTCCAGCGCCCCCTCCTGGGCGAAGTAGCCGCCTCCCCACAGCAAGAAGGCGTCGACGGCGTAGACGAAGGTCGACCAGAGCGGGACGAGCAGACACCAGGCGCTGAACTTGATGCGGCCCAGCACGCTCCCCAGGAAGAGCAGAGGCGTGATGGCGGCGAACACGAACTGGAAGTACGCCAGGGTCGTGGTGGGGAAGTGGAAGGGCACCGCCGTGTTGGCGGCCGACACGGCCTGGCTCTGCTCCTGGTTCGCCCCCGTGATCTGCCCCGGTTTGCCCACGAAATTCTCGAAGAAGTGTTTGACCCATCCCACCCCGGTGAGCTGTGTCTGCACCCCGTTGTGGACCCCGCCTCCCAGGGAGGTGGCGCCGAAGCCCATCTTGTAGGACCACAACACCCAGGCCACCAAGACGAGCGAGAAGCCGGCGAACATCATCGCCAGCACGTTCACGGCCCACTTCTTCTGGACGATCGAGGCGTACAGGACCGCCAGGCCCGGGAGGCTCATGAGCCCGACAAAGGTGGCAGCCACCAGCTGCCACGTGTTGTCGCCGGTGTTCAACCACGTCGGATACGGGACGAGGACGGAATGTTGTGCTGCTGCCTCAAGCACGGCTCAGGTGCTCCTCTCGTGCGGTCGCTGCCTCCCGGCGCACCGTGCGCCGGGGCGAGGCGGCACGCAGCACTGGGTGCGCCAAGACCACGGCAGGCGGTCCGCCTTGCCGCCCACAGGATGCAAAACGGGCGTTTCCGCACGGTCACGCCCGTGTTACCAACGCGTGAACTGAGGGGCCGCCCTCGACCCTCTAGACGTCCGCCCCCCGGGCACCGGTACGATCGGCCAGATCACCTCCGAACCCCTCGACACGCACCTCGCCACCGCGGGGGTGCCCGTGATGACCCTGCGCGGCGCCACCGTGGGCTCGATCGACGGCCGGCGTGTGGCCCGCGCCGTGGCCGCGCTGTGCATGGTGGCCCTGGCGGTAGCCGCCGTGATGCTCACGGTGGCTGGCGCCGACAAGAACGCACAGATCACACGGCTGCGGGACCACGGGACCACCGTCGTGGCAACGGTGACAGGCTGCCTCGGGCTCCTGGGCGGCAGTGGCAGCAACCCGGCGGGCTACGAGTGCCGAGGCGCCTACGAGGTGGGTGGCCGCCGCTACGTGGCCGACATCCCCGGCACGGTCCTGCGCCGCCCGGGGTCCAGGCTGCGGGCCGTCATCGACCCCGACGACCCGGCGCTGGTCTCGACGCCGGCCATGCTCGCCGCCGAGCAGGCGTCGTGGCGGGTCTACGTGGTCCCGGGCGTCTTGGCCATGACCGTGCTGTCACTGGGCGTGACGGCACTGTGGCGGGCCCGCCGTGTCCGCATCGCCGCCCGCTGACCCCGGACGCTGCGCTCAGCCGGCGCGCTTGTGGTTCTCGGGCTTCGACGGGGGCGAGCGCCTGGGGGGCGTGGGAGGGGTGTAGCGCTTGGACGCCCGGGGCCCGGAGCCCTGGGAGCCGGCCCTGCCGGGAGGGCGGCCCCGGGGCGGGGCGCCCGCGAGGGCGTCCTTCCAGTCGCGCTGGAGCCGGTAGGAGCGCACCATGAGCCAGGCGCCCCCCAGCACGAAGGGGATGCCGAAACCCCACCAGTGCAGGTTGAACACGGCCAGCCCGTACAGCGCCAGCGCGATCCCGAGGAGGAGGCGCTTGCGGAACGCCGCGGCCAGCAGGATCAGAAGTGACAGTCCGAGCAGCACGAGCTCGAGGTTGTGGTAGAGGGTCACGCTCACGTGGTCGGGATTGGGACGATGGTTCGCCAGGTACGGGGCGGGGTCGCGGTCGATGAGCACGTTGATGACGATGAACCCGATGGCCGCTGCGCACGGCGCCGCCAGCATGCCGAGAAGGCGCTCGTTGTCGTCGGCGGAGCGCAACTCGGCTTCGATGTCCTCGGCCCGGGACGACTTCCGGCCCGCCGCCTTCGAGGGCGCCTCGCCCCCCGCCGGCTTCACCATGGCGTCGCGCAGGCGCTCTGCCAGGGGGGGCCTGTCGGTCCGGTCGGCCTTGTCCTTGCCGAGCCCCACGGTGGGCAGCGCCAGCAGGAGGCGCTGGCGCCAGGTCAGGCGGGAGCCGCCGTGGCGCCCCTCATCGGCTGGATCGCCGCCGGCGGGCATCGCCGCAGGCTAGCGCGGCGCCGGGCACCGCCGAAACGGATCGGCGGCAGCTCCCGCGGCGCGCGAGGGTGTCCGGGTGCCGGCGCGCAGGGACAGCGCGCATGGCGTGGTCGTGAGTAGCCTGCGGCCATGCCCCGCGCGCACGACCTCGACCTCGGCAAGATCTGGCTGTTCTCGGCCTGCTCGGCGGCCCAGCTCCGCACCGTCCGCAAGGCCGTGGAGGAGGTGGAGGTCCCCGCCGGGCGCGTCCTGTGCGAGGAGGGGAGCTTGGGGCGCGAATTCTTCTTCATCGTGTCGGGGACGGCGTCGGTGCGCCGCAACGGCCGGCGCGTCACCACCCTCGGCCCGGGCCGCTACTTCGGCGAGCTGTCGCTGCTCGACCGCAAGCCTCGCTCGGCCACCATCGTGTCGGAGACCCCGATGACGCTGCTCGTCCTCGAGCAGCGCCGTTTCAACGGCCTGCTCGACGACATGCCGACGCTGTCGCACAAGCTCCTGGTGGCGATGTCGGCGCGCCTGCGCGACGCCGACGCCAAGGCCATCCACTAGGGAGGCGCCACGCCGCCTGCCCCCCCGGGCGGCCGGGCGTCACGCCTGCAGCGACGCCTCCACCACCTGGGACAGGTCGAGCACCTTGACGTCGTCCTCGCGGGCCGCGGCCCGCACGGCGTCGTCCAGCATGATGAGGCAGTAGGGGCAGGCCGTGGACACCACGTCGGCCCCCGTCCCCAGGGCCTCGTCGGTGCGCTCGACGTTGACCCGCTTGCCCAGGTGCTCCTCCATCCACATGCGCGACCCGCCGGCCCCGCAGCAGAAGCTCCGCTCCCGGCACCGTTGCATCTCGACCTGCTCGAGGCCGGCGATGGCCCCCAGCACGGCTCGGGGCTCGTCGAACACCCGGTTGTGGCGCCCCAGGTAGCACGGGTCGTGGTAGGTGACCTTGGCGTCCATGGCCCCCGGCGCCAGCTTGCCCGCCGCCACCAGGTGGCCGAGGAGCTGCGAGTGGTGGATGACCTCGAAGTTCCCGCCCAGGTCGGGGTACTCCCGGGACAGGGAATTGAAGCAGTGCGGGCACGAGGCGACGACCTTCTTGGCCCCCACCTCCTCCAGGGTGGCGATGTTGGCCTTGCCCATCTCCTGGTACAGGTACTCGTTGCCGAGCCGGCGGGCGGGGTCCCCCGTGCACGTCTCGCGGGGGCCGAGGATGGCGAAGCGCACCCCGGCCCGGTGCAGCATGCGAGCCGTGGCCTGGGTGGCCCGGCGGGCCCGCTCGTCGAGCGCCCCCGCGCACCCCACCCAGTAGAGGTACTCCACGTCCCCGGGGATGGTGCCGCTCACCACAGGGATCTCGAAGTCGAGGGCCTCGGTCCACTCGGTCCGCTTGGCCGCGCCCAGTCCCCAAGGGTCGCCCTGGTTCTCGATGTTGCGCAGCATGAGCCCCGCTTCGGACGGGAAGCGTGACTCCATGAGGACCTCGTAGCGGCGCATGTCCACGATGGTGTCGACGTGCTCGATGTCCACCGGGCACTCCTCCACGCAGGCGCCGCAGGTGAGGCACGACCACAGGACGTCCGGGTCGATGACATCGGGCACCAGGGTGGGGGCCTCGGCCTTGGCCGTCGCCGCGGCCTGGACCTCGTGGACGTGCACCCCGGCCTCGGGATGGGGGGGCTCGTGGATGAGGCGGGGCGCGGCGTCGAGCAGGTTGTCGCGCAGCGCCATGATCAGGAGCTTGGGCGACAGGGGCTTGTCGGTGTTCCACGCCGGGCACGCCGACTGGCACCGCCCGCACTCGGTGCAGGTGAGCGTGTCGAGGAGCTGCTTCCACGAGAGGTCCTCGATGTGGCCGGCGCCGAACACCGTGTCCTCGGACACGTTCTCCATGTCCATGTCCGGCGTGCTGTAGAGCGGCCCCAGCGCCCGGGGGCGGCGGGACAGGGCCACGTTGACCGGGGCCAGGAAGATGTGGAGGTGCTTGGAGTACGACAGGAACACGAGGAAGCCCACGATGAAGGCGATGTTCAGGAGGAGGAGGGTGGTCTCGAGGGCTGAGTTGGCGGTGTTGCCGAAATGCGCGAACACGATCGCCACGGTGTGGCTGGCGAAGGGCCACCACGAGTTGCCGTAGGGGAAGTTGCCCGTGTTGACCTGCGCGCCCCGGTAGCCGACGAGCGTCACCATCACGGCGGCGATGAACCCCAGCGTCAGCCATGCCGCCCCGGTGTGGGAGCCGAAGAACCGGGAGCGCCGGTCCCGGCGCGCCGGGGACTGGCTCAGGCGGATCACGGTGAAGACGAGCAGCGCCACGAGGACGGCCACCGCGAAGAAGTCCTCCACGAACCCGAGCCCGCGTCCCTGGCCCACCAGGGGGATGAAGAAGTCCCGGTCGAAGAGGGCGCCGTAGGCCTCGAGGATGGTGAGGAGCAGGATGGTGAAGCCCCAGAACGTGAAGGCGTGCGCCAGGCCGGGGACCGTCCACCGCAGGAGCTTGCGCTGGCCGCCCACCTCGGAGAGCTCGGCCCACGAGCGCGCCCGCAGGCCGGTGAAGCGCCTGGGGTCGGGGCGGCCGCTGCCCACCAGGCGGAACAGATAGGCGAAGCGCCGACCGGCGACGGCGAAGGCGATGACGGTCGCGCCGAGGCCGAGGGCGATCCTGATGGGCAACGTCTCCTCCTGGGGTCAGGCGCGGAAGTTCTCGAAGTACCGGCTGGGGGTGGGACCCCGCTGGCCCTGGTACTTCGAGCCCAGGCCCGCCGAGCCGTAGGGGTGCTCGGCGGGCGTGGTCATGCGCAGGAAGCTGATCTGCCCGATCTTCATGTCGGGGTAGACGGTGATGGGCAGGTTGGCCACGTTCGAGAGCTCGAGGGTGAGGTACCCGTCCCAGCCGGCGTCCACGAACCCGGCGGTCGAGTGGATGAGCAGGCCCAGGCGCCCGAGCGAGGACTTGCCCTCCAGCCGGGCCACGAGGTCGTCGGGGAGGACGACCCGCTCGAGGGTCGAGCCCAGGATGAACTCACCGGGGTGGAGCATGAGGGCCTCTCCGGGCGCGATCTCGACGAGCTCGGTCAGCTCCTCCAGGTCCTGGCGCACGTCGATGGCGCGCATGGAGTGGTTGCGGAAGAGCCGGAAGTAGCGGTCGACGTGGAGGTCCACCGACGAGGGCTGGATGCACCCCTCTCCCAGGGGGTCGATGACGATCCGCTTGGCGTCGAGCTCCTCGCGGATGGACCGGTCGGAAAGGACCACGGGGCCGCACGATAGTGTGAGGCCCCTCCGCGGGCGTAGTTCAGCGGCAGAACATCAGCTTCCCAAGCTGAGAACGAGGGTTCGATTCCCTTCGCCCGCTCTTTGGTGAGGTGCTGGTCGCAGACGCTCTGTCGTGCGAGGGTCGTGCCGTGACTCGGCAGCTGGAGCTCGAGGGGCTCACCCGTCGCTTCGGGAGCATCACGGCTCTCGACGACCTGTCGTTCTCGGTGCCCTCGGGACGGGTGGTGGGCTTCCTGGGGCCCAACGGTGCGGGCAAGACGACCACCATGCGCGCCATCTTCGGCCTGACCGACCTCGACGCCGGGACGGTCCGCTGGGGCGGTGCGCCGGTCGGTGAGGCGGCGCGCAGCCAGTTCGGCTACATGCCCGAGGAGCGCGGGCTCTATCCCGGCATGCGGGTGGCTGAGCAGCTGGCCTACCTCGGCCGCCTCTACGGGATGGCGCCGTCGGATGCCGCCGCCTCCGCCGGCCGGTGGCTGGCGCGCCTCGGCGTGGCCGAGCGGGCCCAGGACAAGGTCGAGTCGCTGTCCCACGGCAACCAGCAGCGGGTCCAGCTGGCCGCCGCGCTGGTCCACGACCCGGAGGTGCTGATCCTCGACGAGCCCCTGGCCGGGCTGGACCCGGTGGGCATCGACGCCATCGGGGAGGTGCTGGTGGAGCAGGCGCGCGCCGGGCGGGGCGTGCTGTTCTCCAGCCACCAGCTCGACCTGGTCGAGGAGCTGTGCGAGGACGTCGTCATCATCGACCACGGCCGCCTGGTCACGCGCGGGTCGGTCGACGAGCTCGAGACCAGCGGGTCCCGGCGCCTCGTGGTGCGGGTGGAGGGGGACCGCCAAGGTCGCTGGGCCGCGGGACTGCGCGGGGTGAAGGTCTCCGAGGTCGTGGCGGGCGCGGCCCGGCTCGTCCTCGAGCCGGCCGTCGACAGCGACGACGTCCTGCGGGCCGCCATGGGCGCGGGCAGGGTCACCGAGTTCTCCTTCGAGCGGCGCCGGCTGTCGGAGGTGTTCCGCGAGGCGCTGGGATGACCTGGCGGTGGGTCCTCCTGCCGCTCCTCGTCGTGGGGGTGGGAGTGCGGATCTGGCTCCGCGCCCGGCGGCGCCGCCCTCGCCCGGGCTCGCCGGCGCCGGTGCGGTGGCGTCCCGTCCTGCGCGGGAAGGTCGCCATCGTGGCGGCCCGGGAGGTCCGCGAGCGCCTGCGCGGACGGGTGTTCCGCGTGACCACCGCCATCATCCTGATCGTGGTGGCCGGGGCCATCCTCATCCCCAAGATCACCAGCCGCCCGGCACCACCCGAGAAGGTCGGCGTGGTGGGAGCCCTGACTCGTTCCCAACGGGAGCTGGTCGTGGCCGTCGGCACGCACACCGGGACGACGGTGGAGCTCTCCTCCGAGGCCTCGACCGCGGCGGCCGAGCGGGCAGTGCGAGCGGGAACGCTCGATGCCTGCATCGACGCCGACCGGCTGATCGTGGACGAGAGTACGCCGTCGGGCGACACGTTCGTGCAGGCCCTGGCGCAGGAGCTCGGCGTGGAGCGTGCCTATCAGCAGGCGCAGCTGTCGCCCGCCCAAGCCGAGACGCTGTCGCGGGCGAGGCCGTTCAAGGTCATGAACCTCAAGGCGACGACCAAGACCACGGTGCAGACGACGTCGGTCATAGGCGTGGTCCTCATCTTCGTCATGTTGAGCCAGTACCTCACCTGGACCCTGATCGGCGTCATGGAGGAGAAGTCGAGCCGGGTGGTCGAGGTGCTGCTGGCCGCCATGCGGCCCATCGAGCTGCTCACCGGCAAGGTGCTCGGCATCGGGTTGATGGCCATGAGCCAGGCGGCGCTGGCGGTGGCCTTCGCCCTGGTGCTCGCCACGGCGGTGGGGTCCAGCCTGCTGCACGGGACGGCGCCGGTGGTGCTGGCCGCCGTCCTCGTGTGGCTCCTCCTCGGCTACGCCTTCTACTGCTGGGTCTACGCGGCCGCCGGCTCGCTCGTCGAGCGCCAGGACCAGGTGCAGACCCTCGCCCTCCCGCTCAGCATCCCCATGCTCATCGGCTACATCTTCGCCCTGATCGTCGCCCCGACGGGGTCGCCGAGCGCGTTCTTCGAGGTTCTCGCCTACCTGCCGCCGACGGCTCCCTTCGACATGCCGGTGCTGGTGGCCCTGGGCCGGGTCCAGTGGTGGGGGTTCGCCGGCGCCGTCGTCGTGAGCATCGTGTGCACCGTCCTGGTGGCCCGGGGGGCCGCCGGCATCTACCGCCGGGCCATCCTGCGCACCGGCGGGCGGGTCCGCCTGCGCCAGCTCCTGGCGGGCGCGCGGGGGTAGCGGACGCCCGCTCATCGCACCCGTGGTGCGGGGCGCCCGCACGCCGGCCGATAATGGGCCCGACCGATCTCGAGGAGCGATGGCCCAGCGCGCCGACGTGGTGTTCCGCCGAGCGGGTGCGGACGACGCCGGCCCCGTCGCCGGGCTGCACGCCGACAGCTGGCGGCGTCACTACCGCGGCGCCTACGCGGGCGCCTTCCTCGACGGTGACGTCGAGCGCGACAGGCTCCAGGTGTGGAGCGAGCGCCTGTCGCGCCGGGACGGGACGACGGCGACGATCCTCGCCGAGGACGACGGACACGTGGTCGGCTTCGTCCACGTGGTCTTCGACGAGGACGACCGATACGGCTCGTTGATCGACAACCTGCACGTCGTCGCCGACAGGAAACGGGGCGGGATCGGCACGCAGCTGATGGCACACGCCGCCGCTGCCGTCGCGGCGCGCGCCTCGGGTGGTCTCTATCTCTGGGTGCTCGAGCAGAACACCGCCGCGCAGGCCTTCTACGAGGCCCGCGGTGGGCGCCGCGCGGGTCGGCGCCCCGTGCAGCCGCCCGGTGGCGTCCCCGGCCGGCTCGATGGATCGCCTGCCGCCCTCCGCTACGCGTGGGCGGACCCGGCCACACTGGTCGTGTGAGGCCCACGCCGCCGATCCTGGGGGCGCGGGCGTGACGACGGGCGGCTGCGGCGCCGCCGGAGCACCCGGCCGGCGACCGTCTTCCCCGCCCGCCGGCAGGTGCTGGCGCGTCGACCCGTCGCCGTCGTGAGGGTTCGCACCCGCCGCCTGCACCGGCCGTGCCGGGGACGCGGGCGCACCGCTCAGGGGCGGGGCGTCATGTCGAGGTCGGGCGGTGGGGCGTCGGGGATCCGCCAGCGCAGGAACGACTTGTCGTAGACGTCGTGGTACGCGTTGGCGGCGTCCACCATGGCACCGAAGGCCGACTCGAATCCCTCCCAGTCCTCGGCCTCGATGCACTTGCCGACGGCGGCGACCTCCTCGTTGACGAACTTCTCCATGTTCTCGGCGTACTTGGGCCGGAGGAAGGCGCCCTTCTCCATGAGGTTCACGGCCTCCTTCAGCTGGAAGCGGGCCAGCGGGCGGTTGTGCGCCTTGCCCGCGTAGTAGCACTTCCAGATGCGCCCCCCGACGAGGGGCATGACCTCGGCCATGCCGGGCATGAGCGACCCGAGGTCGCTCAGTGCGAACGTCCCCTTCCCAGTGTCGATCTCGTGGTCGTGGTCCGCGCTGTCTGCCATGGCCCGAACACTAACCGCCTCCGCGGCGGACGCGCCCGCCAGAACGGCAGGTCGAGCAGGGTCATGAGGACGACGGCCACCCCCGCCGCGCTCAGCGTGTACCAGGGCCACGGGCCCAGGACGCGCAACAGCGTCCACTCCCCGGGCGGAGCGCGCAGGAACATGTAGTTGGCCCCCGTGAGGCCGTCGACCAGCCCCACGAGCGCGGTGTAGAGCGCGGTGAGGGCGAACACACGCGGCACGGCCCCGGGCCGCGGCGCCATCCCCATGCCGACCACCAGGAACAGCGCCGCCAGCACGATCGCCAGGTGCCCCACCACGTACTGGAAGAAGACGAGGTGGGGAAAGCCCACGTTGAGGTCGGGGGTGACGACGGCCTGGAGGGTGCCGGCCAGTCCCCAGAAGTAGGTGAGCTCCACGAGCACCGGCACCCGCCACCAGCACGCCAGCGCGGCCACCAGCACGCCGACGTCGCACAGGGCGAGGGGAAGCGACGTCTTGGCCGACCAGGTGCCGGCCAGCGCCTCACCGACGGCGTAGCTCACCGCGTCGGACAGCAACAGCGCCCC
This sequence comes from Acidimicrobiales bacterium, assembly GCA_035515515.1. Taxonomy (GTDB): domain Bacteria; phylum Actinomycetota; class Acidimicrobiia; order Acidimicrobiales; family UBA8190; genus DATJBC01. Next base: position 13,288 of record DATJBC010000002.1, read on the forward strand.
GATGAGACGGGCCACCACCGGGCGCCACGGGCCGGGGTGCCGGCGCCCGGCGCGGCACACCAGGGCACAGCACAGCGCGGCCAGGGCCACCGACGGCCAGTACGCCCCGGGCGATACGGCGGCCGTCACCTCCACCGGTCCCGCCCCCTCACCGGGGCACCGTGTAGCGGGCGAAGAGGTGCCACCCGGCGAAAGCCCACACCGCCACCAGGGCCACCCACCCCGGGAGCCGCCGCCCCAGGGCGCCCACCAGCGCCCCGAGCCCCGGGCGGGCCGCGCCCGGGCGCCGGCACACGAGCGCCCACGACAGGGCCGCCGCCCCCAGGGCCAGCCAGGCCACCGTGCCGATCACGGGGCGCCGATCACGGGGCGCCGATCACGGGCGCGCGGGGTGCGGCGCCGCACCACGACCAGGGCCACCCCGAGCGCCGCCCACAGCACGAAGAGCGCCAGGCGGGTGGCGTGCCAGGCCAGGGCGTGGTCCACCACCGTGCTCAGGGTGGGGAGCCGGGCGGAGCGCCCTCCGAGCGCCAGGCCGGCGATCTCGAGGCCGAGCCCGGCCAGGGCCAGGGCCAGCCACGGCGCCGCCCCCCGCAGGCCCGGCACCGGCGGCGGCGCCGGGAGGCGGTGGCGGCCGGACCACCAACCGGTCACGGCCACCACCACGACGGGGACGGCCACGGCCAGGTAGGCCGCGGTGGTGAAGGGGCGGACGCCGGTGGCCCACCACCCATAGCCGGCCGCGGCGGCCGCGCCGGGGACGACGAAGGTGCGGAACCGGGCTCTCACCAGGGTCCATGCTCACAGAGGGAGCAGGGCGCGCGGGGCGCAGACCTGGGATGGTCGCGGGACGGGTCCCCCCCAGGAGCCGCTCGACACCGAGACGGCCCCGTCCCGCGCATCCCCCATCGCCCACGGTGGACAGCCGCCGACGACGCCCCGACTATACGCTGCGACCACTGGCTGTGTCTAGGGGCCACTGAGGGTGGCCGGAGGCGCAGTGAACCCGCCTGCGGTGTCCTTGTGACCCCGCCGGCCCCGGTGCCACGATGGCACGCTCGAGGGGAGGCAACGGCATGACCGAGGCGGCGGCTCCGCACATCGACCTGATGGCCGGCGAGTTCTACGCCCGCGACCCCTTCCCGGCCTTCGCCTGGATGCGCCGGCACGCCCCGGCCTACTACGACGAGGCCAACGACATCTGGGGCATCACCCGCTACGAGGACGTCCGGGCCGTGGGCCAGGACCCCCAGGCCTTCACCAGCACCGGCGGGTCGCGGCCCAACACGCCCATGCCCTTCATGATCGACATGGACGCGCCCGAGCACCGGCGCCGGCGCCGGCTGGTGAGCGCCGGCTTCACGCCGCACGCCGTGCGCGACCGCGAGCCGCGCATCGCGGCCGCGTGCGACGAGATCGTGGACCGCGTGTGCGAGAAGGGCGAGTGCGACCTCGTGGCGGACATCGCCGCCCCCCTGCCGCTGGTGATGATCGCCGACATGCTCGGCTTCCCCGCCGAGAGCTGGGAGCGCCTCCTGCACTGGTCCGAGACCATGCTCCTGTCACAGGGGTCGGGCGACCCCGACGCCCTCACCAAGGCCGCCGAGGCGTTCAGCGAGTGGGACACCTACGTGCGCGGGTGCATCGAGGAACGCAGGGGCAGCGGTTCCACCGAGGACCTGCTGGGCATGCTCGTGCAGGGCGAGGTGGACGGCGACCGCCTGGACGACGCCTCGCTGGTGCACGAGTCGCTGTTGCTGCTCGTCGGGGGGGACGAGACGAGCCGCCACGTGATCAGCGGCGGCATGGAGGCGCTCTTGCGGCGGCCGGAGCAGCTGGAGGAGCTGCGCGCCGACCGGGCGCTGCTGGCCGGCGCCGTGGAGGAGATGCTGCGCTGGGTGTCGCCCATCAAGAACATGAACCGCCAGGCCACGTGCGACGTCGACATGCACGGCCGCACCATCCGCCGGGGCCAGAACGTGCTCCTGCTGTACCCGTCGGCCAACCGCGACGAGTCGGTGTTCGACGAGCCCGAGTCCTTCGACATCCACCGCAGTCCCAACGACCACGTGGCCTTCGGGTTCGGGGCCCATCTGTGCCTCGGCCACCGCCTGGCGCGGGCCGAGATCGCCGCCATGGTCACCTGCATCCTCGACCGGCTGCCCGACATCCGCCTGGAGGACGACGGCAACGCCCTGCGGGCCTCGAACTTCATCGTCGGCTTCGAGTCCCTGCCCGTGGCGTTCACCCCCACGGCGCGGCGCGCCTCATAGCGGCCGGAGCCGGAGCTCAGGCCTCCTCCGCCACCTGGGCGGCGAAGCGCTGGGCCACCTCGGCGTACTCCGTCATCATGTCCAGCACCACCTGCCGGGCGGGGCGCACGCGGTCGAGCTGTCCCACGACCTGGCCCACGAAGTAGTTGGCCAGCCGCTGGGCGCCCGACCCCTCCTGCGCGGCGGCGCGGGCGATGCGGCGCTGGGCGTCGGCCACCAACGCGCTCTGCAGCGGCATGGGCAGCGGCTCCGGCGCGTCGGCACGCTCCCACTCGTCGGTCCACGCCGTGCGCAGCATGCGGGCCGGCTTCCCGGTGAGCGAACGGGAGCGGACCGTGTCGCGCGAGGTGGCGGCGACGAACTTCTGCTTGACGGCGGGATGCGTCTCGGCCTCCTCGGTGGTGAGCCACACGGACCCGCACCACACCCCCGACGCCCCCAGGGCGAGGGCGGCCGCCAGCTGGCGGCCGTTGCCGATGCCGCCGGCGGCGAGCACCGGGGTGGGGGCCACGGCGTCCACCACCTCGGGCACGAGCACCATGGTCGACACCTCGCCGGTGTGGCCCCCGGCCTCGGTGCCCTGGGCCACCACGATGTCCACGCCCGCCGCCACGTGGCGCTCGGCGTGCACGCGCGCCCCCGCCAGGGCGGCTACCGCCACCCCGGCGCCGTGCGCCCGGGTGATGAGCGCGGGGGGCGGCGGCCCCAGGGCGCTCGCCACCAGGGCGATGTCATGGGCGAAGGCCACGTCCAACAGCGGCGCGTAGCCCTTGGCCGCCACGTTGGCGAGGACGTTGCGCTGGGGGCCGAGCTCGAGCGCGTCGGGGATCTCGGGGACCTCGTAGCGCGCCAGGATGTCGTCGACGAAGGCCTGCTGGGCCGGGGGCAGGAGACGGCGCACGTCCTCGGCGTCGAGGCCGCCGCGCTCGGCTCCCGCGTAACTGACCGGCAGGAGGAGGTCCACGCCGTAGGGCCCACCCCGGGTCTGCTCCTCGATCCAACGCAGGTCGACCTCGAGCTGCTCGGGGGTGTGGGCCACGGCGCCGAGGACGCCGAAGCCGCCGGCGTTGGTGACGGCCGCCACCACGTCTCGGCAGTGGCTGAAGGCGAGGATCGGGAACTCCATGCCCAGCATGTCGGTGACCTGGGTCCGCACCGTCTCCTCCTCGGTCTCGCCGGGCTCGCCTCGGGGCCCGGTCCCGAAGCGTACGGGGGTTCGCCGCCGCGCCGGGCAGGCCGGTCGGGCACGCTGGTGCCATGAGCGACGCCACCGCGCCCGACCCCGAGGACCTGGAGCATCTCGGCCTCTACGACCCGGCCGCCCCCGACGCCGCCGAGCGCCTCGAGCTCATCCGGTACGTGCTCGCCGCGGGGGCCAGCGTCGACGACGTGGCGTGCACGACCAACCTGGGCGAGCTCGCCCTGGACCGCACCCTGCGGGTGCGGGGGGAGCGCACCATGGCCGAGGTGGCCGCCGAGTGCGGGCTGGAGTGGGACGTGGCCCTGCGCCTGCTGGGGGCGGCGGGCCTCGTGCCCGACCCCTCGCAGCCGGCCACCGCCGGCGAGGCCGACGCCATCCGACTCCTGGCCACCGCCCGCCGGGAGTATCTCGGCGAGGAGGCCACGATCCAGCTGGCGCGCGTCACCGGTCACGCCATGGCGCGGGTGGCCGAGACCCTCGTGGGCGTCTTCCGGCTCCGCATGGAGGTGCCCCGGCGGGACGCCGGCACGCGCTACGTGGACGTCGTGAAGGAGTACGCGGAGCTGGCGCGGACGCTCCTGCCGGTGTTCGTGGGCACCCTCGATGCCGCCCTGCGCCGGCAGATCGTGGCGGTGGCCGAGCGCATGTGGTGGGTCGACGAGGACCGCTCGGCCGTCATGCTGCCCCGCACCGTGGGCTTCGTCGACCTGGTGGGCTACACGGCGTCGACGTCGCGGCTGACGGTGCGCGAGCTCACCAGGGTGCTGGTCGACTTCGACACCCGCACCGCCGACGTCGTGGCCGCCGGCAACGGACAGATCGTGAAGACCATCGGCGACGAGGCCATGTTCGTCACCGAGGACCCCGTCGACGCCTGTCGCATCGCCCTTGACCTCGTCGACGCCGCGGGGGACGCCCTGGCGCCGGTGCGCGTCGGGCTCGCCGTGGGCGAGATGGTGTCGGTGCTGGGCGACATCTACGGGCCCGACGTCAACCTGGCCGCCCGCCTGGTGGCCGAGGCCCGCCCCGCCAGCGCGCTGGTGTCGGCCGACGTGCGGACGGCCGCGCAGCACGGGGGGTTTCGCTTCGAGGCCGTGGCGCCGCTTCAGCTCAAGGGCTACCCCGGCCCCGTGACCGCCTTCCGCCTGGGGCGCTGAGCGGCCCGACCCGGCACGGCCCGGGGATCAGGCCCCACCCGCGCCGCCGGCGTCGGGCGCCCGGTCGAGGCCCCGCTCGCGGGCGGCGGCGTGCTCGGCGCGGGCGAATTCGTGGGCGACCTGGGTGCGCAGGTGCAGGGCCACCACCAGGCCCGCCCCGGCGACGACCCACACCGCCGCCCCCGACCCCAGCACCAGGGCGTGCTCCGACCAGGCGGAGCCGCCCGCGGGGGCGGGCGAGCCCCGGTAGGCGAGGAAGCTGCCCGCCACCGCCCCCAGGGCGCCCAGGACCAGGGCCATGAGCACGGGCACGGTCGCCGTGGCCAGCGTGCGCGCCCGCAGGAGGTGGTCGAAGGCGGCCAGCACGCGACGGTCGTCCCCGCCGTCGGCGGCGTCCCCGCGGTCCTCGTCGAGGGCGAGCGCCCCGTCCACGACGGCCGTGGCGGTGTGCACCTCCCACCACAGCAGGCCCGTGGCGGCCAGCGCCACGAAGGCGTAGACGGGGACGGCCCATCCCGTGGCGCTCGCCAGCGCCGAGGCCGCCGACTGGTCGCCGGTCAGCCCGGCAGGGCCGCCCACCCCCTCCACCAGGCCGGCGACGACACCCGCCACCACCAGGAGCCCCAGTCCCACGAGCACGACGACCACGACCGCCTCGGGAAGGTCCCACTGCGCGTGGCGCAGCAGCCGGGCCCCGGGCCGTCCCGCGGGCACCCCCCCGGGGTCCGTCACCGGGCGCGGGGGGGAGCGGTCGCAGGCGTCGGGAGGTCCGTCGCCTGTGACAGGGCGCTCGGCATCGGCCCATTCTCGGAGCCGGGCGCGGCGGAGTCAACGAATGCGCGCCGGCCCGCGGCGGGGCGCCGTCCGTCGTACGCTCGGCCCGCGCGATCGACGGGGAGGGTGACGCCGTGGGCTACGAACTGGCGGGACGCACGGTGCTGGTGACGGGCGCGTCCTCGGGCATCGGGGCCGGCCTGGCCGAGGGGTTCGCCCGGGCGGGGGCCACGGTGGGGATCTGTGCCCGGCGCGCCGAGCGGCTGGCCGAGGTGCTCGAGCGCTGCCGCGCCCATGCGCCGCAGTCGCGGATGTGGGTCACCGACCTCGCCGACCCCGCCGCCGTCGACGCCCTGGCCGCGGCGGCTCTCGACGAGATGGGCGGCGTCGACGTCCTCGTCAACAACGCCGGCATCCCCAAGCGCCGCCACGTCACCCGGCTCGACGCCGCCACCGTGGACGCCGTCATGCACATCAACTACTCCAGCCCGGTCCGCCTCACGCTGGCGCTGTTGCCGCAGATGCTCGAACGAGGCGAGGGGCGCATCGTCAACGTGGCGTCGGTGGCCGCCACGCTGAGCCCGCCCGGAGAGGCGTGCTACTCGGCGTCGAAGGCCGCCCTGGCGGTGTTCTCCGAGTCCATGGCCGTCGACCTGTGGGACACCGGCGTGAAGGTCATGGTCGTCTACCCCGGCGTGGTCGACACCGAGCTCTTCACCCTCCCCGACAACGAGCCCATGGTCGCCTCGGTGGAGGCCATCCCCGTGGAGGAGGCGGTGACCGCCATCCTCGACGCCCTGCGCGCCGAGGCGGCCCAGGTGTACGTGCCCGAGTGGTTCGCCGGCATCGCCTCGGGAAAGGCCGGGGACGTGGCCGGGTTCCTGGCCGGCACGGCGGAGTACGTGCGGAGCCAGAAGGGCTGAGGGCGGCCTCCGGCCCCGGCGACCGTCCAGCCCGGCGCCGGGATGACCGACGTCCACGTGCGAGAGGCGCTGCCCGGTGATCTGCCGGCCGTGGCCGCCGTGCACCTCGACGCGGCCGTGACGGGGTACGCCGGGATCTTCCCCGAGGCCGCGCCGGTGCCGACGATCGAGGAGCTGGGCGCGGCGTGGGCACGGGAGCTGACACAGCGCGCCGCCACGACGCTGGTCGCCGAGGAGGCCGGAGCGGTCGTGGGGACCGTCACCGTCCGGCCCGACCCGGACTTCCCCGGTGAGGGGCAGCTGCGGCGGCTCCACGTCGCCCCGCGGCGTTGGGGCACCGGCGTCGGGGGGCGGCTGCACGACGAGGCCATGCAGCTGCTCGAGGCTCGCGGGTTCCGCCTGGCGGGACTGTGGGTGCTCGAGGACAACCTGCGGGGGCGACGGTTCTACGAGAGCAGGGGCTGGGTGCTCGTCCCCGGGGTCACGCCCGACGGGCCCGGGCCCGCCGCCGAGGTCCGCTACCGCCGGTCCTGCACGGCAGCCCGGGATCCCTAGCCCGCTCGCCCCCCGGGGACGCAGGTCCGCGCCCGAGGGCGCCGGCCGCCCCGGGCGGGCCCTCAGCGGATGTTGGCGATGGCCGCCACGAGCAGGCCCAGCACGAGCAGCGACCCGGCGCGGCGGGTGTGGACGAAGGCGATGGCGGCGAACCACAGCGGCCACACCGGGAAGCGCGCCGGGGGCTCGGCCGGCTTGGGCCGGCTGAAGGCCTGCCACGCCTGGACGAGCTTGGGGAGCGCCCCCACGCTGAGCAGCGCCGGCCAGGGCAGCGCCCGCACGGCCACGCACGCCACCACCGCCACGTAGAACGCCACCATGAGCCCGACGGTGGCGGCCCGCGCCCGGCGCTCACCGAGGACCACGGGCAGCGTGCGGATGCCGAGGGGCTCGTCGAAGGGCGCCTTGTCGATGTGCTTGCCCATGAGCACCGCCGTGCACAGCAGGCCGTAGGGGACCGAGGCGGCCACCACCTCCCAGGGCAGCCGTCCCAGCGCGGCGTAGTAGGTCCCGCACACCATGAGGGGCCCCCACACCACGAACACGTCGGGCTCGCCCAGCCCCCGCTGCTTGAGGCGCAGGGGGGGCGCCGTGTAGGCCACCGACAGGGCGAAGCCGGCCAGGGCGAAGGCCACCACCGGCCAGCCCCGGTAGGCGGCCAGCACCACCAGGATGGCGAGGTCGAGGACGTTCACCACCAGGGCGGCGCGCGCCAGGCGGCCCCGGGTGACCATCCCCGACAACACCGGGTGCGGCGCGTACAGCGCGCGCGGGTAGGACTCGGTGTCGGAGCCCACGGCCGCGTCGAAGAGGTCGTTCATGAGGTTGTTGGCCACGTGCGCCAGCACGAGGCCGGCGAAGGCCAGCAGGAGCAGGCCCGGGGACAGCCCGTGGCGGCGCACGGCCAGCAAGGTGGCCACCGCCCCGGCCACCAGCGTCATGGGCAGCACCGCGGCGCGCGTGAGCACGAGCCAGCGCGACACGGGGTCGAGGGGGCGGCCCGTGGGCGGGTTGGTCGTGCGCAGCACCTCCACCCACGCCGAGAGGCGTCCCTGGGCGGGGGCAACGCCGGTCGTGACGGGCGCCGACGGCCCGGGTGTCCCCGCGGGGTCGGCGCCGGCGGGCACCAGGTCGCTCACGGCGGCATCGTACCGAGCGCCGCCTCGCCCCGACGAACCGGCCCGGGCGCGGCCTCGGGGCGGGCGGCCGGCGGCACCGCAGGACGCGCCCGTCGCGCCGCTAGGGTGTGCGCCGCCTCAGCCACCTCCAGCCAAGGAGCCGCCATGACCGCCGGCCCGTCCTCCCCCTCTCTGTCGGGCCGCACCGTGGTGGTCACGGGTGCCTCGAGCGGCATCGGCCGCGCCATCGCCGAGAGGCTGGGGGCGGCCGGCGCCCACGTCGTGCTGGGGGGGCGCACGCGCGACGCCATGGAGGAGTCCGTGGCGCGCATCACCGCCGCGGGCGGCAGCGGCGAGGCCCACGTCCACGACGTGCGCGCCGTGCCCGAGGCGCGCGCCCTGGTGGACCGGGCGGTCGACGCCACCGGGCGCCTCGACGTCATGGTCAACAACGCCGGGGTGAGCTACCCGGGGACGATCGTCGACGCCGAGCCCGAGCACTGGCGCACCATGCTCGAGACCAACGTCTTCGCCCTCTTGGTGGGATCGCAGGCGGCGGTGCGGGCCATGCGCGCCTGCGGCGCCGAGGGCCACATCGTGAACATCTCGTCGGTGGCGTCGCTGCAGCCGGCGTCGGGCGTCTACGGCGCCACCAAGCACGCCGTGCGCTGCATCAACGAGACGCTGCGGCGCGAGCTCCAGGACGAGCCCATCAAGGTCGTGTCGATCATGCCGGGCGCCATCGCCACCAGCTTCGCCCGCAACTTCGACCCCGCCGTGCTGGAGCTGCTGGTGGGGACGATGGGGGGCGAGGTGGCGGGGGACTTCACCCAGGGCCAGCGCCTCCCCGACGAGGCCCTGGCGCAGGCGCAGCGCATGATGGCCGACCACCTGTGCGCCCCCGAGGACGTCGCCGACGCCGTGCTGTGGGCCATCACCCGGCCGGCCGGCGTCCATCTGGCCGAGCTCGTGGTCCGGCCCAAGAAGGACCTCAACCTCTAGGCGGGCCGCCAGTTCGCTCAGACGAGGAGGCGGAACATGGGGCTGTCGGGGGGCAGGCGCTCGACGCCCAACCCCGAGGCCTCGATGCGCTCCAGGAGCGGCGCCAGATTGTCCCGCTCGGCCAGCTCGATGCCGACCAGGGCCGGGCCGAACTCGCGGTCGTTCTTCTTCATGTACTCGAACAGCACGATGTCGTCGCTGGGGCCGAGGCACTCGTCGAGGAAGCCCCGCAGGGCGCCGGGCCGCTGGGGGAAGTCGACGATGAAGTAGTGCTTGAGCCCCTGGTGCACCAGGCTGCGCTCGATGATCTCGTCGTAGCGGGTCACGTCGTTGTTCCCGCCGCTCAGCACGCACACCACGGTGCGCCCCGCCAGCGCCCCGGCGAGCCGGGGGAGGGCGCCCGTCACCAACGCCGCCGAGGCGAGCGCCCCCGCGGGCTCGGCGACGATGCCGTCCACCTGGTAGAGGTCGAGCTGCTCGGTGCACACGGCGCCCTCGGGGACCAGGCCCACGGCGGACACCAGGTCGCGCACGATGGCGAAGGTCAGCGCGCCGGGGGTGCGCACGGCGGCGCCGTCGACGAAGCCGTCCTCGATCTCCGCGCTGCGCAGCTCGCCCGCCTCGAGCGACCGCACCATGGCGGGCGCCCCGGCGGGCTGCGCACCCAGCACCTCGGTGGGCGCCCCCAGCCCGTCGAGAGCCACGGCGATCCCCGACACGAGCCCGCCCCCGCCTACGGGGACCACCATGACGTCGGGTGGCGCGCCCAGCTGGTCGACGACCTCGAGGGCGATGGTGCCCTGGCCGGCGATGGTGGCGGGATGGTCGAAGGTGGGCACCACCGTCGCCCCCGTGGCGGCGGCGTGCTCGGCGGCCGCCGCGTTGGCGTCGTCGAAGGTGTCGCCCGCGAAGCGCAGGTCCACGAGCTCGCCGGCCAGCGCCCGGATGCGGGCCACCTTCTGGCGCGGCGTGCGCCGGGGCAGGAACACCGCGCCCCGCACGCCGAGGTGCCGGCAGCTCCAGGCCACGCCCTGGGCGTGGTTGCCGGCGCTGGCGCACACCACCCCGGCCTCGAGGGCCTCGGGGGCCATCCCGGCGATGAAGTTGTAGGCGCCCCTGATCTTGTAGGAGCGCACCACCTGGAGGTCCTCGCGCTTGAGGTGCACCTCGGCGCCCGCCGCGGCCGACAGGCGCTCGTTGCGCTGGAGCGGCGTGAGCACCCCCACCGGGGCCAGGCGCTGCGCGGCCCGGCGCACGTCGTCGAGGCCGAGCACGTCGCGCCACACGGCGACGACACTACGGCTCGAGGGCGCGCCGCCGGCGCGACCTGCGGTGGCTGTCGGGCGCCCGGGGGCGGGGGGCCCTCAGGCGGGGGGCGCCAGCGACAGGTTGGCGGCCACCTGCGCCATCTCGTCGCGCGCCGCCGACAGCTCGGCGTGCCCGCACGTCACCACGACCCGGTCGACGCCCAGGGCGACGAGCTTGGCCAGGGTCTCGGGGGTGGCCTGGCGGGACTGGGTGCTGATGGTCAGCTCCAGCGCGCCGGGGTCGCGCCCGGCCGCCTCGGCCTCCCGCCGCAGCGCCGCCAGGGCGTCGACGAGGGGCTCGCCCCACAGCCCGAGCGGCTGCCAGCCGTCCCCGCGCCGCGCCGCGCGCCGGATGGAGGCCGGGCTGTGGCCGCCGACGTGGATGGGCACCCCTCCGGGGCGCCAGGGCTTGGGGTGGGTGTGCGCGTGGGAGAAGGCGAAGAACTCCCCGGCGAAGCTGGCCCCCTCGGGCTCGGTGTCGGCCCACAGGGCGCGCATGACATCGATGCACTCGTCGGTGCGCCGCCCCCGGGTGGCGAAGTCGGTGCCGCACGCCTCGAGCTCCTCGCGCATCCACCCCACCCCGATGCAGATCCGCACCCGCCCCCGCGACAGGCGGTCCACGGTGGCCAGGCGCTTGGCCATCACCACCGGGTGGTGCGCGGGGAGCACGAGCACCCCGGTGGACAGACCCAGCGTGGTGGTGACGCCGGCCAGGAAGGCGAGGGTGTCGACGGGGTCGGGGATGGCGCAGTCGTCGGGCAGCGGCATGCGCCCCGACTCGGCGTAGGGGTAGCGGCTCGTGTAGCCGCCGATGACCAGGGGGTGCTCGACCACGACGACGGACTCGAAGCCGAGCGCCTCGACGTGGGTGGCGAAGCCCGCCATCCACTCGGGGTCGGCGCACACGCCCGCCCGCACGGGCGGCAGCGCCGCCACCTTGATCGTGCTCACCTGGTGCTCCTTCCCCCGGGGGGCGTCCCGCCCTCGGACAACGGACGGTCGTCGCGCCAGTCCAGACGGAGCTGGCGCGACGAGAACCGCCACACCCCGGCCTCGTAGACGTAGTCGTCCTCGTAGCGAACCGCCATCACCAACAGGCGGCGCTCGGCGCCGCGCCGGTAGACGTGGTGCGCCAGGCACACCGTCTCCCCCCGGGCGCGGCGCCCGTCGGCGTCGACGTCGAGGACCTGGCCGCCCACCACGTGCGTGGTGCGCTCGTAGCGGGCCAGGCCCTCCTCCAGGGCGTCGACGATGGCCGCCCGTCCCTGACGGACCACGGGGGCCCCGCCGGGGCCGCGGTGGAAGTGGGCGACGAGCCGTCCCTGGGCGCCGAAGAGCGCGGCCACGGCCTCGCAGTCCCGGGCGTCGACGTGGTGGGCGTAGGCGTCGGCCAGGGCCCGGATGGCCACCCGCGCCGCGCTGTCGTGGTCGGCGTCCTCCACCGGCCCGACTCTCACCCTGTCGGGCCCCGCCGCGCCACTCGGCCCGCCCCGCGCCCGGGGCCGGTGCCTGGCCGCCACCTTCCGTGGCGCGCCATTGGGCACGGAGCGCGCGCAGAAGGACGTGGGGCCTGCCTGGGGCGGGGGTATGGCCCGTGTGCCTTCAGCGAGAAGGGGCCGGGGCCGATGTGGTCACCGGAGAGGAGGGCCACCATGAGCCTGGGTGACCGGTGCGACGAGATCGTGCGGCTGATCGAGGAGGCCCTGGCCGAGGTGGCCAGCGCGGCCCCGGCCCGCGCCGGCGCCGGCGCCGTGGTCACCCCCCTCGCCCCCCGGGTGTCGGGCTCGACGTGGGCCGAGGTCCTGCGCCGGTCGGGTGCCTCGCTCCCCGAGGTCCCCGGGCGCGCCGCCGGCTTCTGATCTGATCGGGCCCCCGCCGCCGCCGGGCCCTCCGCGCCCGCCAGGAAAACGCACAGGAAACCCACAGGCTGAGGGTCCACGCTGGTCTCGTCCTATGGGGGAGCCCGCCCGCATCCTGGTCGTCGACGACGAGCCCAGCATCACCGACCTGTTGTCCATGGCCCTCCGCTACGAGGGCATGGAGGTCGAGGTCGCCCACCTGGGCCGCGACGCCCTGAGCGCCATGGCCCGCTTCCGGCCGCACCTGGTCGTGCTCGACGTCATGCTCCCCGACCTGAGCGGGTTCGACGTCCTGGAGCGGATGGGCCGGGACCGCATCGGGGGCCGCATGCCCGTGCTGTTCCTCACCGCACGCGACACCCTCGACGACAAGCTGCGGGGCTTCACCCTGGGTGGCGACGACTACATGACCAAGCCCTTCAGCGTGGAGGAGCTCATCGTGCGGGTGCGCGCCATCCTGCGGCGCGTCCACGGCGAGGGTGACGACGGGCGCCTGGTGGTGAGCGACCTGCGCCTCGACGAGGAGAGCCACGAGGTCTACCGGGGCTCGACCGCCGTCGACCTCACGCCGACCGAGTTCAAGCTGCTGCACTACCTCATGCTCAACAGCGGGCGCGTCGTCTCGAAGTCGCAGATCCTCGACCGCGTGTGGAACTACGACTTCGACGGCAACGCCAACGTGGTGGAGATCTACATCAGCTACCTGCGCAAGAAGATCGACACGCTCGGCCCCCGCCTGATCCACACCATCCGCGGCGTGGGCTACTGCCTGCGCCCCGCGCCGGAGCACGCCCCGTGACCCTGCGGCTCCGGCTGCTGCTCGTCCTGCTCGGCATCATGGGCGTGGGCCTGGTGGCGGCGGACGTGGCCACCTACGCCTCGCTGCGGTCGTACCTGTTCTCGCAGGTCGACTCCCAGCTCCAGGACGACGCCATCCCCATCGGCACCCAGGTGGCCGACGCCCTGAACCGACCCTTCGGGCGGGCGCGCGTCGTCCCGCCGCCGGGGCTGTGGGTCCAGGTGCGGGACCGCAGCGGCAACGTCTACGGCGCCGAGGAGGCGTACCCGCTGGCCCCGCCGGCGCTGCCCCTCCAGCTGCCGGGGTCGGGCAGCGCCTCGTCGACGTCGGTGCTGTTCAACGCGCAGAGCGGCGGCTCGTCCCCCGTCGAGTACCGGGTCCTCGCCGAGCCGCTGGACATCGGGGGGGGCGCCTCGGGCACGGTGGTGGTCGCCATCCCCCTGAACGACCTGCACCACACCCTCGACCGCCTCGTGCTCATCGAAATGCTCGTGTCGGCGGCGGTGCTGGTGGGCCTGGGGGCGGTGGCGTGGTGGGTGGTGCGGCGCGGGCTGCGCCCCCTCGACGAGATGACGGCCACGGCCGGGGCCATCGCCGCCGGCGACCTCTCCCAGCGGGTGGAGGCCGCCGACGCCCACACCGAGGTCGGGCAGCTCGGCCAGGCGCTCAACACCATGCTGAGCGGGATCGAGGGCGCCTTCGCGGCGCGCGCCGCGTCGGAGGACCGGCTGCGGCGGTTCCTGGCCGACGCCTCGCACGAGCTGCGCACCCCCCTCACGTCGATCCGGGGCTACGCCGAGCTCTTCGACCGCGGCGCGCGCGACCGGCCCGAGGACCTGGCCACCTCCATGCGCCACATCCGAGAGGAGGCCAACCGCATGAGCGTGCTCGTCGACGACCTGCTCCTGTTGGCCCGCCTCGACCGCCAGCGACCCCTCACCCTCGAGCCCGTGGACCTCGCCGACGTGGTGCGGCGGGCCGTGGACGCGGCCCGGGTGAGCGCGCCCGAGCGCACCGTCAGCCTGGAGGTGACCGGGGCCGGCACGGTGCTCGGGGACGCCGACCGCCTGCGCCAGGTGGCCGACAACCTCCTGGCCAACGCCGTCCAGCACACGCCGGCGGGCACGGCCATCGACGTCCGCCTGCACGGCGACGGAGCGCAGGTGCGCCTGGAGGTCACCGACCACGGCCCCGGCGTCCCGCCCGGGGAGCAGGCCAACATCTTCGAGCCCTTCCGGCGCGCCGACCCGATGCGGGCCCGGGCCACGGGGGGCGCGGGCCTGGGGCTCACCATCGTGTCGGCCATCGCCCACGCCCACCGGGGGACCGCCGGCGTGGCGTCGCCGGTGACCGACGACGCCGGCGCGCCGGGGGCGACGTTCTGGGTGCGGATCCCGGTGGCGGGCACCGCCCCGCCCGGTGACGACGGCGCGCGCGGCGCGCGGCGGGACGACGCCGCCCCGGGCGACCGCGGCGCCGACGAGCCCGGTCCGGCCGACGGCGGACCGGCCGGGGCGGGCGATCAGACCCTGGCGATGGACGCGAACCGCGTGTAGCGGTCCACGAAGGCGAGCTGGGTCACGCCCGTGGGCCCGTTGCGGTGCTTGGCGATGATGATCTCGGCCGCGCCGCGGTCGGTGGACTCGGGGTTGTAGAGCTCGTCGCGGTAGATGAACAGCACCACGTCGGCGTCCTGCTCGATGGAGTTGTGGGCCACCACGCCGTTGGCCAGGAAGTTGTGGGTGCCGGGCACCGTGGCGTCGTAGACGGGGGCCTCGCCCCTCTCCACCACGGCCACCAGCTGGTCCCAGAACACCTCGGTGCCGTCGCTCCCGGGCACGCTGGGGTGCTCGAGGACCGCCAGCGGGGCCCGCGGCGGCGCCGACGGCACCTCCCCGACGTGTGCCCCCACCGGCCGGGGGGCTTCCCGGGTCCCTCGCCAGGGGGCGGCCGGGGCGCAGGCCCAGGTCCCCGTGGAGGTCAGGATGTCGACGGCCGCGCACCACGCCGGCTCCTGGGCGCCGCCCACGCCCACGTCGACCAGGAAGCGCAGCTGCGAGTCGGGCTCGACCACCGACAGGTGGTAGGTGCTGCGGCCGTCGGGGGCGTCGGTCGCCGTCAGGCGGCTGGCCACGGCGAAACGCAGCAGGAGGCTCTGGAGGTCGCCGGCCATGGACCGGCTGGCCGTGCTCAGGGCGCAGCGCACCCGGGCGCGACGGCGGTCGGGGCACAGCGCGCCCGCCGCGGTCCACAGGTGGCGCAGGAACAGGGCCAGCTGGTCGGTGGGCAGGGCGAACACGCTGCGGGGGAGGGGCATGCCGTCGCGGTGCATGGCGCCCGCCCCCAGGAGCTCGGCCAGGCGCACGATCTGGCCCACGGGGCGGGGCCGGGGGGCGGTGGGTTCGGGGAGCCGGCCCGGCGTGGCCAGGGCGTCGCCGGGGGCG
Organism: Acidimicrobiales bacterium; assembly: GCA_035515515.1. GTDB lineage: Bacteria > Actinomycetota > Acidimicrobiia > Acidimicrobiales > UBA8190 > DATJBC01. Next base: position 28,703 of record DATJBC010000002.1, read on the forward strand.
AGGTCCTCCACGGGCCGCCACCCCGCGGGGGTGCGGAAGGGGTGGTTGGCGCTGGCCGTCACGCGCCGCCCCGACGCCAGGCGGAGCTCGAAGACGGGCTTGGTGCCGCTCGGGAAGACCGAGCGCATGCGGGCCTCCACCACCTTGAGGTCGTCGTCGAGGCTCCACACCGGCACGTCGGTGGCCCCCTCCAGGAGCAGCGAGCCGAAGCTCACCTCCTGGCCGGTGTCGGCCCGGGTGACGCGGGTGTCGGCCGTGAGGCACCCCGACTCGCGCAGGTCGGCCAGGACGGGCCGCTTGTCCTGACGCATCTCGAGGTTGCGCGACAGCTGCGACAGGGCGATGACCGGGATGTCGAGCTCGCGGGCCAGCACCTTGAGCCCCCGGCTGATCTCGGACACCTCGACCTGCCGGTTCTCGGCGCGGCTCTTGGCATGGCCGCTCATGAGCTGGAGGTAGTCCACGACGACCAGGCCGAGCCCGTCGCGCGCCTTGAGGCGGCGCGCCTTGGCCCGGATGTCCATCACGGTGAGGTTCGGGTTGTCGTCGATGTAGATGGGGGCGTCGCCGAGACGCCCGATGGCGTCGGAGATCTTGGGCCAG
>DATJBC010000003.1:0-18989 GCA_035515515.1 Acidimicrobiales bacterium
GGCCACCAATCCCATGCCGAGGTTCCGGGCCCGGCTGGAATCCGACCTGCCGTGGCTCGTCACCCAGGAGGACGCCTCCTTCCACTCCTACGCCTTCGGCACCTGCCGCCAGTGCGGGGCCAACGCCGAGCTCGCCGCCGAGTTCGTCCGTTGGCTGGACACCCACGACGGCGGGGGGCTGCAGGAGGCGGAGACGGCGTTCCGGGCCATCGCCGAGACGGCCAAGAGCCTCCAGTTCACGCTGGCGCGCGCCGCGCGCGGCCGGCGCGTCGACGTGGGCGCTCCCTTCGAGCACCTGGAGGAGGCCTGGGACACCGCCGTGGGCATCCTCGTCAAGCGCTATGGCGACTGAGAGCCGGCTGAAGGCCGGGTGGCGGCGCCGGGTCTCGGGCCCGGCGCGCTCGTCGGTACCCGCCACAGGTAGTGCGCGCCCGCACGACGGCGCGGGGCGTGGCTAGCATGACCGGCAGTCCGCGACAGAAGGTGCAGCCGAAGGTGCAGACGGGGGCGGACGTCATCGCACGACATCCATCGAGCCAGGCGGTGAGGCTGTGACGGCGCGCGCCGTGTGGTTCGGCACGCCGGAGCGGCCGCTCTTCGGGTGGGTGCACGTCCCGGAGCCGGAGCGGGCCCGGGGGGGCGTGGTGCTGTGCCCGGCGCTGGGTCTCGAAGGTGTCTGTGCCCACCGCTCCTACCGCCACCTGGCCGAGCGCCTCGAGGCGGCCGGCCTCGTGGTGGTGCGCTTCGACTACCACGGCACCGGCGACTCGTCGGGGGACGAGGCCGACCCCGGTCGCGTCGAGGCCTGGGTGCAGTCGGTGCGCGCCGCCGTGGACCTCGTGCGTGAGGCGGGGGTGTCCGACGTCGCCCTGGTGGGGCTGCGGGTGGGCGCCATCCTGGCCGCGCACGCGGCGGCCCAGGACGCCGGGGTGGCGGCGCTCGTCCTGTGGGACGCGTGTGCCTCGGGGCGTGTCTACCTGCGCGAGCAGCGGGCCCTCGGCGCCGTCAGCCTGGGCGCCGACCACGCCGAGGAGGGCGCCGAGCAGGGCGGGGACGGGTCGATCGAGGTCCCCGGGATCGTGTACCAGGCCGACACCGTGGCCCAGCTGTCGGAGCTGTCGGTGGCGGCCACCGAGGGCCCCCTGGCCTCGCGCGTCCTGGTGCTCAGCCGCCCCGACCGCGTGCAGAACAAGGCCATGGTGGCCCGCCTGTCCATGGCGCACGTGGAGTGGTCCGACGCCCTCGGGCAGGACCTGCTCCTCGACGTCGAGCCCATGGAGGTCCGCGAGCCCCTCGCCACCATGGCCGAGATCGTCTCCTGGCTGGGAGCCGTGCTGGGCGGGCCCGAGGCGGCGGTGCGCGTGCCGGCGCGCCCCGACGCCGTCATGGCCGACGCCCAGGGGCACCAGTTCGTGGAGCGCATCACCAGTCTCGGGCCGCTGGGCCTGTTCGGCATCACCACCGAGCCCCTCGAGCCCCGGGCCGACGGGGCCGGGGGCGGCCCGTCGTGGATCGTCCTCCTCAACGCCGGGCTCATCGACCACGTGGGGCCGTCGCGCCTGTGGGTGGACCTCGCCCGGCGATGGGCCGCCATGGGTGCGCGCGTCCTGCGCTTCGACCTGAGCGGGCTCGGTGACAGCCCGACGCGCCCCGGCCAGCGCGAGGACATCATGTACCCCGGCGAGGCCTTCGACGACCTCGTCGCGGTGTTGGACGAGCTGGCACCCCATTCGGCCCGAGACGTCGTGTTCACCGGGTTGTGCGCCGGCGGGTACCACTCCGTCGAGGCCGGCATCGCCCTCGGCGTGGGTCGGGTGTGCCTCATCAACCCCATCCTCACGGCCAAGCCGGCCGAGATCCGCCGCACCGTCGCCGAACGCGAGGGCCGCACACCCGCCGTCGACCCGCGCCGCCAGGCGACCACGGCCCGGCGACGCTGGGTGCGGGCGCTGCCCGCCCACGACCGGATCGGGGCCGTCATCGACCGCCTCCCCGACGCCACGTGGTGGCTCATCAACCGGGTGGCGGTGGCGAGCCCTCCCACCCGCGTCCTCGAGCGGTTGGTCGAGCACCAGGTGGACACCTACATCGTGTGCGGGCCGACCGAGGCGCGCACGCTCACCCGGGGAGAGGGCGCCGCCATGCGGCGCCTGGCGCGCTCGGCGCACTTCCGGCTGGAGGTGGTGCCCGGCATCGACCACGAGCTCTTCGCCCACCGGTCGCGGGAGCTCGTCGTCCCCACGGTGAGCGAGTGGGTGCTCTTCGGGCGCACCTCGGGCGGTCGGCGCCCGGCCGAGCCCAGGGTCGGCGCGTCGAGCACCCGCCCGTAGCTGGTCCCGACGAGGCGACCGGCTGCGGCCGTCGCCGTCCGGCATTCGTCACGAGATCGCAACCCCGTTCCGAGGGTCCTGCCAGGTTGGGCGCCGAGAATGGTGTTGTGGAACCGATGATCCTGGAGTCGTGCAACAGCACCTGGCTCTTCGACACCGAGGGCAAGCGCTTCCGCCGGGTCCTCAAGGGCGTCGACGTCGGGCACCACGCCACGGCCACGGCGTGGCGGCCGTACCACCGGCTGGAGATCGACCCGGGCTCCGAGGGCTTCATCGTGGTGCTCAACGCCGAGGGGTCCCGCCTGCTGCGCTCGTGGCGCCACACCCGCGACTGCGCCCAGTGCGGGGAGCGGGTGACGGCCGAGCTGTCCCTCGACGCCGTCCGCGCCGCGCTCTGACCCCGCCCGGCGGGGTGCCCCCCGGGCCGAGACCGGGCCCGGGAACCTCGTCGTGCGCCCGAGATAGCGCCGGGAGGCCCACTACGCTCGATGAGGTCGCGAAGGGGCGCACCCCGTCGCCCCGCAGAGAGACGATGGCATGAGCAGCCGCACCGAACGAGCCGTGATCGTGGGCCAGGGCTATGTGGGCCTGGCGCTGGCCCTTCGTGCCGTGGACGTCGGGTACGACGTCGTCGGCCTCGACACCGACGAGTCCCGCATCACCCGCCTGCAGCGCAACGAGTCCTACATCGAGGACGTCACCGACGCCCGGCTGGCCGCCTGCCAGGCCACCGGCCGCTACACGCCCACGGCCGAGCCCAAGGCGTGCGCGGGGTTCGACATCGCCGTCATCACCGTGCCCACCCCCCTGCGCGAGGGCGTGCCCGACCTGTCCTACATCGAGGGCTCGGCGCGCACCCTGGCACGCTTCCTGCGCCCCGAGGCGACCGTCGTGCTCGAGTCCACGACCTACCCGGGCACCACGACGGAGCTCGTGCGCGACATCCTCGAGGAGGGCTCCGGGCTGACCGCGGGCATCGACTTCCACCTCGGCTACAGCCCCGAGCGCATCGACCCCGGCAGCGATTCCTGGAACGTGGTCAACACCCCCAAGGTGGTGTCGGGCATCGACGACGCCTCGCTCAAGGCGGTCCAGGAGTTCTACGGTCGCCTGTGCGAGACGACCGTGCCGGTGTCGAGCACCGAGGTGGCCGAGCTGGTGAAGCTGCTCGAGAACACCTTCCGGCACGTGAACATCGCGCTGGTCAACGAGCTCGCCATGTTCGCCAACGAGCTCGGGGTCGACGTGTGGGAGGCGATCGACGCGGCGTCGACCAAGCCCTTCGGCTTCATGCCCTTCCGCCCCGGACCCGGGGTGGGCGGGCACTGCCTGCCCATCGACCCCTCCTACCTGTCCTGGAAGGTGCGCCGCAGCATCGGCCAGAGCTTCCGCTTCATCGAGCTCGCCAACGACATCAACGAGCACATGCCCGACTACGTGGTGCGCCGGCTCATGCTGGCGCTCAACGAGCGGGGACGGGCCCTGCGCGGCAGCCGGGTCCTGGTGCTGGGCCTGGCCTACAAGCGCAACACCGCCGATGCCCGCGAGTCCCCGGCGCTGGTGGTGGTGGAGCGCCTGGCCGCGCTGGGGGCCGAGGTGCGCGCCGCCGATCCCCACGTCCGGGACCTGGCGCTCGACCCCCGTGTCAGCCTGGTGGACGCCACCGCCGCCGAGGCGGCCGCCGCCCATGCCGTGGTCGTGGTGACCGACCACGACCAGTTCGACTTCGACGCCATCGTGGGGGCGGCGCCCTACGTCCTCGACACCCGCAACCGGCTGAGCGGGCCCAACGTCGAGCAGCTCTGACTCTGACCTGATCCGGCGGGTCGGATCCGATCTGCGTCAGTCGCCCAGCGGCGCCTGGGCGGCCTGTGCCCCCACCGGCGAGGAGCCCCTCCGGGCGCGGGCCCGGCGCCGGGGGATGAGGGCGCGGGGCCCCCGGGCCGCCGCGTCGGCCAGGACGCCCTCGATCCGGGCGGAGGCCACGTCCAGGTTGAAGTGGGTGCGGATGTGCTCGGCGCACGCCCGGCCCAGCTGGGGCTCCCGTCGACGCCAGTCGGCCACCGCCTCCAGGCGCTCGGCCAGCCCGGCGGGGTCGTCGCTGTCGACCAGGAAGCGGGCGAAGGGCCCCGTGAGGATCTCGGGCGTCCCCCCCACGCTCGTCGCCACCACGGGCCGCCCCGACGCCATGCCCTCGAGCACGGTGCGGGGGAGCCCCTCGGTGCGCGACGCCAGGACCACGACGTCGGCCGCGTGGAGCAGCGTCACGACGTCGTCGCCCATGGGCAGCCAGTGGCACCCCGGCGGGGCCTCGTGCTGGAACAGCGCCATGAGGGCCTCGGGATCCTCGGCCAGGACCGGCTTGCCCTGCAGCACCAGGCGCGCCCGCTCGGGGGCCATGCCCAGGCGGCGCCACGCCTCGAGGAGGACGTCGATCCCCTTGTCGGCGTCGAGGCGCCCGTAGTAGGCGGCCACGAAGGCGTCGGGGGGGAGGTCCAGGGCGCAGCGGGCGGCTCGCCGCTCCTCGAGGCCACCGGCCGGGTACTTGGCCGAGTCGATGCCCGAGTGCACCACGTCGACACGCCGGGCGTCGAGCCCCTCGCCCACCCAGTGGTCACGGGTGGCGTGCGAGATGGCGATGAAGCGGTCCCCCCACGAGGCCAGACGACGGACGGCCACGTCGGGGTAGACGTCGCGCAGGTGGCACACGATGGGCGCGCCCGCCACGCGGCCGGTCAGGCGCCCGCACACCACGTCGCGGAACCGGTGGCCGTAGATCACGTCGGGACGACGGCGGATGCCGGTGGCGACGGCGGGGAGGATGCGCAGAGCGTCGGTCACCGACAGGGCGTCGAACGACATCCAGCGCCGGGTCACCGACTCCGACAACGAGGCGTAGTGGGCGTGCAGGTCGCCGCCGATCTCGTAGAGCACGTCGAGGGTGTGTCCGCGACGGACCAGCGCCTCGGCGATCTGGGCGCTGGAGATCTCGAGGCCGCCCTCGGGCCGCAACGACTCGGCGTACATCAAGATGTGCATGGCTTCAGAACCGCCGGCGCGCCGCCCCGGCGTAATAGCGGGCCTTGCGCGAGACGACCTGGCGGGCGATGTCGGCCCGGCGTGATGGGGACAGACGACGCGGCGTCACCATCACCGTCCCGTCCCGGACGACCTGCAGGTAGCGGCTCGGGCTGGGAGGCAGGTAGGTGTCGCTCCACGTCCACGCCCCCTCGTCTTGGTAGAGGGCACGGATCTCGCGGAAGCGCTCCAGGTCCACGTCGAGCTCGGCGGTCGCCAGGCTCGCCAAGGTCTCGTCGGGGTAGTAGTCGGCGCGCATCCACACGTCCCGGGCCACGAGCTCCTCGGGCGCCAGCCCGTCCCACACCCACACGGAGCACTGGTGGCGCCGTGCCAGCTCGACCATGGCGCGGTGTACCTGGATGTGCTCCTCGTGGCCGTACTCGCCCCACGGGTTGTGGGTGTAGATGTCGGTGTGGCGCTGCACGTACGGGTCCACGGCGCGCACCAGCGCGTCGTAGTTCGACCGGTACAGCTCGGCCGTGTCCGGGGGGCACGAGCGCATGAGGGTCACGCCGTAGGGGGCGGGGGCCCGGCTCAGGAAGTCCGACTGGCCGTAGACGTCGGCGTGCAGGAGGCCCAGGTACTCGAAGCCCTCGAGGGGGTACCGGGCACGCACGCGGGCCCTCGCCTCGTTGAGGGCGGCGTCAGCGCTCGTGGTGTCGTAGGCGGCCAGGATGCGCGTGGCCGCGCTGAGGACGGGGCCGTGCCACAGGATCTCGTCGTCGGGGTGCGCCACGACCACGAGGACGTCACGTCCCCCCCCACTCGCCATCCCTTCGAGGATAGACGGCGTCGAATTCCTAGTCCGAGGGGAGCTCGGCGCGTTGCGTCGCGCCGTGCGTCGGGCCGACGTCCCGGGGCCCCCACGGGAGGGCGGCGGGGGGCCGGGTGCTACCGTTGGCCCGCTCGGAGAGGTGCGAGAGCGGCCGAATCGGACTCACTGCTAATGAGTTGACCTGGGAAACCGGGTCCGAGGGTTCAAATCCCTCCCTCTCCGCCACGTGCGCCGCCGCCGCCGCCGACCGCGCCCGCGCCGGTGGGCCGTGCCCGGGCGCCCGGCGCACGACCCCGTCGCCGGGGACCGACCGGCGGGCCTCCACTAGGGTTGTGCGAGTTCCGACCTGACGGGAAGAACCCGGCTCGCCGATGAAGGGGGGGCAGCGCCGTTGCCCTGCCGTCAGCCCCACACCGACAGCGATCCCGGCGACCGCGCCCCCGACGCCGAGGCGCACGAGGGCTCGCACAATAGCGGGCCGCGCGCCCTGACCCTCGGGTCGATCGAGTGGAACCGGGCCATGTGGGGCGACCCCAGCAGGTGGGAGGACCAGGGCAACAACTGGTCGTTCCACGCCGAGTCGTGCGGCCAGCCCTACGTGCAGTGGAAGGCCTCGGTCGTGGCCACGTTCATCGCGCCGTTCTGCGGACCGGGCGTCGACGTGCTCGAGCTCGCCCCGGGGCACGGTCGGTGGACCGAGTACTTCGTGGGCAACACCGCCAGCCTGACGCTCGTCGACCTGAACGCCAGCTGCATCTCGGTGTGCCAGGAGCGCTTCGGGTCCCGCCCCGAGGTCCGTCTGATCGTCAACGACGGCCGGTCGCTCCCCGTCCCCGACGCATCGGTCGACCTGGTGTGGTGCTTCGGGACCTTCGTGCACTTGGTCCCCCGCGACATCGACGGCTATCTGGGCGAGTTCCGGCGGGTGCTACGCCCGGGCGGGAGGTTCGTCGTACACCACACGGGATGGCCCGACGCCACCCTGCGGCTCGTCCCCCTGACGCGTCGGCTGGGTCGGCCCGGTCGCGTGCTCCAGCACCGGCTGAGCCAGGGATTGTGGCGGCCCGGGGGCGACCGCGTCGAGATGTCGGCCCGCCGCTTCGCGGCGATGGCCGGTCACCACGGACTGGTCGTCGATCGCCAGGTCCGGACGTGGGGATCGAACCGACAGTACGGCCTGGCGTTCAACGACGTCGTGAGCGTGGGGTCGTCGCCGGGCTGAGCGGTCCGTGCCTGCAGAGGGGCCCTGCGGCCGCCCCGCGCGCCGCGCCGGTACATTGTCGTGGTGGTCGGGCGCTATTGGCTGGAGACGTTGGGGTGCCCGAAGAACCGGGTCGACTCGGACAAGCTGGCCGGCCTCCTGCGCCGGGACGGCTACGAGCCCGCCGCCGATCCGCGTGACGCCGATCTCGTGGTCGTGAACACCTGCGCCTTCATCGACGCCGCGCGCCAGGAGTCGGTCGACACCATCCTCGAGCTCGCCTCGGTCCGCCGGCCCGAGGCGCGCCTGGTGGTGTCGGGCTGCCTGGCCGAGCGCTACGGCCCCGAGCTGTCCGCCGCCCTCCCCGAGGTCGACCTGGTGGCGGGGTTCGGCGTGCCGGTCACCCTCGGCCGGGGCCCCGCCCCCGCCGACGGCGCGCCGTCGCCGGGGGGCGGGTCGTCCTTCGACCTCCTCAACCTGCCGCGCCCCGCCGGCGACGCGCCGTGGGCGTACGTCAAGGTGGCCGAGGGCTGTGACCGTCGGTGCGGCTTCTGCGCCATCCCCTCGTTCCGCGGGCCCCAGCGCTCCCGCCCGAGCGACGCCGTATTGGCGGAGATCGACGAGCTCGGCGCGGGCGTCAAGGAGGTCGTGCTCGTGGCCCAGGACTTGGCGTCGTGGGGCCTCGACCGCCGCGGCCCGGACCGCCGGGCCCGCCCGCCCGGCGCGGCGCGCCCCATCGTGGAGCTCGTGCGCCAGGTGGCCGCCCGGGTGGAGCGGGTGCGTCTCTTGTACCTGTACCCCTCGGCTCTCGACGACGACCTCGTCGAGGCCGTGCTCGACACGCAGGTGCCCTACTTCGACCTGTCGCTGCAGCACGTGTCGCGCCCGCTCGTCCAGCGCATGCGCCGCTGGGGCGACGCCGAGCGGTTCCTCGAGCGCATCGGCACCATCCGCGCGGCCGCGCCCCACGCCGCGCTGCGCTCCTCGTTCATCCTCGGGTACCCCGGCGAGACCGAGGACGACCACGACCTGTTGCTGGCGTTCCTGGCCGAGGCCCGCCTCGACTGGGCGGGGTTCTTCACCTTCTCCGAGGAGGAGGGCACGGCGGCCGCCGATCTGGCCGACCCCGTCCCGGGCGGGCTGGCGCTCGAGCGCCTGCGCGAGTGCAGCGAGGTGCAGGACGCCATCACCGCCGAGTGCAGGGCGGCGCTCGTGGGCGAGCGCATCGAGGTCCTCGTCGACGAGCCCGGCGTGGCTCGTTCCTACCGCGAGGCGCCCGAGATCGACGGGGTCGTGCACGTGGAGCGCACCCTGGCGGTGGGCGCCCTCGGGCCCGTGACGGTGACAGGCTCGGCCGGGCCGGACCTGTGGGCGGCCCCGTGAGGGGGCCGGCCGTGCGGGGCCGGCCATGAGCGGCTCGGCGCCCATGTTCACGTTCGGGCCCTCGGCGCTCAACACGCCGGCCAACGCCATCACCGCGCTCCGCCTGTTGGCCACGCCGGTGCTGGTGGCCATGATCGTCGTCCACGGCCCCGGGTGGGCGCCCTTCGCGGTGGCGCTCGCCATCGGCCTCACCGACGGGGTCGACGGATGGCTGGCGCGCAAGCAGGGGACCACCCGCTCGGGGGCGTTCCTCGACCCGCTGGCGGACAAGGCGGCCGTGGTGGGGGCGCTGTGCGCGCTGGCCGCCACCGGCGAGGTGTCGTGGGCCCCGGTGGCCGTCATCGCGGCGCGCGAGGCGTTGATGAGCCTGTACCGCGTGGTGGTGGGCCGGCGCGGCGTGTCCATCCCGGCGCGCCGCTCGGCCAAGGTGAAGACCCTCGTCCAGGGCGTGGCCATCCTGCTGTGCCTGGCGCCCTCGACGGCCGGCCACACCCGTGTGCTCGAGGTCGCCCTGTGGGTGGCCGTGGCCTTCACCGTGGTGACGGGGGCGCAGTACCTCCTCGACGGTCGGCGCGCCTCGCAGACGGCGCGCGCCGGGGACAGCGTCGCACCGGGGGGGCCATGAGGGTCGAGGTCCTGGCGGTGGGGACCGAGCTCCTCCTCGGGCAGATCGTCGACACCAACTCGGCGTGGATGGGCGATCAGCTGGCGCTGGCCGGGGTCGACTCGCACTTCCACCAGGCGGTGGGCGACAACCAGGCCCGCATCGTGCTGGCCCTGCGCACCGCGCTGGCCCGCAGCGACGGCGTGGTGGTGTGCGGGGGGCTGGGGCCCACCCACGACGACATCACCCGCCAGGCCATCGCCGAGGTGATGAACGTGGCGCTCGTGCGCGACCCCGAGATCCTCGAGCGGATCCGCACGATGTTCGCCACGCGCGGCCGCGCCATGCCCGACAGCAACGGGCGCCAGGCCGACGTCCCGGCGGGCGCCACCGTCATCCCCCAGCAGCAGGGGACCGCGCCCGGGCTCATCTGCCCGGTGGGCCACAAGGTGGTCTACGCCCTGCCGGGCGTGCCCCACGAGCTGTTCGAGATGTTCACCCGGGGCGTGCTGCCCGACCTGCGCCGCCGCACGGCGGCCGCCGGTGAGACGGGGGTCATCGCCAGCCGGGTGGTGCGCACCTGGGGCATGAGCGAGTCGGGGCTGGCCGAGCTGCTCGCCCCCCGCATCGCCGCCCTCGACGCCGCGGGGCCAGCCGTGACCATGGCGTTCCTGGCGAGCGGGATGGAGGGGATCAAGGTGCGCCTCACGGCCAAGGCCGCCGACCCCGGGCGTGCCGCGTCGCTGCTCGACGCCGAGGAGGCCGAGGTGCGCGCCCTGGCCAAGGACGTGGTGTTCGGGGTCGACGACGACACCATGGAGAGCGCCTTGGCGGCGGTGCTCGTGGCCCGCGGCCTCACCCTCGGCCTGGCGGAGTCGCTCACCGGAGGCCTGGTGGCGTCGCGGCTGGTGAACGTGGTGGGGGCGGGCGACTGGTTCCGGGGCGCGGTGGTGAGCTACGCCTCGGACGTCAAGCACGACGTCCTCGACGTGCCTCCCGGACCGGTCGTGAGCCAGCCGGCGGCGCGCGCCATGGCCGAGGGGGCCCGGCGCGTGCTGGGGGCGGCGGTCGGCCTGGCCCTCACGGGTGTGGCCGGCCCCGACTCCCAGGAGGGCGTGGCCCCCGGGACCGTGTTCATCGGCGTGGCCGGGCCCGGGTCGGCCGCCGACGCGGTGGAGATCCGCCTGCCGGGCGACCGCGAGCGCGTGCGGCAGTTCGCGGCGATCTCGGCCCTCGACCTGTTGCGCAGGCGCCTGCTCGCCGAGGTGCCCGACGCCGCTCAGGGCGCCAGCAGCGCGCGGTAGCGCTCCACGCCGGCGCGGTCGAAGGCCACCAGCCGGACGAGCTCGACGGCGGTGTCACACCCGAGCACCGTCGACACCGCCACCTCGGCCGCCAGGTCGGGCGGGTAGCCGTAGACGCCGGTCGAGATGGCGGGGAAGGCGACCGAGCGCGCCTCGAGCGCGTCGGCGACCTCCAGGGAGCGCCGGTAGCACGACGCCAGGACCCCCGGCTCGCCCCGCGACCCGCCGCTCCACACCGGCCCCACGGTGTGGATGATCCAGCGCGCCGTGAGGGAGAACCCGGGCGTCGCCTTGGCGTCGCCGGGCTCGCAGCCGCCCAGGGCGGCGCACGCCGCGTGGAGCGCGGCGGCCCCGGCCGCCCGGTGGATGGCGCCGTCCACACCGCCCCCGCCCTTGAGCTGGCGGTTGGCGGCGTTGACGATGGCGTCGGTCGCCTCGACGGTGATGTCGCCGTGGACGGCCTCGATCCGGGGTGCGGCCACCGACAGATCCTTGCCCAGACCCGGGTGCCGGTCACACTGTCGGCGTGCGTCTGTTCGTCGCCGTCTCCCTGCCTCCCGAGGTGCTCGAGCGCGTGGCGGCCCTGGAGCGGCCGCGGGCCGACGCCGTGCGGTGGACGACGGCGGCGCAGTGGCACGTCACGCTGCGCTTCCTGGGCGAGGTGGACGACCCCGCGCCGGTGGCCTCGGCCCTCGAGGCCGTCCCCGGGCGCTTGCGCGCCGACGGCGTGAGGGCGGTGCGGGCCCGAATGGGCCCCGCGGCGGCGTGGTTCCCCGGCCGCCACGTCCTGCAGCTGCCGGTGGACGGCCTCGACGCCCTGGCGCGTGCGGTGGCCGAGGCCACGGCGCCGTGGGGTGGCCCCGAAGCCGCCCCCGAGTACCGGGGGCATCTCACCCTGGCCCGCGCCCGGGGCCGGCGGCCCGGCCCCGCCTCCCTGGCGGGGGCCGCCCTGGAGGCCGCCTGGGACGTGGACGAGTGCGCCCTGATGGCCTCCACGTTGGGCTCCGAGGCGTCGCGTTACGAGACCCTGGCCCGCGTCCCGCTGGGGCTGGGCCCGGCCTAGCGCCTCCGCGGGGGGCCCGGCCCCCTATCCACGACCGAACAGGTGTTCGTAACTTACAGTTGTGCTATTCGATGGTCAGGCACCGGGGATGTCACACCCCGTCCGTAGCGTTCGGCCCCGTCAAACAGCGAGAAGCCCGTACACCCAAGCGAAGAGAGGCATCGGACACATGGAACGCGACAAGGCGCTCGACATGGCGCTGAGCCAGATCGAGAAGCAATTCGGCAAGGGCTCGATCATGCGCATGGGGGAGAACCTCAACATCGGGATCGAGTCGATCCCCACCGGGGCGATGGCGCTCGACATGGCGCTGGGCATCGGCGGCCTCCCGCGCGGGCGCATCGTGGAGATCTACGGGCCGGAGTCGTCGGGCAAGTCGACCCTCGCCATGCACGTGGTGGCCGAGGCCCAGCGCAACGGGGGCATCTGCGCCTACGTCGACGCCGAGCACGCCATGGACCCGGTGTACGCCGCCGCCATCGGCGTCAACGTCGACGACCTGCTCATCTCGCAGCCCGACACCGGCGAGCAGGCCCTCGAGATCGCCGACATGCTCATCCGCTCCGGCGCGCTCGACGTCCTGGTCATCGACTCGGTGGCCGCCCTCACGCCCCGCGCCGAGATCGAAGGCGAGATGGGCGACAGCCACGTGGGCCTGCAGGCCCGGCTCATGTCCCAGGCGCTGCGCAAGCTGACGGCCACGCTGTCGAAGTCCAACACCATCGCCATCTTCATCAACCAGCTACGGGAGAAGATAGGTGTCATCTACGGATGTTTTTCCTGGGATTCCAAGGTCGTACTCGCCGATGGCACCACCGAGAGGATCGGCAAGATCGTCAACCAGCGCCTCCCCGTCGAAGTGCTCTCCTACGACCCCAAGGCGGGGGCGGTGGTCCCCAAGCGGGTGGTGAACTGGTTCGACAACGGCAGGACCGACCGTTTCCTGCAGATCACCGTGGCCAAGTCCATGGCCAACGGCAGGGCTCAGCTGGCGTGCACGGACAACCACCTGATCCGCACGCCGGGGGGATGGTGCGAGGCCAAGGACCTGAAGGTGGGCGACCGGGTGCTCCAGGCCGTCCCGCACTACCTGTCGGCGTTCCAGTGGCAGGCGCTGCAGGGCACGCTCATGGGTGACGGCGCGCTGTCGTCGACCAAGCGCGGTCACGGCGCCCGCTTCCGCTACAGCCATGCGGCCAAGCAGGTCGCCTACGCCGACTGGAAGGCGTCGTTCTTCGCCAACATCGGATCCTCCCGCCACGTCCGTCCCGACGGCGTGGTCACCTTCGACTTCCAGCCGCTCCCCGAGCTGGCCGAGCTACGACGCTCGGTGTACGTGGGGGGCAAGAAGGTCTTCGACCACGACTACCTGAAGGCCCTGACACCGTTGTCGCTGGCGCTGTGGTACATGGACGACGCCGCCTTCACCGTCCGCTCCCAGGGCAAGCAGACCCGGTCGGGTGGCGGTGTCACCGGTCGTGCGGAGATCTGCGTCGAGGCCATGGAGCCGGCCACGCGGGAGCGGCTGGTGGCCTATCTGGCCGACACCTGGGGCATCCGTCCCCGGCTGGTGGCCTCGGGTGCGCACAAGAAGGCGGTGCTCGTCTTCCCCACGCCCGAGACCACCAAGCTGCACGCCCTCATCGCCCCGTTCGTGCACCCCAGCATGGAGTACAAGCTCCTGCCGCAGTTCCGGGGCCGGTTCTCGCCGGTGGACCCCGTGATCGCGCCCATGCGGCATGAGCTGGTGGCCCTGCCGGTGATCGACATCCACGTGAAGCCACCCACCCGGTCCATGCACCGGTTCGACATCGAGGTGGAGGACAGCCACAACTACCTCGTCGACGGCGTGGTGGTGCACAACTCACCCGAGGTGACCCCCGGCGGCCGGGCGCTCAAGTTCTACTCGTCGGTGCGCCTCGACATCCGCCGGGTGGAGCAGATCAAGGACGGCGCCGAGGTCATCGGCAGCCGGACGCGGGTGAAGGTCGTCAAGAACAAGGTGAGCTCGCCCTTCAAGCAGGCCGAGTTCGACATCATGTACGGCAAGGGCATCAGCCGCGAGGGCTCGCTGCTCGACGTGGGCGTGGAGCTCGGCCTCATCAAGAAGTCGGGGGCGTGGTTCACCTACGAGGGCGAGCAGCTGGGCCAGGGCCGCGAGAACGCCAAGCAGTTCATGGTGGAGACGCCCGAGCTCATGATCGAGATCAACGAGCGCATCCGCTCCCAGCTGGCCGGCACGAACGTTCCCGCCGCCGCCACCGTCGGCGCCGGGGAGGACGATCCCGGGGCGGTCACGGCCTCGGACTGAACGCGGCCCGGCGTCGCGCCGCCCTCCCTCCCGGCGGCGCGACGCACGGCCGTGCGGCCGAGCGCGTGCCTACGAAGGCCGCGTGGTGGAGGTGGACGGCGTGGCGGCGGTGGTCACCTTGACCGTCGACGGCACGATCTCCACCCAGGTGTTGCCGGGCGCCAGGGCGATGGGCGACCCGTCCGACGCCGTCAGCGTGGTGGTCTGCTCCAGCGAGCCCCGGTGCCACGTGCCGGTGATGGCCTCGCCGCTGCGCAGCACCATGACGGGACCGCTGCCGGTCATCTGGGACTGCACCTCGAGGGCCCCGGCGCTGTTCTCGGCCCAGGGGCCGTGGGTGACGTGCACCGTCTGCACCACGACGTTGGCCGCGCTGATCTGCCCCCCGCCGGCGACGGTGGCCGGCGACGATCCGAACGACAGCAACCAGCTCTGGTGCGGCGCGCTCCACTGCCAGTGGTCGTCGTTGGTGCCCGAGAACGGGATGTGCAGTGCTGTGACCGGGGTCCCCGGCGGGGTGGCCGTCGCGTACGTGAACAGCGGGGCCGGCGGCGTCGTGTCGCTCTTGTCCAGGCCCCACCCCGCAGCGGCCGACACGTAGGTGTTGTACGGGGCGGCGCGACCGGACACCTTCTGGACGATGGACCCGTGGTCGAAGATGTCGTCGTTGATGATGGCGGCCTCGCGCAGCATGGCCAGCACGGGGCTGATGCCCCCGGCGTGGATGAACAGCGGCTTGCTCAGCTGGTCGAGGATCTGGGTGTCCACGGCCCGTGCCGAGCGGATGGGGCCCACCAGCGGCGGGCTCTGGCACTGGAAGACGGCGACGAGCCGGGTGATCCCGCTCTCCACGGGCTCCTCGAAGACGATGTCGGCCTGGTTCAGGCCGGACTGGGGCCGGGCCTGGGGGTAGTTGTCGACCTTGACGGCCAGCGCGGGGCGCTGGGGGACGCCACTGGCCGACGTGGGCTGTCCCGTGAGCGGGCAGGGCGGCCCCGACGGGAGGGTGGTTGCGGTTACCACCGGGATGTTGGGGGCCCCTCCCCTGTGGGTGGGCTTGCCGCGTGACGACGACACCGCCAGGGCGATGCTCCCGCCCGCCAGGAGGATGACCGCGCCGGCGATGGCGGTGATCCAGCGCCGGGCGGCGACCGACCGGGCGCGTGGCGCCGATGGCGGGGGGCCCGCGCCGTCGGCGGGCGCCGCGCCGGACGGTTGCGGCGGGGGCTCGGGGGCGTCCCCGGCGCCCGGGGCGTCGACGGGCACCGCGGTGGTGATGTCGTCGCCGCCCACGGCCGGGATCTCGCCGGTGGGCTCGGCGGCTGCGCCCGCGTTCGCGGCGTCGACGCCTGCGTCGTCCGCCGGGTCGGGAGGGGGATCGCTGTGGTCGGCCATGAGACTCCTCCGGCGAGCCCCGCGTGACAATCGTGGCGGCACCGCGGTGGTCCCCGTCGGCACCGGCGCCACCGGTGTGCCGCCGCGACGCCGACAGGAGGCTATCGCCGGGGTCGGCGCCGATCGGGGACGGGCCCGTCGGCACGTGCCGCGGCGACCGGCGGGGTCTGGCTGCACCGGGTAGGTTCGCACAGTGCCGTCGCCCCGCCACGTGCCGCCGTGGGCCCGTCGCCTGGCGGCCGGGGTCATCGACACCGGATGGCGCTGGGTGTGCGAGCTGGGCGCCATCGGGCCCGACCATCCCCGCGCCCGGCGCTTCGGCGGCTTCGGCGACGGGAGCATCATCGCCTTCCCGCCCGGCGCCATCTTCAACGAGCACTGCATCCGCATCGGGAAGGGCACGATGATCGGGCCGTACGTGTCGCTGTCGGCGGGGATGGCGCCCGGCCAGCAGATGGTGAGCGACCCGGTGGTGTCCATCGGCGACCGCACGCTCATCGGCCGGGGGAGCCACATCGTGGGGCACTTCTGCGTGGAGATCGGCGACGACATCCAGACCGGGCCCTACGTCTACATCACCGACCAGAATCACACCTACAGCGACCCGGACATGCCCATCGGGGCCCAGTGGCCCGTGGAGTCGGCCGTGCACATCGGCTCGGGCAGCTGGCTGGGCACGGGCGTGATCGTCCTCCCCGGCAGCCGCATCGGGCGCAACGTGGCCGTGGGGGCGGGCTCGGTCGTGACCGGTGCCCTCCCCGACCACTGCGTGGCGGTGGGGTCGCCGGCGGTGGTGGTGAAGCAGTACCGGCCCGGTGAGGGCTGGCGGGCGCTCGATCAGAAGCTGGCCGGAAGCAGCGGGCTCACAGCCCCGAAGAAGAAGAACAGGGCCACGAGCGACGCCGCCCCGCCCACGCCGTAGACGGCGAAGCGCACCGGGCGCCGGCGCCGGTGCGCCGCCACCAGCGTGACGCCGAAGATCACGGCCGCCAGCACCCCGAGTTCGAGCGCGGGCACCCAGTCGCCTTCACTGCCACCCAGCCCGCTCGCCTGCACCGTCGTCGTGGGGTGATGGCCCTCGGTGGCCGCCGGCGCGGGGGGGAGCGTGGGCGCGGGTGGCGTGGTCAGCTTGGCCTTCACGACGAGGCGCGTCGACGCGCTGAAGCGGGGGTTGCAGGTCGTCAGGGTGAGCTGGGGCGAGGTGGTGTCGGCCACCACGGCCTCGTCGGACGGCGACACCACGAGCGACCCCGTCACCTGGTAGGTGAACGCGCCCTGCACGGTGGTGATGTCGATGAGGTCCCCGGCCGACAGCTTGTCGAGGTCGTAGAAGGGGGCGCCGTAGGTCGTGCGGTGGCCGGCGATCGACGCGTTGCCCGCCTCGCCCGGCAGCGGCGTGCCGCTGTAGTGGCCCGGCCCCTGCCGGAGGTCGTTCGTCGAGGTGCCCTCGACGATGACCTTGTCGAGCCCGATCTTGTCGATGCGGATGATGCCCACGGGACTCCCCTCGTTGGGAGCCGCCATGGTCGGGCCCACGGTGGGCGCGGGCTCGGTGGTGGTCGTGGACGCGCCGCCCGAGGGGGCCGAGGTCGACGTCGAGGGGGCCGATGTCGAGCCCGACGGCGCCGTGGTCGAGGTGGTCGGGGTGGTGCCCCGGTCGTGGCGGAGCTCGGCCTCGAAGCGCTGGCGCAGGAGCGACTGGCTGTGCGACTCCGCGATGCCGGTCCCCCACAGCTGGTAGGCGACGAACAGCAAGATGAGGACGCCGACACCCAGCAGGACGCGCCCGACCACGCCGGTGACGCGGCCCCGTCGCACGTGTACCGACACTACTCACCGGTGCCCCGTTGTAGGCGGCAGGCCACAGGTACAATCGCTCGGTGCAGGTTCTGTTCGTGTGCACGGCCAACCAGTGCCGGTCGCCGATGGCGGCCGAGATGTTCCGTCGTTGTTGCTCGCGTGTCGAGTTCGGCGGCTTCTGGGACCCGGTGTCGGTGGCGTCCGCCGGATTGCTGCCCGGCGGGTTCCCCTCCCCCCCCGAGGTCGTGCGGGTCCTCGGGGAGCTGGGCATCGACGCCTCGGCGCACCGCAGCACGCAGCTGACGGCCGAGCTGGTGGAGGCCTCCGACATGATCGTCGGCATGGCGCGTCGCCACGTCCGCGAGGTCGTCCTGCTCGAGCGCGACGCCTGGCCGCGGGCGTTCACCTTGAAGGAGCTCGTGCGCCGCGGGGACGAGGTCGGTCCCCGCGAGACGGGCGAGTCGGTGCGCGACTGGCTGGCGCGCATGCACGACGGGCGCGACCGCGCCGGGCTCGTGGGCAACTCGGTGCACGACGACGTGGCCGACCCCCTGGGCGGGCCTCTCGACGCCTACCGGGCGAGCGCGCGGGAGATCGCCGCGCTGGTGGGCGCCGTGGCGGGCCTGCTGGGGGCGCCCCGCGAGATCCGCAGCCTGCTGGGGTGAGCGGGCCGTGACGCCGGACGCCTCGCCGCCGGCCTCCCCCCCGGCCGCCGGCCCCCGCCGCCCGGGCCGGTTCCGGCGGTCGCGCCGCCCTCCGGTCTCGCGCCGGCGCCGCCTCGTGGTCCGGGGCGTGGTCGTGGTGTTCGTGCTGTGGTGCATCGCCGCCGCCGTGGTGATCGCCCTCGGCGTCGTGCACGCCGAGCACGGCATGTCCGACATCCAGGAGGCCAAGGCGCATCTGTCCGCGTCGGACGTGGTGTCGCGCACCGCCACGGGCCCCCTGCGCAGCGCCGGCCAGCAGTTCGCCTCGGCCAGCGGGCTGCTGCACTCGCCGCTGCTGGCCCCGCTCGACATCGTCCCGGTGATCGGGCGCCAGCTGCGCTCGGTGCAGGACCTGTCCAGCGCGTCTGCCCGGGTGGCCACCATCGGCGTCGGGGCCATCGGGCAGGCCCACGCCGTGCTGGGCGCCCCCCACGACAGCGGCCCCCAGCGGGTGTCGGAGCTGCGCACCCTGGCCCACCTGGCCACCACCACCAACGCCGCCCTGGGACGCATCGACACCGGGCCCAGCCAGGCCTTGCTGCCCCCGCTCAACCACAAGCACGACACCTTCGTGTCCGACCTCGGCCAGGTGCGGACCGAGCTGTCGCACGCCTCGGTGGTGGCCGCCCAGGTGGCGGCCATCCTCCAGGGCCCCCAGACCTATCTCCTGGCCATGACCAACAACGCCGAGATGCGCGCCGGGTCGGGCAACTTCCTGGAGGTGGGCGTGCTCTCCACCCAGAACGGCCGGTTCCACCTGTCGCAGGTGACCCCCACGGCGCCCATCCCGGTCCCCCCCGGCAAGGTCTCGCCCACCGGCGACCTGGCCGCCCGCTGGGGGTGGCTCAAGCCCGGCGAGGACTGGCGCAACCTGGGCCTGACGCCGCAGTTCGACGTGAACGGCCAGCTGGCGGCGCAGATGTGGCAGGCCGAGACGGGCCAGCACATCGACGGGGTCATCGAGGTCGACATCGAGGCCCTGCACCAATTCCTCGAGGTCACCGGGCCCGTCACCTTGGACGACGGCACCACGGTGAG
>DATJBC010000004.1:0-3187 GCA_035515515.1 Acidimicrobiales bacterium
TCTTGGGCAGGTACTTCGTCCACATGTCGGGCGGCTCGACCACGTGCCCGTCCGCCGAGATGAGCCGGTAGTCGTGACCCATTGCACCTCCCTGCCGCGCCCCTGCGGAGGCGGCTGCCGGCGCCCCCCGGGGGGCGACCACGTTCTCTGACTCTCGTGTCAGCCTACTGCGGGGGCGGGGCCGGGTCGAAGCGGTCCCCCGCCCCGGCGGGCGCACCGCCCGGCCGGGGCGCGGGCACGCCTTCCTTCACGGCGCGGGCCGCCACGATGACGGGGTAGGCGGGGTCGTCGGCCCACAGGCGGCGGCCGAGCTTGAAGGCCGCCACCCCCCTGAACTTGGCGATGGCCGCCAGGCAGTTGCCGCAGGAGACCACCTCGCGCTGGGCGAAGGGGGCGAAGAGCGCGTCCACGGCCCGGCAGGTGTAGCGCCAGTAGTCGGCCTCGAAGCCCTCGTACATGCGGATCTGCTCACACGAGGGCACCGTGAGCAGGAGGACCCCACCGGGGGCGAGCACCCGGTGGAGCTCGCCGACCGCCAGGCGGCCGTCGAAGATGTACTGCAGCGTCTGGGGCACCACGGCCAGGTCGAAGGAATCGGACGCGACCTCGGGCATGTGCGACAGGTCGGCCACGATCGTGACCTCGGGCAGGGCCGGATCGATGTCGACGATGTCGACCGACGTGAGCCGCTCTGCGAAGCGCGCGCAGTAGTGGGCCTCGCGCACCTCCAGGGCCCGGCCGACGAAGTCGGCGCGGTGCGCGTCCATGAACCGGTCGATGTAGGCGCGGCCCACACCGGGCCGGGGGCCGCGGTAGTCACCGCGGGGGCGCGAGCGGCCGGAGCTGGTGGCCGATGCCCAGCCACGTCGGCTGGTGACGCGCAGGGCACCGCGCCAGTTCACGACGCCACCCGCATCGTGACAACGCCCGTTGCGCCCACGCACCTCCACCGTAGCCCCGGGCGCGCGGCCCGCCACCTCAACGTCCTCGCAACGCCGGCGACGGACCGGGGCGGCGCCCTCAGTAGCCCTTGAACTCCGGCGCCCGGCGCTCGGCGAAGGCCCGCAGCCCCTCCCCGGCGTCCGCCGTGGCGACGACGAGCTCCTGGGCCCACGCCTCGTCGTCGAAGGCGGCCAGGCGGTCCCCGTCGAGCGATCGGTTGAGCAGCCACTTGGCCATGCCGAGGGCCTTGGTGGGGCCGGCCGCCAGCCGCCCCGCCAGCTCGCCGGCGGCCGCCTCGAGCTGGGCGCGCGGCACCACCCGGTTGACGAGGCCCAGGCGCTCGGCGTCCGCGGCGTGCAGGTCGTCGCCGAAGAAGACGAGCTCCTTGGCCTTCTGCAGGCCGATGAGCCGGGGCAGGAGGTAGGCGCCGCCGCCGTCGGGGGAGATCCCCCGGCGCACGAACACCTCGATGAAGCGGGCCTCCTCGGCCGCCACCACCAGGTCGCAGGCCAGGGCCAGGTGGGCGCCGATCCCCGCGGCGGTGCCGTTGACAGCGGCCACCACGGGCTTCTCGCAGTCGAGCACCGCCGCCACCAGGCGCTGCGCGCCGCGCCGGATCATCCGGGCGGCGTCGCCCATGACGCGCTCCGGCGCGCCCGGCGGCTTGGGGGCCGCCGGACGGCGCCCCGCCCGCAGGTCGGCGCCCGTGCAGAAGCCCTCGCCGGTGGCGGTGAGGACGACGGCGCCCACGCCCAGGTCCGCGCTGGCCTCCTCGAGCAGCCCGATCACCCGCTCGCGCTGGTCGGGGGTGATGGCGTTGCGCACCTCGGGCCGGTTGAGCGTGATCCACGACACGCGGTCCTCCACGCGGTGCAACACCTGGTCCTCGAGGGGCTGGTCGGACACGGCTCGTCCTCCTGGTGCTCGTGGGGCGCGGCGCTGGGCCGCCAGTGTGCCACGGCGGCCGGCGGCGACTGACACGCGTGTCACCTCACGGACTAGGGTCGCGGGCCGTGAGCACGGCCGATCGATCCCGCATTCCCGTCGTCGACTACCTCGTCCTCGAGGGCGACCCCCACCTGGTGGCCCAGGCCTGCGCAGGCTGCGGGGCGCTGTTCTTCGACCGCCGCAACGCCTGCGCGCGTTGCGGCGCGGCGTCCTTCGGGCCCCGGGCCCTGGCGACCACGGGCGTCCTGCGCTCGTTCACCGTCGTCCACCGGGCCGCGCCGGGCGTGGCCGTGCCGTACGTGTCGTCGGTGGTGGAGCTCGACGGGGGCGGCGTGGTCAAGGCCAACATCGTGGACGCCGGGTCCGACCCCGAGAACTTCAAGCTGGGCATGCCGGTGCGCCTCACCACCTTCGCCTGCGGGACCGACGCCGAGGGCACCGAGGCGGTGGCCTTCGGCTTCACGCCCGCCTGAGGAACCCGGCCCGACAAGGAGCGAGCGATGGCAGCAGACGACGTATGGATCATCGGGGCGTCGATGACGCGCTTCGGCCGGTACCCCGACAAGGACTCGATCGACCTGGCCAGTGACGCCGCCCTCGACGCCCTGGCCGACGCGGGCGCCACCATCCACGACATCGACGTGCTGGCGGCGGGGTCGCTCATGGAGGCCTCCAACATGCTGGGCCAGCGCCTCCAGAAGCAGGTCGGCCAGACCGGCATCCCCGTCTACAACGTGGCCAACGCCTGCGCCACGGGCGCCACCGCCGTGCGCACCGGCATCCTCGCCATCAAGGCGGGCGAGGCCGACATGGCCCTGGCGGTGGGCGTGGAGCAGATGGGCAAGATGGGCCTGCTCGGCAGCGCCGGGCGCGAGCGGTCGGCCCCTTCGAGCTTCGAGCCCTCGGGGCGCTACGGCTCGGTCATGCCGGTGGAGGGCGTCCTCGGCACCCAGCTCATGCCGGGCGTGTTCGCCCAGGCCGGCATGGAGTACGCCTCGCACCACGACGGGGTGGGCTTCGAGCAGTTCGCCAAGGTGGCCGAGAAGAACCACGCCCACTCGGCGCTCAACCCGCTCGCCCAGTACCGCAAGGTGTTCAGCCTCGAGGAGGTGATGGGCGCCGACATGGTCGCCTACCCCAACACCCTCCTCATGTGCTGCCCCACCGGGGACGGGGCGGCGTCGGTGGTGCTGTGCTCGGGGTCCAAGCTCGCCACGCTGGACCCCGACGTCCGGCGGCGCGCCGTGAAGATCTCGGCGTCGGTGCTCACCTCCGACCCCTACGTGGAGTCCGACAC
>DATJBC010000005.1:0-6151 GCA_035515515.1 Acidimicrobiales bacterium
CGGGGCCCGAGGAGGTGGGTGGCGTCGCGCCGGGCGCCGGGGCCGAAGGCGACGCCGGCCCCGGTGGCCAGGGCGCGGGCCACCACCAGGGCGGCGCCCGTGATGGCCCAGTCTCCCGCGCCGGGGACCTCGTCGAGCACCCGGCGCGCCCAGGCGAGCTGGAGGCCCACCCGGACGGCGGGGAGCTCCTCGCCCCCGGGGTCGCCCCACGGCGAGGACCTCAGCGCGGCCCGCACGGCGCCCGGGGTGCGCGCCGCGGCCACCGCCGGCCACGCCGTGGCGAGCGACCCCAGCGCGTAGGGGGTGCGGGCGACCCGGCCGGAGAGGCCGAGCAGCTGTCCGGTGACGTTGGCGATCTCGAAGCGGCCGGCCAGCACGCGCAGCGGGCCCGCCCCCATGGGCGGGCCCCACCCGGCCAGCACGCGCAGGTGCCACAGCACCGTGGCCGACACCACGTGCTGCGCGGCGGCCAGGTCCATGTCGGGGTCGACGTCCGCTCCGTAGGGGGTCAGCTGCAGCGCCGCCAGCGCGGACGCCAGGGACGGCGAGGCCGCCAGCCGGCGCGCCCCCTCGTCGCCCAGACGGCGCCGCAGGAGCCCCTGTCCCCGCACGCCGGCGGCGATCCAGCCGGCGCTCACGACCGGCGTCCCTGGGCCTGGACGAGCCCGAGCACGCGCTCGACCACGAGCTCGGCCAGCGCGTCGGTGCGCTCGGCGGCGCGCGCCCGGACGCGTTGCGCCTCGGCGTCGCCGGCCGCCCGCATCCGACGGCACTCGGCGTCCGCCTGGGCGAGGCGGGACCGGGTGGCCTCGGCGCGGGCGCCAACGGCGCGCGAGCGGGCCTCGAGGACCAGCCGGTGGGCCTCGTCACGCGCCGCCGCGCGACGCTGCTCGGCGCGCCGCGCCGCCTCGGTGACGAGCGCCATGGCGCGCTGCGCGGGGTCCTCGAGGGCCGCGAACACCGGGGCCAGCTCGTCCTCGAGCGCGGCCGTGCGGTCGGCGGGCACCCCCGCCGTCGTGGGCGCCCCCGGCACACCGTGGAACCGGAACCGCCGGAGGATCGCACCGAGGGCGGGCACCGTCGGCCCTACCCGCCGCCGGTCTGCGCCGTGAGGTACGAGACGGCGCCGTCGAGCGTCGAGAGTTGTGGGTAGTCGCGCTCGGGTATCTCCAGGCCCGTTGCCTCGTGCAGCCCGACCACGAAGTTCAAGAAGTCGATGGAGTCGAGGTCGAGCGCCTCCTGCAGCGTCTCGTCCGGGCCAACCTGGTCGAGGTCGGCCTCGGGCGCCACCTGGCGCACGGTGGATCGGATGAGCTGGCGGGCTTCGTCGTCGTTCATAGGTTCTCTGGCTCCTGGAGCAAGCGGTCGATCTCGGCGAGGAAGCGGCCTCCGCGGTGGCCGTCGCTCGCCCGGTGGTCGGCGGACAGCGTCGCCGTCAGGCAGGGCCGCACGCCGAGCATGCCGCCTCTGGCCACGGCGCGCTCGGTCACCTGCCCGAAGCCGACCAGGGCGACCTGCGGCGGGTAGATGACCCCGAAGACGGCTTCCACCCCCAGCTCGCCGAGGTTGGTGACGGTGATGGTGGGGTCGGCCATCTCCGAGCTCCGCAGCACCCCGGCGCGGGCTCGTCCGACGAGGTCGTGCAGCTGTGCCATGAGGTCGTCGAGGCCGAGCCGGTCCGTGTCGTGGATGGCCGGCGCGATCACGCCGCCCGAGCGCAGGGAGATGGCCACGCCGACGTGCACCGCCTCGCTGGGGGTGAAGGCGTCGGTGAAGAAGCCGTTCATCTCGGGCACCTTGGCCACCGCCCGCGCCGTGGCCTTGAGCAGCAGGACGGGCAGGACGAGGCGCCCGGTCGTGGGGCGCTCGAGGTTGGCGCGCTCGAGCCAGTCCGTGGCGGCGCCGACGTCGATGGTGGTGCTCAGGTAGTAGTGGGGGATCTCGCGCTTGGACCGGGCCATCAGCGCGCCGATGGCCTGGCGCAGCGCCGCCTGCCGTTCCCCGGTGCTGCGGGCCGCGGCCGTCGAGGGCAGCGGGCCGGGCGCGGCGGGCGCCACGGCCGCGGGCGGCGCCTCCGTCGCCTCGGCACGGGGCGCGCCCTGGCGCACGTCGCGCGCCACCACGGCGCCGCCGGGACCGGTTCCGTGTAGCGACGCCAGGTCGGTGCCCTCCTCGGCGGCCAGCCGCCGGGCCAAGGGGGACGACGCCGGTGGGCGCCC
The DNA here is from genome assembly GCA_035515515.1 of Acidimicrobiales bacterium. Taxonomy (GTDB): domain Bacteria; phylum Actinomycetota; class Acidimicrobiia; order Acidimicrobiales; family UBA8190; genus DATJBC01. The sequence continues at coordinate 2,220 of DATJBC010000005.1, forward strand.
GCTCCGGCGCCGGGCGGCCTGCTCCACGTCGGCCCGGGTCACGGCCCCCCCAGGCCCGCTCCCTTCGATCCTCGCCACGTCGACGCCGAGCTGCTCGGCCAGGTGGCGCAGCACCGGCGAGTGCAGCTGCGCCGGCGGGAGCGTCGCCGTGAGGCCCGGCACGGGCGCGCCCCGGGCTGCCGGGCGCTGCGGCGCAGCCCTGCGCGCCGGGCGCGCCCGCTCGGGCTCCTCGGGCGTCCCCCCGGTGGGCGCCGGTGCCGGCGGCGCCGGGGCGGCGCTGGTGAGGAGGGCCAGGACCGTGCCCACGGGGACGCGCTCGCCTTCGCCCACGACGAGGGTGTCGATCACGCCGCTCTCGAAGATCTCCACGTCGACGGTGGACTTCTCGGTCTCGACCACGGCGACGATGTCGCCGCGGTGCACCTCGTCGCCCGGCTTCACGAGCCACTTGACGACCGTGCCGGCCTCCATGTCGGCGCCGAGCGAGGGCATGGTGAATTCGCCCATCTAGGCCTCCAGCCGGCGCACGGCGTCGACGACCTTCTCGGGCTGGGGCAGGGCGGCGTCCTCGAGGTGCTTGGCGTAGGGCATGGGGACCTCGGCGCTGCACACCCGGGCCACCGGGGCGTCGAGATCGTAGAAGGCCTCCTCGGTGATGCGGCAGGCGATCTCGGCGGACAGGCTGCCGCTCCGCCAGCCCTCGTCCACGACCACGGCCCGGTGGGTGCGGCCGACCGACGCCAGGATGGTGCCGGTGTCGAGGGGCCGCAGCGAGCGGAGGTCGACCACCTCGGCCGCCACGCCTTCGTCGGCCAGGACCTCGGCAGCCCCCAGGGCGGTCCGCAGCGTCCCGCCGTAGGCGATGATCGTCACGTCGTCCCCGCGGCGGCGCACCGCCGCCGAGGTGATGTCCACCGCGCCCGTCTCGGTCAGCTCTCCCTCGACGTTGTAGAGCGCGCCGTTCTCGAAGACGAGGACGGGGTCGGGGTCGCACAGCGACGGCCACAACATCCCCCGGGCGTCGTCGATCGTGGCCGGGGCGAGCACGCGCAGGCCCGGGATGTGGGTGTACCAGCCTTCGAGGCTGTGGGAGTGCTGGGCGGCGAGCTGCCGGCCGGCACCGGTCGTCATGCGGATCACGATGGGGACGCTGAACTGCCCGCCCGACATGTACAGCAGGGTCGCGGCGTTGTTCATGATCTGGTCGAGGGCGAGGAGGCTGAAGTTCACCGTCATGATCTCGACGATGGGCCGCATGCCGCCCAGCGCCGCCCCGATGCCCGCGCCCACGAAGGCCGATTCGGACAGCGGGGCGTCGCGGATCCGCTCGGGGCCGAACTCCTCGAGCAGCCCGAGGCTGACCGCGTAGCAGCCGCCGTAGCGCCCCACGTCCTCACCCATGAGGAAGACCCGGTCGTCGCGCACGAGGGCGTCGCGGATCGCCTCGCGCATCGCTTCGCGGTAGGTGATGACGCTCATCGTCCCTCCCTCGGCCCGGGCTCCGACGTCACGAAGCGCTCGAGGTCCGAGACCGCCTCCAGCGATCCGGCCTCGGCGAAGGCGATGGCGTCGTCGATCTCGGCGTCGATCTCGGACTCCATCCGATCGAGGTCGCCCTCGTCGAGGGCGCCCGTCGCGCCGAGCGCGGTGGAGAGGGCGGTGATCGGGTCCCGCTCCTTCCAGCGCTCGATCTCGTCCTTGTCGCGGTAGCGGTCCGAGTCGTACATGGAATGGGCCCGGAAGCGGTACGTGCGCATCTCCAGGAAGTGCGGGCCGCCGCCGTCCCGGATCGCCTCGCACGCCAGCCGGGCGCCGTCCTCCACGGCTGCGACGTCCATCCCGTCGACGTCCCACGACGGCATCCGGTAGCTGGCGGCCTTGAGCGACAGGTCCGTCTCGGACTGGGCGAGGCCGATGGCGGTCCCCATGGCGTAGAGGTTGTTCTCGCAGCAGAACAGCACGGGGAGGTGCCAGAGCGCAGCCAGGTTCATCGACTCGTGGAATTCGCCTTCGGCCACCGCCCCGTCACCGAAGAAGCACGCCGTCACGTGCGGGCGCCCCTGGAGGTGGTCGGCCAGTGCCAGCCCGACGGCGAGGGGGAGCCCCCCGCCCACGATGGCGTTGCCTCCGTAGAAGCGGGTGGCGGCGTCGAAGATGTGCATGGAGCCACCTCGGCCCCTGCTGGTCCCCTCGAGCTTGCCCTCGAGCTCGGCCATGGTGGCGCGCATCGAGATGCCGCGCGCCAGGGCGTGCCCGTGCTCGCGGTAGGTGGCCACCACGGCGTCCTCCGGGCCGAGCGCCTCCATCACGCCGACGGCGCACGCCTCCTCGCCGATGCCGAGGTGGAGGAAGCCCCGGATGGCCGACCGGCTGTAGAGCTCGACACAGCGCTCCTCGAACCGGCGGATGCGCAGCATCTGGCGCAGGAGGTGCAGGGCGTGGTCCGCTCCGTCGGGGGCGGTCATCGCTCTGCCTCCAGGGTGGAGACGTCGCCTTCGGGGAGGCCGAGCTCCCGGGCCTTGAGGAGGCGGCGCATGATCTTCCCGCTCCTGGTGTGCGGGAGGTGCTGGTCGAAGGCGATCTCGCGGGGCGCCACGGCGGCGCCCAGCCGTCGACGGGCGAAGCCGAGCAGGTCGAGGCGGAGCTCGTCATCGGGCTCGTAGCCGGCGCGCAGCGTGACGAAAGCCTTGACCACCTCGCCCGACACGGGGTCGGGCTTCCCGATCACCCCCGCCTCGGCGACGGCGGGGTGTTCCATGAGGGTCGACTCGACCTCGAAGGGCCCGATCAGGTGCCCGGCGGACTTGATGACGTCGTCCCCGCGCCCCACGAACCAGAAGTAGCCGTCGGCGTCACGGCGGGCCAGGTCCCCGCTCAGGTACCACCCTCCGGCGAAGCACGCCCGGTAGCGCTCCTCCTCGCCCAGGTAGCCGCGGAACATCGACGGCCAGCCGGGGCGCAGCGCCAGCTCACCCTCCTCGTCGGCGGGCGCCTCGACGGCGCGTCCGTCGTCGCCGATCACGACCTTGCCGTGGTCGTCGCGCGCCAGCACGGTGGCCTCCACCCCGGGCAGGGGCCGGCCCATCGAGCCTGGGCGGATGTCCATGCAGGCGAAGTTGGCGATCATGATCCCGCCCGTCTCGGTCTGCCACCAGTTGTCGTGGATGGGGAGCCCCAGCGCCTCCTCTCCCCAGAGGACCACCTCCGGGTTGAGCGGCTCGCCGACGCTGGCGATGAAGCGGAGCCGGCTGAGATCGTGGGCCTTGGCCATCTCGCCGCCCGCCTGCATGAGCATGCGCAGCGCCGTCGGGGCGGTGTACCAGACGGTCACGCCCTCGGCCTCGAGGATCCCGTACCACCGCTCGGCGTCGAAGTCGCCCTGGTCGACGACGCTCGTGACCCCGTGGACCAGGGGGGCCACGATCCCGTACGACGTGCCCGTCACCCAGCCGGGGTCGGCCGTGCACCAGAAGACGTCGTCGGGGTGCAGGTCCAGGGCGAGGCGTCCCGTGGCGTAGTGCGAGACCACGGCCTCGTGGACGTGGACGGCGCCCTTGGGCGTCCCCGTCGTGCCGCTGGTGAAGTGGAGCAGCGCCATCTCCTCGGGATCGGTGGGTCCGATGGCGTAGCCGGCGGGGGCGCCCGCCAGCAGCGCGTCGAGGTCGAGGGTGCCCTCGGGCCCGGCCTCCGCCGGCGCCCGGGGGTCGCGGGCCACCACGACGTGGCGCAGCCCGGGGAGCCGCTCTCGCACGCCCGCCACCTTGCGGCGGTAGAGGGTGGGGTTGGTGACGAGCACCCGTCCGTCACCGAGGTCGAGGCGCTGGCGGATGGGCTCGGGGCCGAACGCGGGGAACAGGGGACAGAGCACCGAACGGTGCTTGAGCGTTCCCAGGGCAGCCACGTAGAGCTCGGGCGTGCGCGGCATGAGGACG
>DATJBC010000006.1:0-3092 GCA_035515515.1 Acidimicrobiales bacterium
GCACCGCCACCACGGCGTCGTAGTCGTCGGAGGTCATCTTGAGCAGCGTCCGGTCGCGCACGATGCCGGCGTTGTTGACGAGGATGTCGAGCGACCCGAAGGTCTCCATCGCCTGGGCCACGATGCGCCCCGCGCTGTCGAAGTCCGACACCGAGTCGCCGTTGGCCACGGCCTTGCCCCCGGCGTCCTCGATGAGCCGGCAGGTCTCCGCCGCCGGGCCGGTGGCTGCCCCCGAGCCGTCCAGGGTCGTGCCCAGGTCGTTCACCACGACCCGGGCGCCCTCCGACGCCAGGCAGCGGGCGATCTCCCGGCCGATGCCGCCCCCCGCCCCGGTCACCACGGCCACCTTGTCGTCGAGCAGTCCCACCCTCGTCACCCCTCGCGTGCGGTCACGACCACGGTCCCGTCACCCACAGCCCCGGGGGCGCCTCGCCGTTGCCGTCGCGGGGCCCGGCGGGCGGCTCCGCCGGCCGCGCCCCGTGCGCGCCGTTCCAGGAGTCGGCGGCGGGCGCCTTGGACCGGGCCGTGCGCCACGGCCGGCGGGGGGCCGGTGCCCCCGACGCCCCGGTGGCGCCGGGCGCCGGGGGGGCGGGCGGGGGTGGGGCGGGTGGCGTCACGCCGGTCACGGGCGGGGCGGGCGCGGGCGCGGGCGGGGAGACGAGCGACGACGGCGCCGCCGCGGCGCGCAGGGGCGTGGCGGCGCTCGCCCCGTTGGCGCTGGCCCCGGCCAGGACGCGGGCCTCGAGCGCCTGGCGGGCCTCGTGGGCGGGGCCCTCCCACGCCACGGCCCCCTTCATGAGGAGCACGGCGCGCTGGGCGATGGCCAGCACCCGGTCGACCTGTTGCTCCACCACGAGCAGGGCCGCTCCCTGGCGGTTGATGGCGGTCAGGCCGTCGTAGACCTGGTCGACGACGACCGGCGCCAACCCCAGGGAGAGCTCGTCGGCGATGAGCAGGCGCGGCGAGATGGCGAGCACCTTGGCCAGAGACAGGATGCGCTGCTGGCCCCCGGACAGCGTCCCCCCCAGCTGCTTGCGCCGCTCGGCCAGCACGGGGAAGGCGTCGTAGGCGCGCTGCAGCGCGTCGGAGACGCCCTTGTGGCCCACCCGCTTGCGGAACGACACCGTGAGGTTCTCCTCCACGGTGAGCGACGAGAAGATGGCCCGGCCCTCGGGCACGTGCACCACGCCCAGCGCGGCGATGCGGTGGGCGGAGCGCCGCGTCACGTCCTGACCCCCGACGAGAATCCGGCCGGTCGCCGGCACGAGGCCCGACACCACGCGGGCCACCGTCGACTTGCCGGCACCGTTGGACCCCACCAGGGCCACGATGCCGTTCTCGGGGACGCTGAAGCTCACCCCGAACAGCGCCCGGTAGCTGCTGTAGGAGGCCGACACGTTGTCGAGCTCGAGGATGGGGCGGCCGGTGGCGGTCATGCCGTGCGCCCCAGGTAGGCCCGGCGGACCTCGGGGTCGGCCACCACGGCGTCGAAGGGCCCCTCGGCGATGACCGCCCCCACGTCGAGGACGAGGACGCGGTCCACGGCCCGCTGCACCATCTCCATGTCGTGCTCCACCAGCAAGATGGCCATGCCCCGCTCGCGCTGCACCAGGCGCAGCACGTCGGTGAGCGCGGCCGTCTCCGCCATGTCGAGGCCCGACGACGGCTCGTCCGCCATCAACAGGCGCGGCTGGCCGGCCAGGGCCCGGCCCAGCTCCACCAGCCGGCAGTGCCCCAGGCTGAGGGCGGCCACCGGCACGTCGGCCAGCTCCTGCAGGCCCACCAGCTCCAGCACGGCGTCGACGTTGTCGAGCTCCTCCGCCTTGGGCCGCGCCAGGTTGAGCAGGTCCTTCCACAGCGCGCCGTCGCCGCGCCGGGCACGCTCGGCCACCATCATGTGGTCGCGCACCGTCATCTCGGGGAAGACCTCGACCCGCTGGAACGTGCGGCGGATGCCGAGGCGGGCCCGCAGGTGGGCGGGCATGGCCTCGATGCGCTGGCCCGCGAAGCTGACGGTGCCGGTGTCGGGCCGCAGCTGCCCGCACATGCAATTGAACAGCGTCGTCTTGCCCGCCCCGTTGGGCCCCACCAGGCCCACGGCCTCGCCGGGGTCGACCGACAGCGACACGTCCTTCAGCGCGGCGATGCCCCCGAAGCGGATCGAGATCGACCGGGCGTCGAGCAGGGGCTCAGCCACCGAAGGCCTCCACCGGGCTGGCGGCGGGGAGCCGGTCGGGCGCCCCCGGCGCCCCCGGCGGGCCCGTGGGCGACCCCGCACCGTTGGCGCGCCGCTCGTCGTAGGCGCGCAGCAGCCGGCTCACGCGCGCCAGCCACCGGCTCTTCTGGTACTCCACGATGCCCTCGGGGTGCGCCGCGTAGGTCATGGCGCCCACGGCGAAGAGGATGGGCTCGAGCCCGTCGAGGCGGGTGGGCAGATACAGCTGGAAGAGCTCGTAGATGATGTAGAAGCCCATGCCCGACTGCACGGCGCCCTCGATGGTCTGCGACCCCGTGGTGATGACGACCACCACGAAGATGAGGGAGAACTCGTAGGGGAAGTTGGTGGCGGCCACGGTGCCCACCGCCGAACCGAAGAGCGCACCCCCGAAGCCGGCGATGCCCGCCGACATGGCGAACACCGTCAGCCGGGCCGTGCGCAGGCTGATGCCCATGCTCGACGCCGCCGTGGGGCTGCCCCGCATGGCCGCCAGGTAGCGCCCCACGGTGCCGCGCTGCACGAGGAACACCAGGGCGCTCACGACGACGAGGGCCACGAAGCACAGGAGCAAGAAGGAGCGGTCGGAGCCGAAGTCGACCGGGCCCAGCACCGGGCGGGGCACGCTCACGCCCGTGAGGCCGCCCCCGGACCACGAGTAGTTGAACAGCGACTGGTCGGCCCACAGCGCGAACGCCAGGGTGACGAGCGCCAGCAGCAGACCCGACACCCGGATGGCCACGATGGCGACGACGGTCCCCGCGGCGGCCGCCATGAGCCCGCCCACCACCGCCCCGAGGAGGAAGGGCAGGCCCAGGTGCATGCCGAGCTGGCCCGCCGCGAAGGCGCCCACGCCGGCGAAGGTGGCCTGGCACAG
>DATJBC010000007.1:0-2820 GCA_035515515.1 Acidimicrobiales bacterium
GGAGCCGCTCGACGACTGGCCGGAGCTGCCCGAGGACGACGAGCCGGCGCCGCCCGACGACTGGCCGGAGCTGCCCGAGCTACCCGAGCTACCCGAGCTACCCGAGCTACCCGAGCTACCCGAGCTACCCGAGCTACCCGAGCTACCCGAGCTGCCCGAGCTGCCCGAGCTACCCGAGCTGCCCGAGGACGACTGGCCGGAGCTTCCCGAGGACTGGCCGGAACTGCCGGAGCTGCCCGACGACGACTGGCCCGAGCTGTCTGTCGGGCCCTGCCCGTGAACGTCTGCGCACACGGCCCACGCCGTGACCGTCCACCCGCTGAGGGATACGCCCGTTGCCTTCACCGTCCATCCGCCTGCCCACGGGATGGATGTCACGATCGAGAAGGCGCCTGCGCCCGACGGGGTGATGTCTCCGCCCCCTCCGATGGCGTCAGAACCGGAAGGGCATTGGGCGGTCGCCGTCTTGCTGGTCCCCTTCCCAGACGAGCTGACGGCGTGCGAGTAAAAGACCGCATGCACGTAGTCGTTCGCAGGACTGGACGCAGCCACCCTTGACACGCTGACTCCCAGGATCGTGGCGACCCCCAGGATCGCCAGGACGACGAGCCGCACGCGAGATCGAAAGACCTGCCTCATGAGCATCCCCCATCGATGGACACAACCCCAGGCCGACTATTCAGAACTGCAGGGGCGGTCGCCTCGGGGAGGCACCCTGAACTTTCGAGGTGATAGGCCGACCGGGTTCGGTACGATCGTCAATGGCATGAACCCAGGGGCGGAGGCCGGCACGGCCGGAGGTGTCGTGCTGGTTGAGCGCGAGGCGGAATTGGCCGCTCTGACCTCGGCTTTCGAGGCCGCCACCAGGGGCGAGGGCTCGTTCGCCGTCATCGCCGGCCCGGCGGGAATGGGAAAGAGCGCCCTGGCCGCCCGTGCCGGTGCCCTGGCGCGCGCCCTCGGCCTCACGGTCCGGTCGGCACGTGGGTCCGAGATCGAGCAGGGCTTCTCGTTCGGGGTCGTCCGCCAGCTCCTCGAGAGAGTGGTCCAGTCCGCCCCTGCCGAGGAGCGTCGGCGCCTTCTGTCCGGAGCCGCCCGAGCCGCCGCCCGACTGTTCGCCGACGCCCCCATCGAGCCAACCGCGGGGGACGGGGGCTTCGCCACCCTGCACGGGATCTACTGGCTCACCGCCGGCATGGCGGCAGATCGACCCCTCGTGTTGTGCGTGGACGACGCGCAGTGGGCCGACGGGCCCTCCCTGCGGGCGCTCAGCTTTCTGGCGAGCCGGATCACCGACCTGCCGGTGGCGCTGGTCGTCACCGTCCGGACGCACGAGCCCAGCGCCGAAGCCGACCTGGTCGCGCAGCTCGAGTCCCATCCTGCGGCTCGGCGCCTCGACCTGGCGCCGCTTGGTCCCGATGGCGTGGCGGCCATCGTGCGAGCAGAGGCAGAGGCCGCGGACGACGGGCTGTGCGAGGCGTTCCACCACTCGAGCGCGGGCAACCCCCTCTACGTGCGCGAGTTGATCCGCAGCATCGATTGGAGAGCCGGGCTGCCGACGGCAGAGGCCGTCCGCACGACGGCGGCCTCGTCCGTGGCCCAGCGGGTCATGGGCCGGGTGGCGTCGTTGGGCCCCGATGTCCCGCGGCTGGCGGCGGCCATGGCCGTGCTGGGCCCGAGCGGCCGGTTGCGCGACGCGGCGTGCGTGGCGGAGCTCGGCGAGCCCGCGGCGGCGAGCGCGGCGCGCGCCATGTCCCGGGCGGAGATCCTGGGAGGCGACGACCCGTTCGAGTGGATCCATCCGATCGTGCGGCGCTCCATCTACGACAGCCTGGACGTCACCGAACGCGACGCGTTGCACGCGCGCGCCGCGAAGGTGCTCGGCGCCGCGGGCGGATCTTCCGACGCCGTGGCCGCGCATCTGTCGGCGCTGCGGCCGGCGGGCTCGGCACGCGTGACGAGTGCGCTTGTGTCGGCGGCTGACGACGCCTTGGCACGCGATGCCCCCGAGGTCGCCGTGGCGCTCCTGCGGCGGGCGATCGACGAGAAGGCGCCCGACCCTCCCCGCGCCGGACTCCTGCTGCAACTCGGGCAGGTCCAGGTCACGTCCCGTGACCCGGGGGCGGAGGTGACCCTGCAGGAGGCGCTCACCCTGTCCGACGAGCCCCGGCACCGGGCGCTGGCCACCTTGGCGATGGTGGAGAGCTACGTCTTCGAAGGCCGCTGGGACGCGGCCGCCGAGATGTCGGAGCGGTGCCTCGACGATCTCGCCGGCCTGGAGCAAGAGCTCGTGCTCGAGCTCGAGCTGGCACGGGCCCTCGTCTGCATGTTCGACCCGGCGTTGGTGCGCATGTTCGAGAAGGACCGCTCCCGCCTGGAGGAGCTCGCCAGGGGGGACTCGTGGCCGGCGCGGGCCTTGTCGGCGGCCCTGGCGATGATGAGCGCCCACTGCGGCCGGGACCTCGGCCAGGTGCGGGCGCTGTGCGCCCATGCCATGGGCGACGGGGCACTCATCGCCGAGCGGGGCGCGGGCGCCTACGCGCCGGGGCACGTGCTCGGTGCCCTGATCGCCGTCGAGGAGCCGGACGCGGCGCGCGAGTTCGCCCAACAGGTCGAGGCGGCCGCCCGTGCCCAAGGGTCGATCGCCAACCGATTCGTGGCCAGGGCGAATCTCGGGCGACTCACCGTGCTGCAGGGCGATCTGGCGGAGGGCGAGGAGATCATGCGCCCCCTGGTCGACACGGCCGCCCAGAACGGGATGGCGCTGCTCGTGGTGCTCGCCCTGTGGTGGATGCTGGAGGTCATCGTCGAACGGCCGTCACA
>DATJBC010000008.1:0-2040 GCA_035515515.1 Acidimicrobiales bacterium
CTCAAAGCCCGCGCCCTCTCCGTACTGCACAGCGTTTGTCGCCAACTCCGACACCATGAGCACCAGCGACGCAAGGACCTCGCTCGGCAGCTCGTGCGCGAATAGGCCCTGGACGTAACGACGAGCGGCTCTCACAGAGGCCGCCTCAGCTGGGAACGCTTTGACCCGCCATAGGCCGACTTCGGGTCGGTCCGTCTCAGTGCCCGCCACGGCCTCCCTCCTCGGCCCCCCGATACCCAACTCGCCCCCAGGTGAAACCACGCAGGGGCATTCACCCTCACGGGGCCCGTCACCAGGGTCTTTGGTGCATCCCGGTCAGGATCAGCACACTGATGGCGGCGGCGATGGCCAACGGGGCGCTCAGGAGGCTGAGGACGCTGGCCCCGGCAATCGACGGGTGCGCTCCGGCCCGACGGGCCGTTCGCAGCCAACAACGAAGCCGCAGGGAGATGGTTGGGAGGTTGTCCCGACCGGCGTAGAAGTTTGAGGTGGCGGTCCCTCGCCTGATTCCTGCCATCTGGTAGGTGTCGGGCGTTCGACCAAGAACTTTCGACCAGGAAAGGGACCGCCGTGAAGAAGAACTACCAGACCAGGACGTCGCGCACCGGCACCGGCCGCGTCACCCCGAAGAAGCCCAGGTCCGACGCCGAAGCGGGGCTCGTCGCCCCGGGTGCAGTGGACGTCGTCATGTCCGAGCTGACCGCCGAGATCCGGGAGGGCCTGCTGGCCATGGCCGTGGGGGCAGGGCTCCAGGTCATGTCGGCGATGATGGCCGAGGAGGTCGACCAGGCCGTCGGCCCCCGGGGGAAGTGGAACGCGAAGCGCACCGCCGTGCGCCATGGCACCGATGACGGCGAGGTCACCCTGGGCGGGCGCCGCCTGCCGGTCGTCCGTCCTCGGATGCGAAGCGCCGACGGCGCCGGCGAGGTGCCGCTCGCCACCTACGAATGCTTCCGTTCCACCGAGCTGCTCGGGAAGATGGCCATGGAGCGGATGCTGGCCAAGCTCTCCACCCGCCGCTACGCGGCCGGCCTCGAGCCGGTGGGCGAGGCGGTCGCCCAGAAGGCCCGGGGGACGTCGAAGTCGGCGGTGAGCCGCCGGTTCGTGACCGCCACCGAGACCGCCCTGGCTGAGCTCATGGCGTCGGACCTCTCCGGGCTCGACCTGGTCGTCCTCATGATCGACGGGGTGTACTTCGCCGGGCATCTGTGCGTGGTGGCCCTCGGGATCGACATCACCGGCACCAAGCACCCCCTGGCCCTCGAGGAGGGCGACACCGAGAACGCCCGGGTGGTGAAGGACCTCTTGGCCGCGCTGCGCTCCCGGGGCCTCGATACGAGCGCCCCCATCCTCTGCGTGTTGGACGGGGCCAAGGCCCTGCACGCCGGGGTGCGAGCGGTCTTCGAGCACCCCGTCGTCCAGCGCTGCCAGCTGCACAAGATCCGCAACGTCCGCGACAAGCTTCCCGACGCGCTCGGATCGACGGTGGAGAAGAAGATGCGCGCCGCCTATCGCAGCCCCGATCCCCTCGCCGCCGAGGCCGCCTTGGAGGACCTCGCCCGCCAGCTGCAAAAGAGCCACCCCGGCGCAGCCGGTTCGCTGCGTGAGGGTCTGGCCGAGACGCTCACCGTCATCCGCCTGGGGGTGCCTCCGACCCTCGCCCGCACCCTGCGCTCGACCAATCCCATCGAGTCGATGATCGAGATCTGTCGCGACCACTCGACCACGGTGAAGCGCTGGCGTGACGGGGAGATGGTCCTGCGTTGGTGCGCAGCGGGGATGGTCGAGGCCAAGAAGCAGTTCCGCAGGGTCAACGGGCACCTGCACCTGCCAGCCCTGCGCGTCGCCCTCGACAGGTATGCCACCAGCGGCACCGTCACACCCGCTGACTACGATGTCGACAAGGAGGTGGCCGCATAGCTCAACAGCACGGGGCCGTCACCGAAGTTCCACGCTGAACGGGACAACCTCTTCCATGCCACCCTCCACGCACATTCCTAGCTGTTGGCAGGTCCTCTCGGGTGAGATCAGTCATAGGGA
>DATJBC010000009.1:0-7957 GCA_035515515.1 Acidimicrobiales bacterium
AGCTCGCAGCCGATGCACTTCTCCATGCCGTCCTCGTAGCGGTTGAGGACGTGGCGCCCGTGCACCCGGATGGCCTTGGGCTTCTTCACCAACGGGTACTGCCAGGTGACGCGCTGGCGGGCCATCTGCCCCAGGGTGACCTTGAACCCCCCCAGGAAGCTGAGGTCGTCGCGCAGGCCGTCGAAGAACCCCATCTAGCGCACCACCCCGGGGGCCTCGCCGCCCGCCAGCGAGGCGGCCCCCCGCTCCCGTTCCTCGCCGCGGCCGCTCCCCACCGCGACCGAGCGCACGAGCAGCGACCCCGCCACGGCCAGCGCCACGATGACCCCCACGCCCCACCACCGGCCGACGAGGAAGGCGGCGAGCACGAGCACCCACCCCAGCGACAGGGGGATGAGGACCTTCCAGCCCAGGTCCATGAGCTGGTCGTAGCGCAGGCGGGGCAGCGCGGCGCGCAGCCACACGTAGACGAAGAGGAAGACGAGTGTCTTGCCCGAGAACCACAGGATGGGGATGAGCCACGACAGCACTGGCACGTGCGCCGTGGGCCCGTCCGGGCCGCCCAGGAACAGCGTGACCACGACCGCCGACATGGTGATGGTGTTCATGAACTCGGCCATGAAGAAGAGCGCGAAGCGGATGGAGGAGTACTCGGTGTTGAACCCCCCCACCAGCTCCTGCTCCGCCTCGACCAGGTCGAAGGGCGGCCGGTTGAGCTCGGCGGTGATGGCGATCATGAACAGGAAGAACGGCAGGATGCCCGTGTGGACCAGGTACCAGCTGCCGATGAAGGTGTGGGCCTGGCCCTCGACGATGGCCCGCGTCGACAGCGACCCCGCCAGCAGGACCACCATGATGACGGTGAGACCGAGAGCGGCCTCGTAGGAGATCATCTGGGCCGAGGCCCGCACCGAGCCCAGAAGCGGGTACTTCGACCCCGACGACCAGCCGGCCAGCATGACGCCGTACACCGACACCGACGACATGGCCAGCAGGAAGAGGATCCCCACCGGCGGGTCGGCGACCTGCAGTTCGAAGGTGTGGCCGGCCACGGTGACGACGCCGCCCACGGGCACGATGGCGAACGACAGGAACGCCGGCAGGATCGACAGGTACGGCGCCAGCTTGAACACGACGCGGTCGGCCCGCTCGGGGAGGAGGTCCTCCTTGAAGAAGAGCTTGATGCCGTCGGCCAGCGTCTGGAGCAGGCCGAAGGGCCCGGCCCGGTTGGGGCCGATGCGCGCCTGCATGTCCGAGATCACCTTGCGCTCGAACCAGATCATCAGCATCACCGAGACGAGCAGGACCCCGAAGGCCACCACGACCTTGACGGCCACGACGAGGAGCTCGGCCCAGTGCACGCCGTGCGCGTAGAGCGGGTCGCCCAGGGCGAAGACCCCGGCGCTCACAGCGTCTCCAGACGGACGTCGACCACGGCCTGGCCGGCGTCGATGAGCGCCGAGGCCCCCGTGCCGGCGCCCTCGGCCCCGGGCAGCCCGGCGTCGAGGTTGAAGCCCACGGCGGCCACGCCGCGGGGCACGCCGTCGTCGGCCCGGGCCTCGAGCACGAGGGCGCCGCGCCCCGAGCGCACCCGGACGCGGCCGCCGTCGGTGACCCCCAGGCGGCCCAGCTCCGACGGATGCGCCCGCACCACCGCCGCCGGCGCCAGCGGGGCGAGCGAGGGGGCCGCCTCGAGCTGCACCCCGCGGTCGTAGAGCGCCCGCGTCGAGACCAGCCGCAGCGAGTAGCTGTCGGGCCGGGGAACGGCGGGCTCCTCCACCGCCTGGGGCCACGCCAGCCGGGGGGGCCGGGGGGCGCCGGCGCCCGGGGCGCCCTGCCCGGGGGCGGCGCCCTCTTCCTCGGGCGCCGTGTCCCGGTGCGAGGCGCCGTCCCCCGCGCCCAGGACGGTGAGCCCGGCCCGAGGTGGCGCCCCCTGGGCCTCGACGGCGTCGATGCCCGGCGTGGCCATGGGGTCGAAGGGCGGCATGGCGCGGCGCATGGTGATGCGCACGGGTGAGGACGCCAGGGGGGCCACCACGCCGTCGCGCGCCGCGGGCTCGTCCAGCACGCGGCGGGTGATGCCCATGTGCGAGGGTGCGAGCCGCTCGATCTCGTCCCAGATCTCCGCCACGCTGGACAAGCCGAGCCCGCCGCTCAGGCGCTCGGCCAGCTCGGCGGCGATCATCCAGTCGGGCCAGCACTGGCCGGGGGCCACCAGCTTCTGGCCCAGGCGCGTGATGCGCCCCTCGACGTTGGTGGTGGTGCCGGCCCGCTCGTGCGCCATCGCCGCGGGCAGCACCACGTCGGCGAGGGCCGCCGAGGGTGACAGGAAGGCGTCCACCGCCACCACGACCTCGGCGTTGGCCAGGGCGGCCTCGGCCAGCTGCCGGTCGGGGAAGTCCTGCACGGGGTCGGCGCCCACGAGCACCACGGCGCGCATGGCCCCCTCCGACAGCGCCCGCAGCATGGAGGCGGCGTCGCGGCCGCGCCCGGGGGGCACCGCCCCCCACGCCGCTTCGAACCACGGCCGGCCCTCGTCGAGGCCGACGCGACCGGGCAGGACCCCGGGGGCCAGGCCCATGTCCAGGGCCCCCATGACGTTGCCCCGGCGCAGGGCGGGGAGAAAGCGCGCCGCCGGCCACGCCTCGGCCATGGCGGCCGCCGCCGCGGCCACCAGGCGGCCGTCCTCGGCCAGCGAGGGGCGGCCGATGACCACCACCAGGCCCTCGCCGCCGTCGCCGGCGCCCTCCAGGGCGCGCCGCGCCGCCTCCCACGCCGAGGCGTCGCACGCCTCGGGCCGCTCGCCGCCGGCCAGCGCCCGCACCAGGGCGGGCGCCGCGCCCGGCTCGTACAGGAGGGTGGCGGTGGCGAAGGCGCTCAGCGCGCCCGGCTGCGGGGCGACCTCCACCACAGCCAGCGCGGCGTCCACGGCCGCGCCCCGCAGGCGCAGGAACAGCACGGGCAGCTCCTCGCGCAGGTCGCCGGCCAGCACCACCACGCAGCGGGCCGCGCAGGCCTCGTCGATCGTCGCCCGGGGCAGTCCCAGGACCACCTCGGCGGGCAGGCCGTCGCCCAGCTGGGCGTCCACCGAGTCGGTGCCGATGACGCCCTTGGCCAGCTTGGCCCAGGCATAGGCGTCCTCGTTGGACAGCCGGGCCCCACCGAGCACCCCGATGGCCTCGGGGCCGTCCTCGGCCCGGATGCGGGCCAGGTGCTCGGCCACCACGCCGAGCGCCTCGGACCACGACACGCCCACGAGCTCGTCGGCGCCCTCGCCCGCGGCGGCCTGGCGCACGAGCGGCTCGGTGAGCCGTCCCCCGTCGTTGACGGCCTCGTAGCCGAAGCGGCCCTTGTCGCACAGCCAGCTCTGGTTCACGGGGTCGCTGTCGATGCCGAGCAGGCGGGTGACCCGGTTGGCCGACGACTGCACCGCCGCCCGGCACCCCAGCGCGCACAGCGTGCAGGTCGACTCCACCTGGTCGAGGTCCCAGGGCCTGGCGGCGAAGCGGTAGGGCGTGGCCGTGAGCGCCCCCACGGGGCAGATCTGCACGGTGTTGCCGCTGAAGTACGAGGTGAAGGGCTGCTCCTCGAAGACGTTGACCTCGATGGCGTCCCCGCGCCCGATGAAGTCGATCTGGGCCTCGCCGGCGATCTCCGCCGCGAAGCGCACGCAGCGCCCGCACTGGATGCAGCGCTCGCGGTCCAGCAGCACGAGCTCGGAGATGGGAACGGGCTTGGCCCAGTGGCGCTTCTCCTCGAGGAAGCGGCTCTCCCCCGGCCCGTAGGCGAGGGTCTGGTCCTGCAGCGGGCACTCGCCGCCCTTGTCGCACACCGGGCAGTCGAGGGGGTGGTTGACGAGGAGGAGCTCGAGCACGCCGTCCTGGGCCTTGGTCACCTTCTCCGAGGTGGTGACGACCTCCATGCCGTTGGCCACCGGCACGTAGCAGGCCGGCTGCAGCGTCGCCCCCCGCGGGCCCGACACCTCCACCAGGCACATGCGGCACATGCCCACCGGCTTCATGCGGGGGTGGTAGCAGAAGCGCGGGATGAAGGTCCCGTGGCGCTCGGCGGCGGCGATGAGGAACTCCCCCGCCGGCGCGCTCACCTCGCGCCCGTCGAGCGTGAAGGTGACCGCCGCGCCGGCGTCGGCCGAGGGGGCGATGGCGTGGTGCGACGTCACCACCGGGTCAGGCATGGGGGCAGCCCCCCTCCTTCACGTGCACCAGGAAGTCGTCCCGGAACATGCGGATGGCCGAGGCGATGGACGACGGGATGGAGGGGCCCAGCACGCAGATGGTCGTCTGCTGCGGGGGCCACGACACGCCGGGGGCGAGGTTGTCGCACACGTCCATGAGCAGGTCGACGTCCGACTCGCGCCCGCCACCGTCCTCGATGCGGCGCAGCACCTTCTCCAGCCAGCCGCTGCCCTCCCGGCACGGGGTGCACTGGCCGCACGACTCGCGCCAGAAGAACTTGGTGATCCGCCAGGCGGCGCGCACCACGCACGTGGCGTCGTCCATCACCACGATGGACCCCGACCCGAGCATCGACCCCGCCTCGCCCACCTCGTCCTGGCCCAGGGGGAGGTCGAGGTGCTCGGCCCCGAACCACGGCGCCGAGACCCCTCCGGGGATGATGGCCTTCAACCCCCGGCCCTCGGGGACGCCCCCGCCGTAGTCCTCGCCGAAGACGAGGTCGCGGAAGGTGGTCTTCACCATCTCGACCTCGTAGACGCCCGGGCGCCGCACGTGGCCCGCCAGGGCGAACAGGCGCGTGCCCGTGGAGCGGCCCGCCCCCAGGGCGCTGAAGGCCTCGGACCCGTTGGTCATCACCCACGGCAGGTTCGACAGCGTCTCCACGTTGTTCACCACGGTGGGCTCGCCGTAGAGGCCGATGGCGGCTGGGAAGTAGGGCGGCTTGATGCGGGGGAAGCCCCGCTTGCCCTCGAGGCTCTCCAGCAGCGCGGTCTCCTCCCCGCAGATGTAGGCGCCCGCCCCGGGGTGCACCACCACGTCGACGGAGAAGCCCGACCCGAAGATGTCGCGGCCGACCGCCCCGTGCTCGTAGGCCTCGTTCACCGCCTGCTGCACGCGCTCGAGGCCGAGCGCGAACTCGCCCCGGACGTAGATGAAGGCGCGCGCCGCCTGGATGGCGTAGGCGGCGATCAGCACCCCCTCCACCAGCTGGTGCGGGTCGCGCTCGATGAGGAGGTGGTCCTTGAAGGTGGCCGGCTCGCTCTCGTCGCCGTTCACGACCAGGTACGTGGTCGGGGCCTTGCGCAGCATGGACCACTTGCGCCCGGCGGGGAAGCCGGCCCCGCCCCGGCCCAGGAGGCTCACGGCGTCGACCTCGTGCGCCACCTCCTCGGGCTTCATGGACAGCGCCGTGCGCAGCCCCGCGTAGCCGCCGGTGGCGAGGTAGCGCTCGAGGGTGTGCGAGTCGTCGTACCCGAGGCGCGACGTGACGATGCGGGGCGTGTCGGACGGCGCCATCAGGAGCCCTCGGCCTCGGACGCGATGCGGGCGGCCACCGCGGCGCGCTCGGCGCGGATGGTGGCGTCGTCGACGCGCAGGCCCCCGTCGCGCCGGACGCGGCCCAGCGTGCCGTGGGGGGGGACCTCCTCGGAGCGGCGCCCGGCCCGGAGGTCGGCCACCAGCTGGTCGAAGGACTCCGGGGTGACGTCGCCCACGAAGCGGTGGTTGACCGCCAGGCACGGGGCCCGGCCGCAGTCGGCGATGCACTCGGCCTCCTCCAGCGTGAACGTGCCGTCCGCGCTGGTGGCGCCCACCCGGACGCCGAGCTCGTCCTGGATGTGGTCGAGCAGCTCGTAAGCGCCCCGCAGCATGCAGGCGATGTTGGTGCACACCGAGACGACGTAGCGGCCCACGGGCTCGGTGTGGAGCATCTCGTAGAACGACGCCGTGCCCAGCACCTCGGCCGGCGACAGGCCCAGGAGCTCGGCGATCTCGTCGATGGCCTCGGGCCGCAGCCAGCCGTCCTGCTCCTGGGCCAGGTGGCAGATGGGGATGAGCGCCGAGCGCCGGTGCGGGTACAGCCCGATCAGCTCGCGGGCGCGCGACAGCACGTCGGCCGACAGGTGCGGGGCGCCCGCCTCGGGGCTCACCGGTCCACCTCTCCCATCACGGGGTCCACCGACGAGATGGTGGCCACGGCGTCGGCCACGAGCCCCCCGTGCATCATGACGGGGAGGCTCTGGAGGTTCACGAACGAGGGTGCCCGGATGTGCATCCGGAACGGCTTGGCCGAGCCGTCGGACACGAGGTAGCAGCCCAGCTCGCCCCGGGGTGACTCGACGGCCACGTATACCTCCCCGGCGGGGACCTTGAACCCGGCCGTGAAGATCTTGAAGTGGTGGATGAGCGCCTCCATGGACTCGTCGATGCGGGCCCGGGGCGGCGGGGTGACCTTCTTGTCCTGCACCCGGTAGTCCCCCGCCGGCATCTTCTCGAGCACCTGCCACAGGATGCGCAGCGACTCCCGGATCTCGTTGAGGCGGATGGCGTAGCGGTCGAAGTTGTCGCCGTAGGTGCCCACGATGACGTCGAAGTCCACCTGGTCGTAGGCCAGGTACGGCATGGCCCGGCGCAGGTCCCATGCGATGCCGGTGGAGCGCAGGATGGGGCCGGTGGCCGACAGGGCCAGCGCCTCCTCGCCGGTGATGGCGCCCACGCCCTCCATGCGCTCGCGGAAGATCGGCTGGCCCGTGAGCAGCTCGTCGTAGTCGTCGAGGCGGGCCGTGACGTTGTCCAGGATCACCTCGACGTCGTCCTCCCAGCCGTCAGGGAGGTCCGCGGCGGTGCCGCCGGGGCGGATGAAGTTGTGGTTCATGCGCAGGCCGGTGACCTTCTCGAAGAAGCCCAGCACCAGCTCGCGCTCGCGGAACCCGAAGATCATCATCGTCGTCGACCCGACGTCCATGCCGTTGGTGGCCAGCCACATGAGGTGCGAGGACACCCGCTGCAGCTCGGACAGGAGCATGCGGATCCACACCGCACGCGGCGGCAGCTCGACGCCGAGCAGCTTCTCGGTGGCGAGCGAGAAGACCAGCTCGTTGTTGAGCGGCGACAGGTAGTCCATGCGGGTGACGTTGGTGGAGCCCTGCTGGTAGGTGAGCTCCTCGGCCGTCTTCTCCATGCCCGTGTGGAGGTAGCCGATGACGGGCTTGGTGCGCAGCACCGTCTCGCCGTCGAGCTCCATCATGAGCCGCAGCACGCCGTGGGTGGACGGGTGCTGGGGCCCCATGTTGATGATCATGGTCTCGTCGTCGGGCCGCTCGACGTCCATGTCGGCGGGGGCGGCCCCCGACTCGGGCAGGCGCAGCACCGACCCCACCTCGCGGCCGAGCTCGTCGGCCGTGGTCTTGCCCCGCGCCGCCATCTCCTGGGAGCCCTCGTAGGTCTCGAGGTACAGCGGGTCGCGGCCGGTCATCGGGGCCCCGGTGCCGCCTTGAACTGCACGGGGACGCGCCCCACGCCGAAGTCCTTGCGCAGGGGGTGGCCCTCCCAGTCCTCGGGCATGAGGATGCGGGTCAGGTCGGGGTGGCCACTGAAGCGGATGCCGTACATGTCGAAGACCTCGCGCTCCATCGCCTCCGCCCCGCGGTAGAGGTCCCACAGCGAGTCGACCACGGGGTCGTCCTCGGGGACCTGCACCCGCACGCGCACCCGGCGCCCCTGGGCCAGCGACAAGAGCGCGGCCACCAGCTCGAAGCGCTCGCCCCGCACCCCGGTGGGGAGCTGGCGGGCGGCGTGTCCGAGGTAGTCCACGGCGGTGAGGTCCGACAGCATCTCGAACCCCGCCTCACGATGGCGCGCCACGGCGTCGTGGTATCGGTCGCGGTCGGGGAACAGCAGCGTGCAGCCGTCGACCGACGTCGAACGCACCACACCGGGCACGTCGGGGGCCGCGGTGTCGGAAGCCGGGCTCTCCGTGGTCA
>DATJBC010000010.1:0-6527 GCA_035515515.1 Acidimicrobiales bacterium
ACGGGGGCCATCTGGAGGTACTCCACCTGCAGCACGTCGAGGGGCGCCTCGGCCGCCGCCGAAAGCACCGCGGCGCGCAGCGCCGGGCCGTAGAAGCGGCCCGCGGTGAGGCTGCGCGTGCGGGCCATGCCCGCCACGACCTGGGCGGCGGTGGGCCGCCACGGCACGCTGCGGACCTCGATGCCCAGGCGCTCGAGCGGGCCCGGGTCGGCCGACCCGTCGTCGTAGGCGCACAGCACCACGTCCGCGTGACGGGCCAGGCGCGTGGCCACCGCCAGCGTGCGCTGCTTGCCCCCGTCGTTGTCGGGGACGGGGACCCACTTGCTCACGACGAGGGCGCGCATCACACCGAGGCCGCCACGCCGGCGCCGCGCCCTGTGGCGCGCCGGTAGAGCTCGGCCACGGCCACGGCGCGCTCCTCGGTCCCGAGCGCACGGGCGCTCGCCGCGGCGCGCGCCCCGATCCCGTGGCGCAGGGCGTCGTCGGTGACCAGCCGGGTGAGGGCCGCGGCCAGCGCGGTGGCGTCGCCGCTCGGCACGAGCAGCCCGTTGTCGCCGTCGGACACGAAGTCGGGGATGCCTCCCGCGCGCGTCCCCACCACGGCCACGCCGCTCGCCTGGGCCTCGAGCACGCTCAGGCCGAATGGCTCGGCCACCGACGCGTTGACCAGCACGTCGAGGGCGCGCATCGTGGCCGGGACGTCGTCGGTGCGGCCCACGAAGCGCACCCGGTCGCCGAGCAGGCGCCCGGCCTCGGCCCGCACCGCCTCGGGGTACCCCTCGGGGGCGAGCGCGCCGGAGCCCACCACCACCAGGTGCGTCCGGGCGGCGGGGCCCTCGAGCAACGACACCGCCCGCACCAGCACGTCCACGCCCTTCTCCGGGTCGATGCGGCCCACGATGCCGACCAGCGGCGCGTCGGGATCGCTGGTCAGCGTGCGGCGCACCGCGGCCGGCACCGGGCCGGGGCCGAAGCGCTCCAGGTCCACCGACAACGGGAGGATGGTCACGTGCCGGGCCCCCAGGGGCCCGATGCAGTCGGCCACCGCCGTACTGATGGCCACGGCCGTGGTCGACAGGGCGGCGGCCGCCGTGAGCAGGCGCCGCCCCAGCCCCGGGCGCACCAGGTCGTAGAGCTCGAGCACCGTGGGGCGCCGGGCCAGCCGGCCGGCCAGCGCGCAGTCGAGATGGGACCACAGGCTGTTGGAGTGGATCATGTCGAATCCACGGGCGGCCGACGCGATCATCCGCACCGAGCGCGCCGTGGTCACCAGCTCGCCCGCGAACTGCGCGGGGCCCGGCCGCCCCGACCCGCCCGCGTCGCGCACGCCTTGGCGATCGGCGAACGCCAGCGGGATGAACGGCAGCCCCCGCGCCCGCCACCGGTCCTCGAGCTCACCGCCGGGCGGCGCCCCGAGCGCCAGGTCGATGCCCCGGGAGGCCAGCGGCTCGGCCAGGGCCATGGTGGCGAGCTCGGCGCCCCACACGTGGCGCGTGTAGGCGATCTCGAGCACGCGCAGGCGCGGGAAGGCGGTCACAGCGGCGTCCCCGCTCAGCGACGGTGCGTCGCCCAACGGGTGGGCCGGTCACCGCGGGCGTAGCGGGCCAGCCCGCCGAGGGCGACGGCGTCGAGGAACACGCCCTTGGCGAGCACCTGGGCGATCCGCGTGGGCACCGACGGGGCGCCGCCCGGAGAGGCGTCACCGGGCGAGGCGTCGCGGGCCAGGGTGACGACCCCCACCACGTGCCCGGCGACGAACAGCTGCGCCAGGCGGCTCCTCCGCAGGCGGCGGAGGGCGACGGCCAGCAGGGCCAGGTGCGACAGGGGCACCACCGTGTACCGGCCCAGGCGGTGCCCCCAGATCTCGACGGCCGCCAGGCCGCCGCCCGGGCCGAGCTGGCCCCGGCGGCGGGCGAACACGTGCAGGCCCCCGGCGACGTTGCGGGTGCGGCGCTCCCACTGGCCCCGCACGCTGGGCAGCGGGGGCTCGTGGGCCAGGGCCTCGGGCTCGTAGGCCACGCGGTACCCGCGCGCCGCCAGGTCGAGCGCCACCCACAGGTCGTCGATGGCGATGTCGGAGGGGATGGGCTCCCACGCGTCGGTGCGGATGGCGGCCAGCTCGCCCACCAGCCCGATGGTGCTGCCCAGCGCCCACTCGCGCGCCTTGAGCCACGACTCGAAGCGCCAGTAGAGGTCCTCGCCCCTGCCGTCGTCCTCCACCTTGCTGCCCGCCACGGCCCCCACCGAGGGGTCTTCGAGGTGACGCACGAGCGCCGCCAGGGCGCCCGGCGACAACACGTTGTTGGCGTCGGAGAGCACCACGACGGGGGTCGTGACCTTCGAGAAGCCGAGGTTCACGGCCTGCGCCTTGCCCAGGCGCTCGGGGGCGCTGACCACGGTGGCCCCCGCCTGCTCGGCGCGCTCGGCGGTCTCGGGGTCGCCGTCGGCCACCACCATGACCTCGAGGGGCCCGGCGTACCCGTTGGCGAGGACGTCGCGCACCTTGGCCTCGATGCACCCGGCCTCCTTGTAGGCGGGCACGAGCACCGTGAGCGCCGGCCACGACGGCGGGTCGGGAGGCGTGGCCGGGCGCCGCCCGCGCGAGGCGTAGGCCAGCCACGCCGGATACAGCACGTGCCCGGTGCAGGACAGCGCCGCCAGGGCGGCGATGGTCAGGCGGGAGGGGCGGCCCACAGGCAATTGTCTCGACCTCACGAGGGCCCTCCTGAAGGGTCGCCGGGGGACCCGCGGGCCTGTCGCCGGCGCCGCTCGAGGACGGCGCGGTACACGGCCAGGGTCCGCTGGGCCGTCCCCGGCGCGGGGGGCCCGCCGTCACCGCCCGGGCCGGCCTGACCGGGGCCCTCGGGACTCGGACCCTCCTGAGCAGGGATTTCGTGCCCGGGACGACTGCCCGAGGCCGCCGGCCCCGCACCCGGCGGGGTCAGGGGGCGCTCCCCCAAGGCCCCGACGAGGGCCTCGGCCCAGGCCCGGTGGTCGAGGGGCACGACCGCGCCCGCCCCGGTGTGGAACACCTCCTCGGCGAGCGGCGGCGAGGCCAGGACGGGGGTGCCGGCCGCCAGGCCGAGGTGCAGGACCCCCGAGTGCGACCCCAGGGCGTAGGGGAGCACGAGCACGTCGGCCGCCGCCGCCCACAGCCCCATGTCGGCGTCGGAGACGAACCCCCGGCGCACCTCCACGCCGGTGGCCCGCTCCAGCGCGGACAGCTCCGCGCCGTCGTAGGCCTCACCCACGACGAACAGCCTCGCGCCGCCCACGGCGGCCGCCACCGTGGGCCACGCCCGGGCCAGGAGCCCGACCCCCTTGTACGGCCTGATCTGGCCGATGAGCAGGGCGACGGGCACGCCGGCGGGGGGCAGGCCGAGGGTGGCCCGGGCCTGGCTGCGCCCCACGGCCGGCCGGGCCACGGGCGCGAAGAAGTCGGCGTCGATGCGCACCACGTGGACGGGCACCCCGGGCGCGCTCTGCTCGACGAGGAAGCGCGCCTCGGTGGAGTGCACGATCAGCGCGTCGACCGCCCGCCACCTGCGGACCTGGCCCGACAGGGCGCGCAGCCCTCCCTCCAGGGGCATCGGGTCGTGCACGGTGAGGACGACCGGCACGGTGCGGGCCAGGCGGGCGAGCACCTGGGCGTCGATGCCGGGGACGATCTCGGTCTGCACGTGGACGACACAAGGACGCGCCCGGCGCACGGCGCGCACGAAGGTGGATGCACACGGCCCCACCTCACGCAGGCGCAACGCGTAGAGCCGGCCCCGCGACATGCGCGCCACGTCCGATCCCCAGCGCAGCCCGCGCAGCACCAGGCCGGCGTCACCCACACCGGGCGGGGCCGCCACGGCCACGGTGGCGTGCTGGCCCTCGAGGGCCCGCCGCAGGCTGCGCGTGTACCGGGCGATGCCCCCGCGGTC
Source organism: Acidimicrobiales bacterium (assembly GCA_035515515.1). Lineage (GTDB taxonomy): Bacteria > Actinomycetota > Acidimicrobiia > Acidimicrobiales > UBA8190 > DATJBC01. Next base: position 3,930 of record DATJBC010000010.1, read on the forward strand.
CGAGGCGTCCACGATGAGCACCGGAGACGCGGGCGTGGTGGGGGACCCGCGCGCCTCACGCCGGGCGGCACGCGACGGCGGCTCGTCCGGCGACGGTGGGACGGTCAAGGCCGTGAGCGGTTCAGGCAACGGGGCTGGGTTCGATGTTGACGCCGATCACTGTGGCGCCGGGGCGAGGCCCGGTGGCGGACCCCGGCGCCCGTCGACGGGCTCGGCGGACGGCGTCAGCCGATGCGGGTGGCCTCTTTCGACCCGGGCGGCGCCACCTCCACCGGAGCCGGCACCTCGACCTGGGGGATGTGCAGCGCGGGGGGCTCGGCGCGCCCCGTGGCCCCGTTGGGCTGCACGGTGTTGCGGACCACGGCGGAGATGGTCTGGAACAGGATGACCACGTCGCGCCACATCGACCAGTTCTCGATGTACTGGTTGTCGAGGCGGGCCCGCTCGTCGATCGACGTGTCGCCGCGCAGGCCGTGCACCTGGGCCAGGCCCGTCAGTCCCACCGGCACCCGGTGCCGGTCGTCGTAGCGCGGGATCTCGGTCTTGAACTGCTCCACGAAGAAGGGCCGCTCGGGCCGCGGGCCCACCAGTGACATGTCTCCGCGCAGGATGTTCCACAGCTGGGGCAGCTCGTCGAGGCCCGTGACCCGCAGGATGTGCCCGATGCGCGTGACGGAGTCGTCGGCCGGGTTCCACTCGACGTCCGAGCGGGGGTTGACCCGCATGGACCGGAACTTGAGGACCTCGACGATCACGCCCCGCTCGCCCACGCGCTGCTGGCGGAAGTAGACGGGGCCGGGGCTGGAGAGCTTCACCACGGCGGCGATCGCGGCGTAGAGCGGCGACACCGCCAGCAGGGCCACGGCCGCCACCAAGGCGTCGAAGGTCCGCTTGGCCACGCGGGCGTGGCGGTGGAGCAACGACCGGCGCAGCCGCAGGAGCGGGTAGCCCCACACGTCGTCGACCTTGCGGCTGTTCACCGCGGTGGCCAGCTCGAAGAACCGGGGCAGCACGTGGATGTCGACCGACGCGTCCTCGCACGCCCGGAAGACGTCGACCATGTCCGCCTCGCGCGTGACACCGAAGGCCACCACGACACGGTCGATGCACTCCTCGGACAGCACCATGCGCAGCATCCCCACGCCGCCGAACAGCGGCAGGGGGAGGCCGGTGCTGTCGACCTCGTCCAGGAACCCGACCGGCTGCAGCCCGTACTCGGGATGCTCCTGGAGGGTGGCCGCCAGCTTGGCGCTCACCTGGCCGGCCCCGATGATGAGCGTGCGCTCGACGAACCACCCGCGGGTGCGCAGGAGGCGGACGAGCGAGTAGAGCACGAAGCGCGCCGTCACCAAGGTGGCGGCCACGACGGCACCGGTGGTGACGAGCGTCGCCGTGGAGGGCCCGGGCACGCGCGCCAGGGCCAGGACCAGGAACGGCAGCCACGCCCCCGCCAGGATCGACCCGGCATCACGCGAGACGCTGAGCGTGATGCGCGGGTGGTAGTGGCCGCCGAGCGCCACCGTGGACAACGCGCCGGCGACGGCGGCCCACGTCCACCAGCCGGAGAAGGGCAGGCCGAAGGCCGCCACCACGATCACGATGAGCGCGGCGTCGGCCAGGGCCAGAGCCCGCATGGCCGCCCGGGGCGACGCCGCTCGGAACATGCCGGCGACGGTCCCCGAACGGCCCGAAGGCCTGGCGTTGACCCAGGACTGGTAGCTCAGTCCGACGGACATGGCTTCAGGAAGCCGTGTTCGGTGTCTGCGAGTGGGGGGCGGGCGCTGATCAGGCGGCGGCGGAGGCCTGGCGCTGCTTACGGCTGCGGCGCACGAGGACGCCACCGAGCACCAGAGCACCGGCACCGACGGCCGCCATCTCCTCGATGTCCGCGCCCGTGAAGGCGAGGCCGCTCGAGATGGGCTCCGTCTTGGCCAGCGTGGGCGTGGTCGCCTGCGTCACCGCGGGCGTCGTGGGAATCGTGCTCCCCGACGGCGTGGAGCATCCCGTGTAGCAGGTGGAGTCGGCCGACGCCATTGTCGGAGCGACCACCACACCCAGTGTGGACAGTGCCAAGCCCAGTCCCAGACCGACGAGCTTGTTCTTCATCGTGTCCAACCCTTCCCTTCGTAGCGGCGACCTACGGCCGCCTCCCCCTCTTCTTCGGTCTTGACTCCTGCCACCGCTCCGTGACCGGAATTTACTTCTCACCCTTACGACAACGGCGGAAGACCCCGTCGCTGCCGCACTGATTTTCAGCGTCTCTCATCGGTGTCATGCCCGGCCCTTATGGTCCGCAAGCGCACCACTCCGTGAGCGAGTCACGACTGATTGTCACGGACTCCTATCGACGCATGCCCTATGGGAAGTCAACTTTCGGTCAACTGGGAAGGCGGGCCGCCGGGCGCGCAAATTGCCTGGTCACAGCCCGTGAGGATCGCTGGAAGAGCCCATCCGGCACGCCGGGTTCCGCTCCGGCCCGTCCGGGTGCCCAGGCTCGCTCGGGTGTGCCCTTCCGCCCCTGCGCAACCCCCCCGCCGGACCTCCCCGCCGTACACACATCGTGGTCTTTAAGACCACACACGGTCCGACTTCTCCCAT
>DATJBC010000011.1:0-17236 GCA_035515515.1 Acidimicrobiales bacterium
TCGCCGGCGCGGCCGGTCGAGCCGGCCGCCGGGCAGGCCGTCGGGACCAACGGCGCCGTGGGAGGGAGGGCCCAGCCCGCCCACCCGGCCCCCGTGCACGCTCCCGCCAGTGCCCCACCGGGTCCTCCGGCCCGGCCCGACCCCGCCGATCTGTGGGTGGTGCGCCCCACCACCCCGGGACCGGCCTGAACCGCAGCGAAGGGACGACGACGACACCCATGGGACTGCTCGACGGAAGAGTGGCGGTGGTCACCGGCGCCGGCGGTGGCATCGGACGCGCCATCGCCTGCTGCCTGGCGGCCGAGGGCGCCAACGTGGTGGTGAACGACCTGGGAACCACGCTCGACGGCACGGGCACGGCCCGGGGCCCGGCGGGCGAGACGGTGGCGCTCATCGAGCAGGCCGGCGGCAAGGCGGTGGCCAACGGCGATTCGGTGTCGGACTTCGAGGGGGCGGGGCGCATCGTGGCCCAGGCGGTGGAGACCTTCGGGTCGCTCGACATCCTCGTCAACAACGCCGGCATCGTGCGCGACCGGACGCTGCTCAAGATGACCTCCGACGACTACGACGCCGTGGTGGCGGTGCACCAGAAGGGGACGTTCAACTGCACCCGGCACGCCGCGCCCCACATGCGCGAGGCCGGCTACGGCCGCATCGTCAACATCACCTCGTCCGCCGGCCTGCGGGGCAACTTCGGGCAGAGCAACTACGGCGCGGCCAAGGCCGCCATCATGGGCATGACCTTCGTGTGGGCGCTGGAGCTGGGCCGCTACGGCATCACGGTCAACGCCGTGGCCCCGGCCGGGCTCACCCGCATGACCGAGAACCTCTTCGGCGACGGCGCCGTCCCGCCCGACCAGGACCCCGCCCTCAACGCGCCGCTGGTGGCGTTCCTGGCGTCGGAGCAGGCGGGCTACGTCAACGGCCAGGTCCTGGGGCGCACCGGCTACGCCTACACGATCTTCCAGACGCCCCGGCAGGTGGCGGCCATGTGGCGCGAGGGGGGCTGGACGCCCGCGCAGGTGGCCGAGCACTTCCACGACGTGCTGGGCCAGCACCTCCAGCCGGTGGGGATGCCCGCCCACCCGCTGTTGGGCAAGCAGGACGGCGCCTGAGGCCCGGCGCGCCGGCGCGCCCCCTGGGAGGTCAGGACCCGGCCGTCAGGGGTTGCGGGTGAGGATGTTCACCACCGACACCCCCGATCCCCGCCCCCCCACGTTGTGCTGGAGGGCGAAGCCGTTGCGGATGGCCACCTGGCGGCCCTCGGCCTCCTCGCGCAGCTGCCACCAGCACTCGGTGAGCTGGGCCACGCCGGTGGCCCCGATGGGGTGCCCCTTGGCCAGCAGGCCCCCCGAGGGGTTCACGGGGATGCGGCCGTCCAGGGCGGTGTCGCCCTCCAGGGAGGCGGGGCCGCCCTTGCCCTTCTCCACGAAGCCCAGGTCCTCGATGTCGAGGATCTCGGTGATGGTGAAGCAGTCGTGCACCTCGGCCACGTCCATGTCGCCGGCGCCCACGCCGGCCATGGCGAAGGCGCGCCCCGACGCCACGGTGGTGGCGGGCAGCCCCACGAACGAGGACTTCTCGTGGAGATAGGGGTGGTCGGTGGCCACGCCGAAGCCGGCCACGTACACGGGCTTGTCGGTGAACTCCTGGGCGCGCTCGGCGGTGGTGAGGATGGCGGCCGCCGCCCCGTCGGTCTGGGGGCAGCAGTCGAGGAGGCGCAGGGGGCTGCACACCGCCGGTGAGGCGAGCACCTGCTCCACGGTGACCTCGCTCTGGAAGTGGGCGTAGGGGTCGAGGCAGCCGTTGTGGTGGTTCTTCACCGCCACCGAGGCCAGCATCTCGGGGGTGGTGCCGTACTCGTGCATGTGCCGGGTGGCGAAGGGCGCGAACAGCACGGGGGCGGTCTCGCCCCGGTTGTAGAGCGGGTGGCCGGCGGCCGCCCGGGCGAGGAGGCCCTCCTGGGTCGACTTGTCGCGCATCTTCTCGACGCCGATCACCAGCACCACGTCGTGCACGCCGCTGGCCACCGCCATGGCCCCGATGCGGAAGGCGTCGGACCCCGACGGGCAGGCGTTCTCCACGCGGGTGCAGGCCACGCCGGCGAGCCCCAGCGCGCTGGGCACGGTGTTGCCGCCGATGCCCTCCTGTCCCCACAGCGTGCCGCGCTGGGTGGCCACGATCACGGCGTCCACCGCGCCGCGCTCGAAGCCGTTGTCGACGTTGGACAGCGCCGCCGCGAAGGCGCCCGCCGCCATCTGCTCGTAGCTCTGCTCGAACAGCTCCCCGAACTTGATGAGCCCCGCCCCCACCACGGCGACCTTGTTCCAGCTCATGTGGCACCCTCCTTGGTCGTGCCCGCCGGGCCGGGCGCCGCCGGGCCGGGCGCCGCCGCGGCCCGGAAGGCCTTGTAGCCGTAGACGGGCACGCCCCGCTCCAGCGCGTAGCGCCGCAGGGACAGCGTCACCGTGTCCCCGATCGCCAGGACGGCGGCGTCGGCGGGCGTGCCCTGCACCATGAGGCGGGCGCCGTCGTCGAGGTCGAGCACGAGCAGCGGCAGCGGGGCCTGGAAGGGCGGCGGCATGGTCTGGTTGACCACGAAGGTCTGCACCGTCCCCCGGCGCGCCAGGCGCACCTCGCCGAGGTCGCTGCTCCCGCACCCCACGCAGGCGGGGTGGATGGACGGCGGGGTCGAGATGGTGCCGCACGCCGCACAGCGCGCCCCGGTGAGCCCGAGCATCTCGGCGTTGCCCCGCACGAAGGCGGCGCCTCCGGGGGGCACGCCCATGGGGATCGACTCCCCCGCCGCCACCAGGGCGCCGCGCGCCCGCAGCGCCTGGACGTAGGTGGCGGGCCGGGCGGGCCCCAGGGCCTCTGCGCGCCTGGCCCCGGGCACGGGCCGCTGCGCCTCGAGCACCACGGCGGTGGCCCGGCCCCCCCCGTAGCCGACCATGCCCAGCCGCCCGGTGGTGCCCGCCCCCGCCTCGCCGGCGCACGCGTGGACCAGGCCGAGGAGGGGGGCCGCCGCGCCCGTGTCGCCCAGGGCGCGCGTCACCGGCGCCGAGGAGACGGGCGCCCCCAGGCGCTTGCCCAGCGCCCCGGCCAGCTTGCCGTCGGGGTCCGACAGCGACCACGACTGGACGGGGGCGCCCTCGGCCGCCGCCGCCCCCGCCGCCCCCAGCAGGGGGAGGAAGACCTCCTCCCGGAAGAGGCGGGCGTCGTAGACGTCCTCGGTGGTCGCCGCCCCGTCGGCGCGGTAGCGGTCCAGGGCCGGCCGGGCCCGCGTGGCCCGGGCCACCAGGCGGGCGCCGGGGGACGACCCGTTGGTGGCCGCCGCCGGGTCGCGGGCGCCCTCCGAGGCCACGACGACGGCCGCCGCGCCGGCCCCGATGGCGGTCTCGCCGGCGGTGCCGGGCCCGGGGACGAGGGCGTCGGACGCCACCACCAGCGCCACGGTCCCGGGCCGGGCCACCACCGCGTCCCAGGCGGCCACCAGCGCGTCCATCCCGGCGTGGGGCGACCCGCTCGCCAGGCACCCCGCCACGCCGGCGCCCAGGCCCAGCGCGCTGCACAGAAAGACGTGGCTGGGGCCCTCCGCCATGGGCGGGCGGCTCGTGCCCCACCACAGGCCGCCCACGGAGGCGGCGTCGACGCCGGCGGCCTCGAGGGCCGACGTCGCCGCCTGCCAGGCCAGCGTGAGCGTGTCCTCGTCGGCGTCGCACACCGCCAGGGCCCCCGGCCCGCCGCCCGACCCCCACGCCGCGCCGGCCTCCGCCGCGGCCAGCCGCAGGGAGGGCGCGGCGGCGCCCACGCCCAGGACGGCGACGGGCGGCACCGGCGGGGCCACGGTGTCGGGCGTCACCGGCGCGGCCCCGCCCACCCCGGCGTCTGGGGCACGCGCCCGCCGAGCAGGGCGGTGCCCACGAAGTTGCGCTGGATCTCGATCGTGCCGGCCCCGATGCACAGGCCCCGGATGTCCCGGTAGGCGCGCTCGACGGGGTACTCCCGGCTGTAGCCGTAGCCCCCGAGGAGCTGGATGGCCTCGTCGCACACGTGCTTCGCCGCGCGGTTGCAGGCGATCTTGGCCATGGCCGACTCGAGCGGGGGCGGGGTGCCGTGTCCACCGGCCAGCACCAGCGCCCGAGCCAGGAGCAGGCGCGCCCCCTCAAGCTCGGTGGCCATGTCGGCGATCTTCCACTGCAGGCCCTGGAGCTCCGCCAGCGTCTTGTCGCCCACGGCACGCTCGCGCATGTACCCCATGGCGTACTCGAGCGCGCCCTGGGCCGCGCCCAGGCACATCGCGGCGTTGCCGCAGCGCTCGTGGTTGATGTGGGCGAGGAGGGTCTTCAGCCCGCTGTTGTCGGCGGGGTCGCCCGCCACGAGGACGTCGCCGGGGTCGACGCGCACGCCGTCGAAGGCGAGCTCGGCCTCGGTGCAGCCCCGCAGCCCCATCTTGCGGTGGGTCCCCGCCACGCTCACCCCGGGACGCGCCAGGTCGACGACCACGGCCCCGATGCCCTTGCCGGTGCCCGGCGCGCTGCCCGGGAAGCGGCACCACACCAGGCACGCCACCGCCCGGTGGCCCCCCGTGACGTAGTTCTTGTAGGCGTCGAGCCGCCACCCGTCGCCGTCGGGGGTGAGGTGCGCCCGCATGGTGGTGGCCGCCGACCCGGCGTCGGGCTCGGTGATGCCGATGCAGAAGAGCTCGCCCGCGGCGGCCTGGGGCAGCCACCGGTCCCGCAGGGCGTCGGTGCCCAGGTGCTCGATGGCGCGTGGGGGCCCGTTGAACACGAGCTGGCACAAGATGGCGCTGGAGACGTCGACGCGGGCCAGCTCCTCGAGGACGATGGCCGCCTCCACGTCGCCCATCCCCATGCCGCCGTAGCGCTCCCCGACGGTCACCGCGAAGAGCTCGGCGCGCCGCAGGGCGTCCAGGGAGGCCTCGGCGAACTCCTCGGTCTCGTCCCATCGGGCCGCGTGGGGGGCGATGTCGCGCTCGGCCACGTCGCGGGCCAGCTTGCGCAGGGCGGAGCGGTCCTCGTCCTCTGTGAGGTCGATCGAGCTCACCGGCGGGCGGTCCTCCCCCGAGCCGCGCGCCGGTGGCGTCGGGGCACCGGACCTGACACCATCGTCAGTGAACTTACTACACTGAGCGTCCGGCATCCCCGGGCCGGGGGGACGCGCACGCCTTCGAGGAGCTGTCCATGAGCGAGAGCCGGGAATTCAAAGACATCCGCCGCAGCGGGCCCGTGGCGCAGGCCAAGTCGGTCGCCGACTTCATGGCCGAGCTCGAGACCCTGCAGACCGAGATCTGCACGGCCAAGAACATGGTGTGGGAGGCGGTGGCCGACGGCAGCCTGTCCGAGGAGTATCTGCGGCGCTTCGCCAAGGAGTACTACTTCCTGGGCCGCTGGTACACGTCTGAGTTCGGCTCGCTGGTGGCCAACGCCCCCGACGCCGACGCCCTGTCGCTGGGCACGAGCGAGCACTTCGCCCACTGGCTCCAGAACCTGGCCGACGAGACCGGCTACACCGGCGACGCCAACCACGTCGACATGAAGATCGAGTGGGCCCACCAGCTGGGCATCAGCGACGAGGAGCTGGACGCCTACGTGCCGCTGCCCGAGACCATCGGCACGGTGTTCACGACGCTCTACTACATGCGCCGCTCCTACGAGGAGGGGCTGGCCGCCTTCGGGTGGGCGGGCGAGCGCTTCGCGGCGTCCACCGGCTACGCCAAGAAGATGTTCGAGGGCATGCGCGACCACTACGGCATCGAGGTGGAGAACTTCCGGGTGCACGCCTACGCCGAGGAGGACCACGGCGAGCAGGCCGACTACCTGCTGCGCCAGGTGGTCGCCAGCGCCGACCAGCAGCGCCGGGTGCGCCGCTCGATCGTGCACACCTTCTCGGTGCGCAACCAGCGCACCGTGGCGCTCAACCGCTGGTTGGACGAGCCCGGGTCCTTGCGCGGGACGAGGGGCTGACGTGGCCGCGCGCGAGGCCGTCATCGTCGACACCCTGCGGACCGCCTTCGGCAAGCGGGGCGGCGCCCTGGCCACCTGGCACCCCGTCGACCTCCTGGCCCACGCCATCGGCGCCCTGGTGGACCGCAGCGGCGTCGACCCCGGCCGCGTCGACGACGTCATCGGCGGGTGCGTGAGCCAGGTGGGCGAGCAGTCCACCAACGTGGCGCGCAACGCCTGGGTGGCCGCGGGCCTGCCCCAGTCGGTGCCGGCCACCACCGTGGACCGCCAGTGCGGCTCGTCGCAGCAGGCGGTGCACATAGCGGCTGCCGGCGTGGTGGCGGGCCACTACGACCTGGCCGTGGCGTGCGGTGTGGAGTCGATGAGCCGGGTGCCCCTGGCGTCGAACGCCCGGGGCGGCACGGGGCCGTTCCCCCCGTCGTTCCTCGACGTCATCGAGGGCCGGCTGTGGATGCAGTTCCGGGTGGCCCAGGTGCTGGCCGAGCAGTGGAAGATCACGCGCCAGGACATGGACGAGTACGCCCTGGAGAGCCACCGCCGGGCCGCCGCGGCCACCGACTCGGGCCACTTCGCCCGGGAGATCGTCCCCGTCCCCCTGCGCGACGAGCACGGCGTGGCCGGCACCGAGACGCTGGCCGCCGACGAGGGCATCCGACGCGACACCACCCTCGAGCGCCTGGCGGCGCTGCCCCCCGCCCAGCCCTTCGAGCCCGAGACCGCGCCGGACATCACGGCGGGCAACTCGTCGCAGATGACCGACGGGGCCGCCGCCATGCTCATCGCCGAGCGGTCGGTGGCCGAGCGCCTGGGCCTGGCCGTCCGGGCCCGCTTCCACGCCTTCTCGGTGGCCGCCGAGGACGCCGCCATCGTGCTCTCGGCGCCGGTCCCCGCCACCCGCAAGCTCCTGGAGCGCACGGGCATGACGGTCGACGACTTCGACGTCGTGGAGTGCAACGAGGCCTTCGCGGCCATCGCCCTCATGTGGGCGCGGGCCTTCCACCCCGACCCCGACCGCTTCAACCCCCGGGGCGGGGCCATCGCCATCGGCCATCCCCTGGGGGCCAGCGGGGTGCGCCTCATGACCACGCTGCTCAACGAGCTCGAGGCCTCGGGCGGCCGCTACGGCTTCCAGACGATGTGCGAGGGCGGCGGCCAGGCCAACGCCACGGTCATCGAGCGCCTGGCCTGAGCGGGCGGCCGTGGACTTCACCTTCTCGCCCGAGCAGGAGGACTTCCGCGCCGCGGTGCGCGCCACGCTGGCGGCCGAGGCGCCCCCCGCCTACGTGCGGGCCATGATCGACGACCCCGTGGGGGTGACGCCCGGGCTGTGGGCGACCATGGCCGAGCTGGGCTGGCTGGGGGTGCTGGCCCCGGAGTCGGCCGGGGGGCTCGGCCTGGGCCTGCTCGACGCCGTGGTCCTCCAGGAGGAGCTGGGCCGGCTCCCCTTCCCCGGCCCCTTCCTGTCCTCGGCGGTGGCGGCCACGCTGGCGGCGGTGCGCCTCGGCGCCCACGACCTGGTGGGCGAGCTCGTGGCCGGGCGGCGCCGGGCGACCGTGGCGGTGGAGGAGCCCGGGCACGGCGACCCCCTGGGCACGGTGCAGGCCCGGGCCGAGGCCGACGGCGAGCGGTGGGCGCTGTCGGGGAGCAAGCCCCTCGTGCTCGACGGCGCCCACGCGGACGTGGCGCTGGTGGTGGCCCGCGACGGGAGCGGTCTGGGGACGTTCCTGCTCGAGGCGCCCGCCGGCGAGCCGGCGCCCGCGCTCGACGTCACCCGCAAGATGGCCCGGGTCCCCCTCGACGGCCGCCGCGCGGCGCGGGTGGGCCCCGCCGGCGACCACACCGGCATCTGGCGGCGCGTCCTCGACGACGTCAACGTGGCGCTCAGCGCCGAGCTGGTGGGCACGGCCGAGCGGGCCCTGGGCCTGGCGGTGGAGTACGCCCGGGTGCGGGTGCAGTTCGACCGGCCCATCGCCACCTTCCAGGTGATCAAGCACAAGGCGGCGGACATGCTCCACCACGTGGAGCTGGCCCGGGTGGGCACCCACTACGCGGCGTGGGCGTCGGACGCCGAGCACCCCGAGCGCGAGCGGGCGGCCGCCATGTGCAAGGGGTACGTGGCCGAGGCGGCCGACGCCGTGACCGCCGAGTGCATCCAGGTGCACGGGGGCGTGGGCTTCACCTGGGACGTCGACTGCCACCTGCTGTACCGGCGGGCCAAGCAGGACGACGTGCTCTTCGGCGCCCAGGGGTTCCAGCGCCGGCGCCTGGCCGACCTCGTGCTGGGGCCGGCCCCGGGCTGACCGGCGCCGACCACCGGCGGCGGTCCCCGGTCCGGCGGCCCGACGTCAGGGGGCGGCGGGGGCCACCAGGCGGTCACGCAGCTGGGGCTTGAGCACCTTGCCGGTGGCGTTGCGGGGCAGCTCGTGGGCCACCTCGATGCGCCGGGGCACCTTGTAGTCGGCGAGCACGGCCGCGCAGTGCGCCCGCAGGTCCTGGGCGCTGGCCGACGCCCCGGGGAGGAGCACCACCACGGCGGCCACGTCCTCGCCCAGCACGTCGTGGGGGATGCCCACCACGGCCACCTCGACCACGTCGGGGTGCTCGAGGAGGACGGCTTCCACGTCGACGGCGTGGATGTTGTTGCCGCCCCGGATGATGACGTCCTTCTTGCGGCCCACGATGTAGAGGAAGCCGTCCTCGTCCAGGCGGGCCAGGTCGCCGCTGTAGAGCCAGCCGTCCTTCCACGTGCCGGCGGTGGCCTCCTCGTTGCGGTAGTACTCGCGCTCGCGTCCCGGCATGCGCAGGATGGCCTCGCCCACCTGGCCCGCCGGCACGTCGCCGCCGGCGTCGTCCACGATGCGCACCTCCAGGGGGGGCACCGGCTGGCCCACCGAGCCCACGCGCCGCAGGGCCTCGCCCTTGGGCATGGAGCAGAACGCCGGGCCCGCCTCGGTCATCCCGTAGCTGTTGGACACGCTGGCCTCGGGCATGCGCTCCTGCAGGGCGCGCAGCGTCGAGGGCGCCAGCGGCGCGCTGCCGATGGCGCAGATGGCGATGGACGACAGCTCGGCCCGGGCGAAGCCGGGGTGGGCCACGATGAGCTGGGCCATGGACGGGACCAGGAAGACGAACTGGGGCTTGAGCTCGCCCACCAGCTCGATCCAGCGCCCGGCGTCGAAGCGGGGCATGTACACGCCGTAGAGGCCCAGCTGCATGGGGTTGTAGATGAAGCCGATGCCGGCGAAGGTGAACAACGGGCTGGCGTGCAGCCAGCACTGGCCCGACCACTGCGGGTTGGGGGCCCCGGGGATGAGGGCCACGTTGCGGTGGCGGATGGCCACCCCCTTGGGGAGCCCGGTGGTGCCCGAGGTGTAGAGGATGTCGGCCAGGTCGTCGCCGCCCACGGCCACCCCGAACGCCCCCCCGTCCTCGCCGGGGGCCGTGCCCCACGACCACGGCGGCTCCCCGGTGCCCGGGCCGGGGCACACCAGGACGTGGCGCACCGACGCCAGGGCGCCCGCCACCCGGTGGGCGGCGGCGGCGAGCTCGGGGTCGGTGAGCACGGCGCCCACCTCGGCGTGGCCCAGGAGCCGCTCGAGCTCGGCCTCGGTGAGGCGGGTGTTGGTGGGGACGGCCACGGCCCCGCACTTGTGGACGGCGGCGTAGGCCACCATGAAGCGCAGGCCCTCCTCGGCGCGCAGGTAGATCGAGACGCGGTCCCCCTTGGCCACGCCCCCGCCGGCCAGGGTGCGGGCCAGGCGGTTGGACTCCGCCTCCCACTGGCCGAAGGTCATCTCCCCGGCGTCGACGACGCGGTAGGCGAGCTTGTCGGGGAAGGCCGCGGCGGCCGCCCGCAGGTGGTCGACCAGGAGGGTGGTCACAGGCCCCCGTCCAGCGAGGCCACGCGCCGGGCGAAGCGCCACCCCTCGGCCGTCCGCACCAGCTCGTCGCGGTAGCGGCCGCTGCGCATCACCCGCGAGGCGCGCCTGTCGGGGGCGGCGTCCCGGGGGGGGCGGGCCACGACCAACAGCGTCACGTCCTGCACGGCGCTGTCCCCGTCGACCTCGACGGTGGCGTCCACCGTGACGTGCACGATGCCGTAGGGGGTGCGCCGGCACATCTCGGCCAGCGCCTCGCGGCCCCGGGTCACGGGGCCCCCCTCGACCTCCATCTCGCCGTCGGGGGTGAAGGTGGCCGCGAAGCCCTCGGGGTCACCGTCGTCGAAGCAGCGGTTGTAGCGGGCGGTGAGCTCCCGGATGCGGGCCCGGTCCACCACCCACGCCACCGCCGCCTCGTCGGGTCCTGCCACCACCGCCTGCTCCTCCGTGCCGGGCGCCGGGCCGGGCCGGCGCGCCGGCTGCGACGTTACCAAGCCGTGCGCGTTCCCCGACACGGGCGTCAGGGACGCGCCCCGGCGACGGGGGCGCGGGGCAGGCCCCGCCTATCAGGCGCGGGGCAGGGCGAAGCCGGCGATGGCCACGAAGTGCAGCACCGCCCCGGCCACGGTGAGCGCGTGGAACACCTCGTGGTACCCGAAGACCGCGGGCACCGGATCGGGCCGCCGCAGCGCGTAGCACAGGGCGCCCGCCGTGTAGCAGGCCCCCCCGCCCACGATCAACGCGAAGCCCGTGCCGCCCAGGCCGCGCACCAGCTGGGGCACGACGGCCAGGGCGCACCACCCCACGACGACGTAGGGCACGGCCACGGCCCACTTGGGCACGTCCATCCACACCTGGCGGACGGCCACGCCGGCGACGCCGCCCAGCCACACCAGGCACAGCACGACGACCTCGGCCCACCCGCCCAGGGAGAGGACCGCCACGGCGGTGTAGGACCCGGCGATGGCCAGGAAGATGGTGGCGTGGTCCGCGCGTCGCATGCGCCGCCGCCCGGCCGCCGACCACCGGATGCGGTGGAAGGAGGCGCTCACGCCGAAGAGCGCCGCCAACGACAGCACGTACACCGTCAGCGCCAGCGTGGTGGCCGTGGTGGGCGCGTGCACGACGAGCAGCGGCCCCGCCACCAGGACGGCGACGAAGGCGCCCACGTGCGACCAGCCCCGTAACAACGGCCGTCGCGCCAGCGGCGTGTCGCCGGGTGGTGCGGCCGCCAGCGCCATGACGGCGCCGGCGCCGGGGTCGACCTGATCGACGCTCACCGGGCGAGCGTAGCGAGGTCGGGCGCGCCGGCGAAACGGGAGGACGGGCCCGTCGGCTCAGCTACCCCGGCGTATGACCCGGCGATGGCGCCAGGCCATGAAGATGCCGTCGAAGGGGTCGTCGGTGGTGCCCAGGTCGCACGCACATGAACGGCACGTGACCGTCCGGTGTCGGCGGCCGCGCCAGCGGCGGTCGCGCATGGGCGGGTCGAAGGCGAGCCAGCGCCACAGGCGGCGGTGGTGAGGCGTCACGACGGCGGGCCCGTGGCCGTCCGCCCCGTGTCCGTCCGGGCTGCGCTCATGGTCGATCACCGGCATCCACCCCCCCGCCCGAGTATGCACCCCGGCCGACGGCTGGGGGGTGGCAACGCCCCGGAATTCCCGCGGCCCGGCCCACCCCGGCATCGTAGGGAGCGAAGCTGGCAACTGCCTGAGACGGCAGCCCGGCGTCCCGGGGGACGGTGCGCCCCCGGGGGCGCTCAGGCGGGATGGCTCCCCGCCGGCAGGGCCCCGGCGTCGCCTCCGGCCTCCGGCGCCCGGTCGCCCTCGGCCTGGGGGGCGAACTGGGTGCTGTAGAGCTCGGCGTAGAGGCCGCCGGCGGCGAGCAGCTCCTCGTGGCGGCCGCGCTCGACGATGCGCCCGTCGCAGACCACGAGGATCACGTCCGCCTCCCGCACCGTGGACAGCCGGTGGGCGATCACGAGCGAGGTGCGCCCGGCCAGCGCGGTCTTGAGCGCCTGCTGCACGGCGACCTCGGACTCCGAGTCCAGGTGGGCGGTGGCCTCGTCGAGCACCACCACGTCGGGCGCCTTGAGCAGGAGGCGTGCGATGGCGATGCGCTGCTTCTCGCCCCCCGACAGCCGGTAGCCGCGGTCGCCGACCACGGTGTCGAGCCCGTCGGGCAGGGTCTGCACCAGCCCCAGGATCTGGGCGGCGCGCAGCGCCTCGACCAGCTCCTCGTCGCCGGCGTCGGGCTTGGCGTAGCGCAGGTTGGACCGGATGGTGTCGTGGAAGAGGTGGGCGTCCTGGGTCACCACGCCCACGACGTCGCGGATCGAGGCCAGGGTGGCGTCGCGCAGGTCGATGCCGTTGATGCGCACGGCGCCGCGCCGGGCGTCGTAGAGCCGCGGCACCAGGTGGCTGATGGTGGTCTTGCCCGCCCCCGACGGGCCGACCAGGGCGACGAGCTGGCCGGGCAGGGCCTGGAACGAGACGTCGAAGAGGACCTGCTGTGTCGGGGTGCGCTCCAGCACGGCCACCGACTCGAGCGACGCCAGCGATACCTCCTCGGCGCTCGGGTAGGCGAAGTCCACGTGGTCGAACTCCACCAGCGAGGGCCCGCGGGGGATGGGCGTGGCGTCGGGCTTGTCGTCGATCATGGGCGGCAGGTCGAGGACCTCGAAGACCCGGTCGAACGACACCAGGGCCGTCATGATGTCGACCTGCACGTTGGACAGCGCGGTGAGCGGGCCGTACAGGCGCGCCAGGTAGGCGGTCAGCGCCACCACGGTGCCGATCATGAGCGTCCCCCGGGCCGCCAGCACGCCCCCCCAGCCGTACACCAAGGCGGTGGCCAGCGAGGCGGTGAGCAGCAGAGCCGCCATGAACACGCGCGTGTACATGGCCTGGGTGACGCCGATGTCGCGCACGCGGCCCGCCTTGGCGGAGAACTCCTTCACCTCCGAGTGCGGATGGCCGAAGAGCTTCACCAGCAGGGCCCCCGACACGTTGAAGCGCTCGGTCATGGTGTTGGTCATGTGCGCGTTGAGGACGTAGGACTCGCGGGTGATGGCGGCCAGCCGCTTGCCCACGAAGCGGGCGGGGACCAGGAAGACGGGCAGCAGCGCCAGGGTCACCACCGTGATGGGCCACGACAGGACGAACATGGCCGCCAGGGTGATGGTGACCGTGATGACGTTGCTCACCACCGACGAGAAGGTGTCGGTGAACGCCTGCTGGGCGCCGAGGACGTCGTTGTTGAGGCGCGACACGAGCGCCCCGGTCTGGGTGCGGGTGAAGAAGGCGATGGGCATGCGCTGGACGTGCTCGAAGACACGCGAGCGCATGTCGTAGATGAGGCCCTCGCCGATGCGGGCCGACACCCAGCGCTGCCACAGCGACAGCAGCGCATCCGCCACGGCCAGGGCGCCCACCAGCAGTGCCAGGTCGACGATGAGGCCGGTGCGCCTGTGCCTGATGCCCACGTCGATGATGGCCCGGTAGATGAGGGGGTTGGCGGCCCCGATGACGGCGTCGACGACGATCAGGCCCAAGAAGACCGCCAGCGCGCGGCGGTAGGGCCGGGCGAAGGCGGCGATGCGCCGTGTGATCCCCTTGGGGAGCTCCTGGCGGGTGACCGAGTCGTCGCGCCGCAGGGACCGCATGAGGCCCCAGCCCATGCCCCCGTGCCCGCCCATGCCCATGCCCATGCTCATCGTGCACCTCGTGGCTCTCGTCGTGACCGCCGCGCACCGGGGCCGGGGGGGTCGCCGTCCTCCCCGTGCCCGCAGCACTGCACACAGGCTCCTCGTGCGCACAGGGCCTCGAGGAGCCCGACGAGGGTGGCGCGCTGGCCGGGGTCGAGGCCGCCGAAGACCTCCAGGGCGCTGTCGTGGCGGGCCGCCTCCAGGCGCTCCAGGAGACGACCGCCCGCCGCGGTCAGGGCCACCTGGACCGACCGCCGGTCACCGGGGTCGGGGTGCCGGGTGACGAGGCCGGCGGCCTCCAGGGCGTCCACCATGGTGGTGGCCGAGCGGGGTACGACCTCGAGCTGTGCGGCGAGCTCGGCCATGCGCAGGGGGCCCGCCCCCGCCACCAGGCGCAGCGCCCGGGCCTGGGCGTAGGTGAGGCCCAGGGGGGCGAGCTGGGCCACCTGGCCGCGGCGCAGGCGGCGGGCCGTGTGGGTGAAGAGCTCGGCCACCTCCAGCGTGGGGTCGTGGTGGTGCCGGGCGTGGGCCCCCCCGTGCCCCGTCGGCCGCTCCGCCATGTGCTGAGCCTTTCTCGTTATGAGTAAAGCTCAGTATATGGCGGGCGAGGGCGCGGGGGTCAGGCGGTCAGCACCGACTGGGTCTGCGTGGTCTGGGCCACCCGCCGGCCCTCGTCGTCGACCACGTCGGTCTGCACCACGATGGTGCTGCGCCCCACGTGCAGGGGACGGCTCGTGCCCCGGGCGGCCCCGGACCGCAGCGCCCGGAAGAAGTTGGTCTTGGACTCGATGGTCGAGGTGCGGGCCCCGGGCGGCAGGTTGAGCACGGCGCACAGGGCCCCCAGGCTGTCCGCCAGCGCCATGAGCACCCCCCCGTGCATGACGCCGCCGGCGGTGCAGCGTTCGGGGGCCCACTCCACCAGGCCGGTCACCGCCCCCGCCTGGGCGGCGGTGACCTCCACCCCGCACAGGCGGCTGAAGGGCATGGCGTCGAGGAGGGCGTCGACGTCGTCGCCGGGCGAGCCCGTCATGGCCTGCACCCTAGGAGCTCACGCCCCGATCAAGGCCCCCAGGAGCTCGACGGTGGGGTTGTGCTGGGTGAGCCAGCTGTCGTCGATCCCCATGCGGGCCAGCAGGCGGGCGGCGCGCACCAGGATGGCCCCGCTGCGCAGGGCGGCGAACGCCTCGTACCAGCGCAGGTCGGCCACGGGCCGGCCCAGGCGCGCCTGGTAGGCGTCGACGGTGGCCGCCCGGGAGGCGAAGCCGGGCAGGTCGCCGCCGCAGCGGTCGACGGCCATGTCGTGCAGGACGAGGAGCCAGGCCAGGTCCACCTCGGCGGGGCCGATGGTGGCCATCTCGAAGTCGAGGACCGCGGCGATGGCCATGGTGTCGTCCACGAGCACGTTGCCGAGCTGGACGTCCCCCCACAGCAGCGAGGGGGGCGGCTCGGGGTCGGGCCGGTGGGCCCGGCACCAGGCCAGCCCGTCGGCGAAGACGGCGGGGGCGCCACCCTCGCCGGCCCAGGCGAGGTAGCGGTCCCAGTAGTCGAGCTCGGCCCCCAGGTGCTCCCGGCCGTGCCCGGCCAGGCGCTCCCCCAGGACGGCGGCGCACCCCAGCGCCTCCCAGTCGAGGCGGTGGATGCCGGCCAGCGCCTCGACCAGCTCGCCCTGCAGCCGGGCCTGCCCGGCGCCGGGGGACTCCGCCAGCCACCCGGTCCGCAGGTAGGGCTGCTCGGCCTGCACCACCCGGCCCGCCACGCGCGGCATGACGAGGAACGGCGCGCCCAGGAAGCGGGGGTCGTCCTCGACGGCCACCGGGGCCACGGCCCGCACCCCGGCCCCCGCCAGCACCTGCTGGAGCCGGCCCTGGCCGCCCACGTCGTAGCGGGGGAACAGCCCTTCGTCGTGCGGGGGGAGCCGCAGCACCCACGATTCGTGGACGGCGACCCCGGCGAGTTCCCAGTCCACCTCGGCGAAGATCGTCTCGCTGGAGAGCCCGGTGCTCGGCCGCACGAGCGGTGCCACGTCGATGTCGCCGGCGCCGGGCCGCCAGGCGCGCAGCCACGACGCGAATGCGCGGCGGAGCTCGTCGAGGTCGCGCGGTCGGGAGATCCCCATGGGAGGGGCCAAACTATCGTCGGGCCGCGATGACGACGGTGGCCGAGCTCGTCCTCGCCCGGGCCGAGGACGACGACGTGGGCCTGCGCTTCGAGGACGCCGCGTGGAGCTGGCGCCAGGTGGTGGCCGAGGCGTGGGCCCGCGCCGCCCTGCTGGAGCGCACGCGGCGGCCGGGCCCGTTCCACGTGGGGGTCCTGCTCGAGAACGTCCCCGAATACCTCTTCCTCCTGTGCGGGGCGGCGCTGGCCGGTGCGGCGGTCGTGGGGATCAACCCCACGCGCCGGGGCGCCGAGCTGGCCCGGGACGTGCGCCACACCGACTGCCAGCTGGTGGTGACCGACGAGGGGTCACTGCCCCTGCTGGAGGGGCTCGACATCGGGGTCGGCCCGGACCGCGTGCTGCTGGCGGGGAGCCCGACCTACGCCCGGGCGACCCAGCGCGGGGACGGGCGGCCCCCCCCGGGCTGGGCACCGCCGGGGCCCGACGCGCTGTATCTCCTGCTGTTCACGTCGGGGTCGACGGGGGCGCCCAAGGCGGTGCGCGTGACCCAGGGCCGCATGGCCGGGCAGGCGAGCACCATGGCCCGGGGGTCGGGCTTCGGGCCCGGCGACGTCATGTACTGCGCCATGCCGCTGTTCCACGGCAACGCCCTCAACACCTGTGTGGTGCCCGCCGTGGCCTCGGGGGCGACGCTCGTCCTGCGCCGGCGGTTCTCGGCGTCGGGGTTCCTCCCCGACGTGCGGCGCTACGGCGTGACGTACTTCAACTACGTGGGCCGGGCGCTCGCCTACGTGCTCGCCACCGACCCGGCGCCCGACGACGCCGACAACACCTTGCGCTTCGGGTTCGGCACCGACGCCTCCCCCCGCGACATCTCGGCGTTCAAGAGGCGCTTCGCCTGCCCCATCGTCGAGGGCTACGGCTCCAGCGAGGGCGCCATCGCCATGTCGCGGGTGCCGGGGACGCCGCGCGCCGCCATCGGCAAGCCCCCGCCGGGGACCGACGTGGTCATCGTCGACCCCGTGACCGGGCAGGAGTGCCCGCCCGCCCGCTTCGACGGGGAGGGGATGCTGCGCAACGGGTCGGAGGCCATCGGCGAGATCGTCAGCCGCGACGGCGTGGCCCGCTTCGAGGGCTATCACGCCAACGCCGAGGCCGACGCCGAGCGCACCCGCAACGGGTGGTTCTGGTCCGGGGACCTCGGGTACCGCGACGCCGAGGGCTTCTTCTACTTCGCGGGCCGCACCTCGGACTGGCTGCGCGTGGACGGCGAGAACTTCGCCGCCGCCCCGGTGGAGCGGATCCTGGCCCGCTTCCCGGGGGTGGTCACGGCCGTGGTGTACCCGGTCCCCGACCCCCGCACGGGCGACCAGGCCATGGCGGTGCTCGAGCTCGCCGACCCCGGCGGCTTCGACCCCGGGGCGTTCGCCCGCTTCCTCGAGGAGCAGCCCGACCTGGGCACCAAGTGGGCCCCGCTCTTCGTGCGGGTGACCGGCGCCGTCCCCCTCACCGCCTCGGGCAAGGTCGACAAGCGGCCCCTGCGCCGGGC
>DATJBC010000012.1:0-8775 GCA_035515515.1 Acidimicrobiales bacterium
GGGCACGGGGACCGGCACCGGGACCGGCACGGGAACGGGAACGGGCACGGGGACCGGCACGGGGACCGGGACGGGCACGGGGACCGGCACCGGGACCGGCACCGGGACCGGCACGGGGACGGGCACGGGGACCGGCACGGGGACGCTGACGAAGCCCAAGCGTCACCATGCGCCCAAGCACAAGAAGAAGCCCAAGCGCCGCAAGACTCTCTAGTGCGGCGCTCGCCATGACGGTGCTCGCACCGGACCGCCACGACCCGCCCTCGGCGCGCCGGGCCGCGCCCGACGACCGAGGAGGCCCCGAGCGCGGGCGCCGTGCCCAGGCGGCCTCCGCCTACGGCGCGCTGGCGGTCGTGCTCGCCTGGAACCTGTGGCGCTGGCGCGCCCAGCTGACGGCGGTCCCGTACCTCGACGACAGCTCGGTGCACGCCCAGATGGTGCGCTTCGCCACCGCCCGCTTCGATGCCGGCCACTCGCCCCTCACGGGCTGGTTCCCCTTCCTCGGGCTGGGGTCCCCGCAGTTCCTCCACTACCAGAGCCTGGGCGCCATGGTCAGCGGCGCGCTGGGGACGCTCACGGGCGCCGACGCCGCCTTCCGCTGGACGCTGTACCTCCTCCTGGCGCTGTGGCCGCTGCCGATCTACGCCGCCGCCCGCCTGTTCGGCTCGGGCCGCGGGGCGGCCGCCCTGGCGGCGGCCGCCTCCCCGCTGCTCATGAGCGCCGTGGGCGTGGGGTTCGAGCCCAAGGCCTACGTGTGGTTCGGCTACGGGGTGTGGGCCCAGCTGTGGGCCTCGTGGGCGCTCCCCCTGGCGTGGGCCTGCACGTGGCGGGCCATGTCGTCGCGCCGCGCCGTGGCGCCGGCGGCGGCCCTGGTGGCGCTCACGGCGTGCCTGCACTTCGAGACCGGGTACCTGGCGTTCGTCCCGGTGGTGCTGTTCCCCTTCCTGGCTCCGGGGGGACGCGCCGACGCCCGGCGGCGCGCCGGGCGCGCCCTGGCCGTGGGGGCGGGGGGCGTGCTGCTGTCGTCGTGGGCCACGGTCCCCCTCATCGTGCAGGGGCGGTGGGCGGCCACCAACGAGATCCTCGCCGGGGGGCCGCTGGTCAACGGATACGGCGCCAAGCAGGTGCTGTCGTGGCTCTTCACCGGGCACCTCTTCGACGCCGGCCGGCTCCCCGTCGTGACCGTGCTGGGCGGCGCCGGGGTGGTGGCGTCGGTGCTCGGCTGGCGGCGCGCCCCGCGGGGCCGGGCGCTGCTCGCCCTGCTCGTCATGAGCCTCGTGCTGTCGTTCGGCCGCACCACCTTCGGCCCGCTCACCGACGTCCTCCCGGGGAGCGGCGACATCTTCATGCGCCGCTTCATGATGGGCGCCCAGCTGGCGGGCATCCTCCTCGCCGGGGAAGGGGGCGCCGCCCTGTGGCGCCTCGGACGGGTCCTCGCCGGGCGCTGGACGGCGCGCGCCGGGCGCCGCGCCCCGACGGCGCGCGCCCTGGCGGCCGCCGCCCTGGCGGGCGCCCTGGCGGTGGTGTTCCTGGCGCCGGCGTGGACGCAGATCGACCGCTTCGCCGGGTTCAACGCCCGGGCCATCGCCGCGCAGCACGCCGCCGACGCCGGGCCGGCCCGCCAGCTCGACACGCTGCTGGGCTACGTGCGCCTCCACGGCGGCGGGCGCGTGTACGCGGGGATGCCGTCGAACTGGGGGAGCGGCTTCCGCGTGGGGCGGGTGCCGGTCTTCAAGTACCTCGAGGCCCAGGACATCGACGAGGTGGGCTACACGCTGCGCACGGCCTCGCTCATGACCGACCCCGAGTTCTTCTTCGACGAGGACGACCCGGGGGACTACGCCCTGTTCGCCGTGCGCTACATGATCCTCCCCGTCGCCATGGCCCCGCCGGTGCCCGCCACCGCCGTCGCCGCCGCCGGCCCCTATCGCCTGTGGGCGCTGCCCGGGCGCGGCTACGTCCGGGTCGTCACCACCGTCGGCGTCCTCAACGCCAACCGCAGCACCGTGGGGGTGATGAGCGAGCCCTACCTGCACTCGGGCCTGCCCGGCGCCGGCCGCTACCTGGCCGTGGCCTACGCCGGCGCCCCGCCCGCGCCGCTCACGGCCACCACCCTGTCCCAGGCCGAGGCGGTGGCGGGCCGGGTGCGCGGCGAGCACGACGACCTGGCCGACGGCACGGTGACGGCCACGGTGACGGCCAGCCGTCGCGCCGTCGCCGTGCTGAGCGCGTCGTTCGACCCCGGCTGGACGGTGCAGGTCGACGGCCGGCCGGCGCGCACCGAGATGCTGGCGCCGGCGCTGGTGGGGGTGGCGCTCACGCCGGGGGCGCACACCGTGGTGTTCCGCTACGGCGGCTTCGGCCTCTACCCCGTGCTCTTCGCCGTGGTGGCCCTCACGGCGCTGGCGCTGGCGTGGACGGGGCGGCGCACCGGGCGCGCCCGCGCCCCCGAGACGGCCCCGTCGTAGCCGGCGCGTCCCCGGGGCCCCGCCGCGCGGTCCTGGGCCGCCCTCAGCGACCGGCGCGGCGGCGGCGCTTGGCGCGGTACATGGCGTGGTCGGCCTCGGCCAGCAGGTCGGCGGGGATGGCGTCGGGGTCGCTGGTGATGGCGAGCCCCACGCTCACCCCCACGGTGACCTCGGCGCCCTCGAGCGTCATGGGCTCGTCGAAGGCGTGCACGACGCGCTCCACGACGGCGGCGGCGGCCTCGCCGTCGATCCCTTCGCACAGCACGACGAACTCGTCCCCGCCGAGGTGCGCGGCCGTGTCGGCCGGGCGGATGACGCTCTCGATGCGCCGGGCCGTCTCCACCAGGACCTCGTCGCCCATGGCGTGCCCCAGCCGGTCGTTGATGCCCTTGAGGCCGTCCACGTCGCAGAACAGCACCGCCAGCGTCTTGGGCTCCCGCCGGTCGCGGGCCAGGGCCTGGCGGAGGCGGTCGTCGAAGAGGTAGCGGTTGGGGAGGCCGCTCACGGGGTCGTGGGTGGCGCGGTAGGCCATCTCGGCGTCGGCCATGGTGCGCTCGGTCACGTCGCGCAGCAGGGCGAGGACGGCCGGCTCGTCGTTCCAGTCGGTCGACATGACCCGCATGTCGGCCAGGAACCCCTCGCGCTCGCCCCGGCGCGCCGAGGTGGGCGACACCGGGAAGCTGGCGGAGCTCCCCACCAGCTGCGAGCGCGTGGTGCCCAGCATCGTCGCCGCCGCCGCGTTGGCGAACACCACGATGCCGTCGCGGTTGACGACGACGACGCCGTCCACGCTGTTGTCGACGGCCCCCCGGAAGTGGCCCTCGACCCGCGTCAGGCGGTCGCGCAGGTCGCGCAGCTCGCGCCGGAGCGCCACCGCCTCGTCGTCGTCCCGCCCGTCGCCGTCCTCGCGTGCCAACTGCCGCTCTCAGCCCTCGTGGGAGTGGCCCGGCGCCGGTGCGCGCCTGGCCCGGCGCGCGGCCGCCGCCGGAGGGCACCCAGCGATGCCACCCCCAGTCCCCTACAGATCACTATTCGTGGGCTACTCAGACCACCTGGACCTCAACCTACACACAACCCGTGTCCAATTCCGGCTGACGCCACCACGGAGCGTCCACATGCACGATAGAGCCGGGGCGGCCATCCTGGGAGTCGATGGACGGCGACCTGCGCCCCCTCGCCATGTTCCCCCTGTCGACGGTCCTGTTCCCCGGGGCGGGCCTGGGACTGCACGTGTTCGAGGAGCGCTACCGGGCCCTGGTGGCCGACTGCCTGGCCGGGGACCGCAGCTTCGGCGTGGTCCTCATCGCCCGCGGCTCGGAGGTGGGCGGGGGCGACGAGCGCGTGGCCGTGGGGACGCTCGCCACCCTCGAGGTGGCCCGCCCCCTGCCCGACGGCCGCTGGGACCTCCTCGCCCGCGGCGGGGGCCGCCTGCGCGTCCGGGCCTGGCTGGGGGAGGAGCCCTACCCCCGGGCCGAGGTCTGCGACCTCGCCGAGGAGGCCGTCCCCGCCGGCGAGGCCCTGGAGCGGGCCGAGGCCTCGGTGCGCCGGGTGCGGGCGCTGCTGTCGGAGCTCGGGCGGGGCCCCGGCCTGCCCGCCGGGCCGCTGGGCTCGGACCCCGGCGAGCTGTCCTGGCGCCTGTGCGCCGAGGCGCCCCTCGGGCCCCACGACCGCCAGCGCCTCCTGGAGGCCGACGCACCGGCACGCCTCGCCCTGCTCGTGGCGCTGGTCGACGCCGTGGGCCGCGACGTCACCCGCCTCCTGTCCGGAGGGTGACCCCGCCGGGCTCCTCAGCCCCGGGGCCACGCCACCAGGGGCGAGGTGCTCAGGGCGCGCGGGTCGGCGGTGTAGGCCTCGACCAGCCAGTGGGCCCCGCGCTGGGGGGCCAGCGTGCCCGGCGGGGGCTCGAGGGTCAGCGTCTCGCTGCGCCCCGCCCCCACGGCGGGCGCGACGCCGCCGGGCGGGTTCCAGAACCCGTTGGGGTTGGCACCGGTGTTCACCAGGAAGTGGGGCACGAGCGTCCGGCCCGTGCGGTTGCGCACGGTCAACGTCACGCTGCGGAGCGCGTGCCCGCCGTGCGAGGTCTGCACGGCGCGCACCTGCAGCTGCAGGGGCGCGCTCGAGAACGCCAGGGCGCTCGCCACCACCACCCCGACCGCCAGGGCGCCCACCGCCGCCGCGGGGCGCCACGGCACGGCCCGACGCCCCCCGCCGGCGGGGCGGGCCCTCGGCGCGGCGCCGGCGCGGCGTGGCGCGCCCGGCGGGGCGACGGTCGCCACGGAGGTGATGGCCAGCACCGCCACCGGGAAGAGGTCGACCAGGTAGCTGGACAGGCTGCGCACCGAGAAGAAGAACACCACGGGGAGCACGAGCGGCCAGATGCGCTTGAGGTGGTGGTAGAAGGCCACGAAGGCGACCACCGTGCCCAGGTAGGCGAGCGCCCCGGCCAGCGTGAGGTCGGTGAGGTCGACGCCGCCGGTGAGCCCGTGGGTGGCCAGGGACACCAGGCCCTGGCCGTCGGCCACCAGGGGGTCGACGAAGGGCGTGAGCGTGCCGTGCAGCCACGGCCCCGGCGACCACACCACGAAGGCGACGTTCACCGCCGCGAAGGCGCCCGCCACCATGGCCAGGTAGCGGGTGACCACGCCGGCGGGCCGTGCCCCGCGGGCGCGGGCCTCGAGCGCCACGCCGGTGGCGAGGACGGGCACGCAGAACCACGGCAGCTGCTTGACCGAGCACGCCAGGCCCAGCGCCACCGGGCCCAGCCAGCGGGCCACGCCGGCGGGGCTCCCCTGGCCGAAACGGTCCCAGCGCCACACCGCCAGGACGAGGAACGGCAAGAAGGAGGCGTCGGTGCCGCTGTTGCCGAACATGCCGATGAAGATGGGCGTGAGCGTCACCAGCGCCGCCAGCCACCGCAGGGTCACGGGCAACAGCACGAAGACGAGCACGCCGGTCACGAGCCAGGCGGCGAGGTCCATCCAGTCGACCACGTGGTGGCCGAGGCCGAGCAACAGCGCCGGCATGTCGACGAGGAACGAGCCGGCCGGGTACGAGGCGTGGGCCACGTGGCTCCCGGTCGTGGTGTAGGTCCAGTAGCGGTCGGGGACGCGCAGGAGCCGGGCGGCGGCCGCCATGGAGGTGGTGTAGGGGTTCTCGCCGTGCAGCAGGGCGTGCGCCGAGACGTCGACGAAGGCCGCCGAGTCGGTGTGGTAGTAGGTGCTCGTGTGGATGACGACGGCCTGCGGGAAGGCCGCGCAGGTCAGGGCGCCCAGCTGGCCCAGCCACTGCAGGGGGCCGGCGCGCGGGCTCACCACCCATGTCGCCACCATGCCCGCGATGCCCCCCAGCACCATCACCGCGGCCAGCACCACGGTGAGCGGGGACGACCACCAGAACCCCCACACGTTGACGCCCCCGGTGAGCAGGCCGAGCCACACGAGGGTCCACCCCCAGCGCTCGGCCGGGAACCGCTCCGCCCCGGCGGGCGCCGCGCTCCCCGGCGCGGCGGTGGCCGGCGCCGCCACGCCGGTCGTCTGGAGGGGCTCGGGGGGGTCCTGAACGACGCGGCTCATGGGGCTGTGGCGAGGGTCACGGGGCGCGGGGGCAGTCTGCCATGCCCCTTGCGGGGCGTCCGGTCCCCCCGGGGGGCGCGCCCGCGGTCGCCGCCGCCGGTGCTCGACGCCCGGGCCGGGCTCCCCGTCCCGTTCTCCCCGTGGCAACGCACGGCGGCGGCCCGACCCCTCGCCGGGTCGTGGAGGCCCCGCCCACCAGGCATCATTGGCCCCCATGCGCATGGTGCTGGTCCGCCACGGCCACGCCGGGACCAAGGAAGGGTGGAAGGACGACGACCGGCTGCGTCCGCTCGACGCCCGCGGCCGACGTCAGGCGGCGCGCCTGCCCGCGGTGCTCGTCCCCCTGCGCCCCGGCGCGCTGTTCTCCAGCCCGCTCGTGCGCTGCGTGCAGACGCTCGAGCCCACGGCCGCCGCCACGGGCCTGGCCGTGCAGGAGCACGACGCGCTCGTGCCCGACGACGTCCCCGGCGCCCTCGACCTGGTGCACGCCCTGGCCTGCACCGACCCGGCCGGGCCGCCGGTGCTGTGCACCCACGGCGAGGTGCTGGGCGAGGTGCTGGCGTCGCTGGCGGCCGAGGCCAGCGTGCGACTGGGCCGGCGGGCGCCGGGGGTGAAGGGATGCGCCTGGGTCGTCGACTTCCGCAAGGGCCGCATGGCCTCGGCGCGCTACGTCGCGCCCGGACGCTAGGCGGCCACGCCCCGGCTCCCGGCGCGCCGGGACACCGGGGGGAGCGGGGGCCGACGGTTACCATCGCATGACATGGCCCCACGCGACGGCGGGCGCCCCGGGACCGGAGCGCTCCTCCACGCACGGGGCATCCGCCGATCGGTCGACCTGTTCCGGGCGTTCCGCGTCGAGCAGACCGACCCCGACCGCTTCTACCGCATCCAGGCGGCCGACGCCGTGGCGCAGCTGCGCCGCTACGCGCCCCTCGAGGGCCGCCTGGTGCTCGACATCGGCGGCGGAGCCGGGTACTTCACCGAGGCCTTCACGGCCGCCGGGGCGCGCTGCGTCCTGGTGGAGCCCGAGGCGCACCGGGCGGCGTCCCCGGCGGGACACGGCGACGGCGCCGCACACGACGACGACGCACACGACGGCGACGACGACGACCGCGCCGAGGGCGCCGACCCCGACGCCGCGCGCCGGCGGCGTCACCGTCGCGCCGTGCGCCCCGGGCGCCTGGCCCCCGGGCGCACGGTGGCCGCCGACGGCCACCGCCTGCCCGTCCCCGACGGCACGAGCGACGTCACGTTCTCGTCCAACGTCCTCGAGCACGTGCCCGCCGCGGCCCCGTTCCTCGCCGAGATGGTGCGGGTGACCCGCCCGGGCGGGACCATCTACGTGTCGTTCACCGCCTGGTACTCGTTCTGGGGCGGCCACGAGACGGCCCCCTGGCACTACCTGGGGGGCCATCGCGCCGCCCGGCGCTACGAGCGGCGCACCGGGCGGCCGCCCGGGAACCGCTTCGGGTCCTCGCTGTTCGCCTGCCACGTGGGCCCCACCCTCCGCCTGGCGCGCGCCCTGCCCGGGGTGGACGTGGTGGACGCCCTGCCCCGCTACTACCCCGACTGGCTGCGCTGGGTGGTCGAGGTCCCCGGCGTGCGGGAGCTGGCCACCTGGAACCTCCTGCTCGTGCTGCGCCGCCACCGGGGCGCGCCGTGAGCCCCTGGTCGAGCGTCCTCCCCGCGCCGGGCCCGGTGGCCGCCCCCGACGCCGCCCCCGTGCCCGCGGCGCGCCCCCGGGGCGCCCACCGCGCCCGCCGGGCGGCGCGCCCGCAGCGGCGGTGGTGGGTGGAGGTGGCGCTCGTCACCGTGGTGGGGTTCGGCATCCGCCTGGGCACCGTGCTCGGCCGTCCCGGCCGCAAGCCGGGCGGCGACGCCTACTACTACCACTACGCCGCCAACCTGCTGGTCGGGGGCTACGGCTTCATCGACCCCTGGAAGTACTACCTGGGGCATCCCAAGCACCAGCTCGTCCAGACCGCCGACTGGCCGCCGTTGTTCGTCTGGGTGCTCGCCATGGCGGCGGTGGTGGGCGTCAAGTCGTTCTTCGCCCAGCGGGTGTGGTGCTGCGTGGTGGGCGCGGCCGCCGTCGTGGTGTGCGGCCTGGCGGGCCGCGAGGTGGCCGGACGGCGCGCCGGGCTGATCGCCGCCCTCCTGGCGGCCGTCTACCCCAACCTGTGGATGAGCGACGAGCTGGCCCTGTCGGAGACGCTCACCCCGCTGTTGGTCGCCCTCGTCCTGTGGTGCACGTTCCGCTTCTGGAAGAAGCCGACCTACGGCCGCATGGTGGCCCTCGGTCTCTCGCTGGGCGTCGCCATCCTGGGCCGCGACGAGCTGGCGTTGTTGATCCCGCTCGTGCTCATACCCATGGCGCTGTTCACCAAGGCAGGCGCCCGCCGCCGCCTGGCGCTGGCCGGGCTGGGCACGGTGACGGCGCTCACGGTGGTGGCCCCGTGGGTGGGCTACAACATGAGCCGCTTCGAAGACCCGACCTTCGTCAGCACCGGCTTCGGGGTCACCTTGGCTTCGGCCAACTGCCCCATCACGTGGTCGGGGAAGTACGAGGGCTACTGGTCGCTGCAGTGCTCGCTCAAGGCGCCCATCAAGCAGAACGTCGACAAGTCGGTGCAGTCCGCCGAGGCCGAGGCCTACGGCATGCACTACATCCGCAGCCACCTCCACCGGCTCGTGCCCGTGGAGCTCGCCCGACTGGGCCGCGCCTTCGGCGCCTT
>DATJBC010000013.1:0-4494 GCA_035515515.1 Acidimicrobiales bacterium
TCGGGGGCAACCCTTACCGGGATCAGTTCGGGGGGAGTCACCGCCTCGCCCGGCCCCACCCTTCCTTCACCGTGGGAGCTCGTCAAGGGCTACTTCGTCGGTCCGCGAGCCGACCTGCAGGGCGCGTCGCTCACCGGGGCCGGCCTGGGAGGGACCACCCTCACGAGCGCCAATCTGGTCGACGCGAACCTCACCGATGCCATTCTCACCGATGCCACCCTCACGAGCGCCAACTTCAGCGGAGCAAACTTGACGGGCGCGAACCTCGACGGAGCCTCCGCTGACGTGGCGGGTTTCGGGAGCGCCACGCTGGAGTCGGCCTCCCTGCACAACGCACAGCTCGAGTACGCATATTTCACGGAGGCAGTGCTCAACTACGCCGACTTCACGGGGGCCGACCTCACCAACGCCAATCTCGGCGGTACGACGTCGGCATCCGCGCCACAATTCCAGTACACAAACCTCACGGGTGCAAACCTGACGAATGCAAATTTCGCTAACGCGGCCCTCGTCGACGTCACCCTCACCGATGCCAACGTCCAGGGCGCTCAATTCGGCACGGCGTTCTTCTGGCCTACCTACTCGGGGGGCTTGACGGGCACCCCAGCCTCCCTCCCGAGCGGTGATGCGATCATCAATGGCTGGCTCATCGCGCCGTTCACCCAGATCGTGGGCGCCAACCTGAGCGGCCAGACAATGGACAACCTGGCGTTGGATTACGCCAACATGACGGACGCAATGGTCAACAACGGCGCCATCGTGACGGACACCGCCTTGGTGGGTGCCACCCTGTCGGGTGCTGATTTCAGTACGGCCACATTCACGGGTGACAACCTCGAGTACGCCCAGGTCTCGGACACGACGAACTTCGCCAGCACGACCTGGTCGGACACGATCTGTCCTGACGGGACGAACAGCGACGCCGACAGCCGGACCTGTGTCAACGACCTGGGGCAGCCACCCGGTTGATGCTCTGGTGCGCCCGGGGCTCTCTCTGGTCATCCGCGCCCGAAGGTTTGGGCATCCATCGTCCGCCTCCGGCGCGGACCAGAGCGTGAGGGTGCGGCGTGCTCCGTTGGGACAGGGGTGAAGGGCTCCGTCGCCAGGCACGGGGCAGCCAGATGTGGTTCAAGGCCACGGCGGCGAGCACCGACGGCCGCTTCTCGCTGATGGAGCGGACCCTGCCCCCCGGGGGGCGGATGCCGCCCCCGCACCGCCACACGGGAAACGACGAGGCCTATTTCGTCCTGGGCGGCACCGTCGAATTCCACGTGGCCGATGACGTCTTCGAAGGCGCCGCGGGCACGTTCGTCCTGGTGCAGGCGGGGGAGGCACACACCTTCGGCAACACCGGGACCGAGCCCGCCCGGCTGCTCGTCCTGCACGCCCCCGCCCTCGACGCCTACTTCGCGGACCTCGAGGCGCTGTGGGGCGGGCCCGCACCACCCGAGCGCCAGGCCGAGCAGGCCCTCATGCAGCGCCACGGCATGGAGCCTGCCTGAGCAGCTCCGTCACGCCGGACGCGCGCCAGCCCGCGACGACCGTGGGGTCGTCCCGGCTGGCGTGAGGGAGCCGGCGACGGGTCGTCGTCTCAGTCCCCCGTCGAGGGGTCGATCACCGTCGACACCAGGGTGATGCGGTTGGCCGGGAACCCCCCGCAGCGGGCGTGCTCCTGGATGAGGTCCACGTCCGGTGCCGAGTAGACGCAGTACAGCTTGTCGTCGGTCACGTAGCTGGTGAGCCAGCGCAGCTCCGGGCCCAGCTCGGCGATGATCTTGTTGGACTTCTGGCTCATGGCCCTGAGCTCTTCGGGACCCAGCTTCCCGGCCCCCGGGACCTCACGCTCGATCACGTACTTGGGCATCTCCCCACCCCTTCCCGTCACGATGGACACGGCACATACCGTGGGTATCTATTTCAGATACTCACGGTATGGTAGTATCCATACTCGGAGTATGCCTGTCAAGGGCGGTCCGGCAAGGGCCCGGCCCGAACGTCGAGGGCCCCGACCACGGTGACGAGCGGGCCGGGAAGGAGGGGGTGTGGCCACCACGGCAGGGACCGACAGCCGGGCGAACCAGGCCGCCGCCACCCGGGCGTCGCTCGTCGCCGCGGCCCGCGAGTTCTTCGGCTCCCGGGGCTTCGCGGAGACCTCGCTCGACGACGTCGTGGCGCGCGCCAGGGTGACCAAGGGCGCGCTCTACCACCACTTCAGCGGCAAGGAGGACCTCTTCGCCGCCGTCTACGAGCAGGTGCTGCGCGAGGTGTCCGACCGCGTCGTGAGCGAGTTCTTGCGGCCCGACCCCTGGGAGGCGCTGCTCGCCGGATGCGAGCTGTGGATCGACTCGCATCTCGACCCTGCCGTCCAGCGCATCGCCATGCGCGACGCCCGAGCGGTGCTCGGATGGGACACGGTGCGCGACGTCGAGTCGCGCTACGGCGTCGTGGCCCTGCGCGGCGTCTTCCGGCGGGCCGTGCGCAAGGAGATCATCGCCGCGCAGCCGCTGCGCCCACTGTCGCTCATGGTGATGGGCGCGCTGAACGAAGCGTGCCTCTACGTGGCCGACGCCGACGACCCCGTGGCCGCCCGGCGCGAGGTCGACGCGCTCATCGAGCGCCTCCTGGCCGGGATCACCAAGAACCACGAGGCACCGGGCGACCCGTCATGACGTCTTCGCCCGCCGGCTGGTACCCCGACCCGGAGGTCGCCGGGGGCCAGCGCTACTTCGACGGCGCGGCGTGGACCGAGCACCGCGTCGCTCCGGCGTCCTACGCGCCGCCCGCGCTCGACTGGTGGGGGCGCCCCGCCTGGAAGGGGGCGCAGCTGGGGCGGCCCCAGTTCGGCCCGGGGTCGCTCGCCAACCCGGGGCGGCGCCTCGCCGCCCGCGCCCTCGACTTCGTCCTCCTGTTGCCGGTGTTCGGCCTCATCCTCGGCGTCTCCCTGGCCATCGCCGCCCCGCACTTCGGGCCGATCTTCCCGACGTATCCGCCGTACGACAACGGGTCGCATCCCCCTCCCGGCATCCTCTGGGTCTACGTGGACGTCTTCGCGTGCGTCTTGGCCATGGGACTGGTGCTCGTCGCCTACGAGACGGTCACGACCATCCGCTACGGGCGGACCGTGGGCAAGGCGTGGATGCACATCCGGCCGCTCCGGGTCGACGGCGCGGCGCTCAACCCGGGGCGCGCCTTCGGGCGCGTCGCCCTGTACTGGGTCTCGATGTTCTTCGGCTGGCTGGGCCTCCTGGACCCCGCCTGGTGCCTGTGGGACCCGGTGCAGCAGTGCCTCCACGACAAGGTCGTGGACACCATCGTGGTGAACGACGGGGGGCCCGCCGACGTCTGTGTGACGGGCGCCATGGCGACCGGGGCGTGGGGCCCCCCGCCCGCCCCGTGGCCGGCCCCCCCGTCACCGCCGGCGCAATGGGCGCCCGGACCGTGGTCTGCGGGACCGTGGGCGCAGCCCCACGGTGGCCACGCGCCCTACGGGGCGGGGCCGCCATGGCCCCAGCACCTCTGGCCTGCGCCGCCGTGGCCCGCGCCCCAGACGCCTCCCCCCCAGCCGGCATCGACGCCGCCGCCCCCACGAGCGCCGTCCGCCGAACCACCGCAGTCGCCGCCGACGGACACCGAGGCGGCGCCGGGGGGCTCCACCTGACACCGCGGCCGGTGCTGGATCCGTAATCCCACGGCAACACCACGCGGGACATGCGTCCGCTACTGTGCGCAGGCCGGCTGCACGGACCGACGGCCACGATCGGCCGGGCGCCACGACACGACAAGGGGGCACGTGATGGCAGACAACGCACAGTGGGCGACGGACACCTCCGACATGGCGGCCGTCCACAAGGTGTTCCGGAGCTCGTTGGCCTCGGCACCCGCGTTCGTCGGCAGCGCGGCCGGGGACGAGGCGCGGCGCGCCATGATCGCCAACTACTACAGCAACTTCATCATGTTCCTCGAGGTCCACCACGACGGCGAGGAGCAGATCGTGTTCCCGCGTCTGAGCGAGCGCGCTCCCGACGAGCGTGCCATCGTCGAGCAGGCCGAGGGCCAGCACCACCTCGTCGTCGGCCTCGTCGACAACGTGAAGAAGAGCATCGGCTCCTGGGAGGAGACGGGCGACCCCGCCGCTGGCGACCTGGTGTCCTCGCTCCAGGCCCTGGGGGAGGTGCTCATCCCCCACCTCGACCAGGAGGAGGCCGAGATCGTCCCCCTGGCGAGCAGGTACCTCAGCCCCGAGGAGTGGGGGATGCTCCCCGGTCACGCCCTGGGCGGGTTCGGCGGGGACAAGGTGTGGCTCATCATGGGCCTCATCCGCGAGCACTTCACCCAGGAGCAGCGCGACACCATGCTCGCCCACATGCCGCCCCCTGCCCGCCAGATGTGGGAGTCCATGGGCGAGAGGTCGTTCAACGAGCTCATCGCGCAGGTGCGCCAGACGGCCTGACACCCGGGCGAGCGGCCGGCGGGGCGTCGCCGGAGGGCGGCCGG
>DATJBC010000014.1:0-2424 GCA_035515515.1 Acidimicrobiales bacterium
CCTGCTCGTGGCGGCCATCGCCAACATCCGCTGACGCGCCCCCCGCCGCCGGCGACGAGCCAGGGGGGGCCGGTCAACCCTTCTGGCTGCGCACGTACTCGGCCGTGCCGGCCAGGAAGCCGGCCACGTCCCCGGCCTTGCCCGAGGCGATGCCGGCGAACCACTCCGGCACGTAGACCTGGGCGGCCTCGGCGCGCAGCGCGTCGAGGATGGCGGACACCGCCTCCTCCACCGAGATGGCCTCCACCGACGCCACGAACGGGTCGTTGTCGGGGAGGGTGAACAGCTCGGTGTCCACCACGCCGGGGTAGATCACCATGACCTTCACCCCCGTCTCCCACAGGTCGACGGCCATCGACTCCGAGAACACCGCCAGCGCCGCCTTCGAGGCCGCGTAGCACGCCTCGCCCGGTGGGCTCAGCGTGGCGGCCACCGATGCCACGTTGACGATGCGTCCCTCGCCGCGACCCAGCATGTGCGGCAACAGTGCCAGGGTGAGGCGCACCGGGCTCGTGTAGTTGATGTGCATGACGGCGTCCACGGTGGCGGCGTCGAGCCGGGTGACGTGACGCCGCTTGGGGATGCCGGCGTTGTTGACGAGGATGTCGACGCCACCCATCTCGTCGAGAGCGGCGGCGGCCAGGGCGTCGACCGCGGCCAGGTCCGCCAGGTCGGTGACCCACATCCGCGACTGGGGCGCGTGGGCGCGGCAGCGCTCGAGCACCTCGGCCAGCCGGTCGCCACGCCGTGCGCAGATGCCCACGGTGGCCCCTGCCCGGGCGAACCCCTCGGCCAGCCCCGCCCCGATGCCCGAGGACGCGCCCGTCACCAACACCGTGCGTCCCGCCAGTTCGTACGCCACCGCGCCATCCTCCCCGTCGATCGTGCGGGACGAGCGTATGACGGACCGTGGCGGGGCGCGCGCTGGCGCGCATTCGTTGACTCGGCCGCGCCCGGCCCCGAGAATGGGCCGATGTTGAGCGGCGTGTCCGAGGAGACGGCGTCCTCGATGCCTGCGGCCGCCTGTCACCACGCCCGGTGACGGGTCCCGGGAGCCTCCGCGCCGAACGGTCCTCCCCGATGCCGGTGCGCCACGCGCAGTGGGACCTCCCCGAGGCGGTCGCGATCGTGGTCCTCCTGGCGCTGGGGCTCCTGGTGGTGGCGGGCGTCGTCGCCGGCGTGGTGGTGGGGATCGGCGGCTCCCCCGGCTTGAGCGGCGACGAGTCGGCCGCCTCGGCCCTGTCGAGCGCCACGGGCTGGGCCGTCCCCGCCTACGCCTTCGTGGCGCTGCTCGCCACGGGCCTGCTGTGGTGGGAGGTGCGCACCGCCACCGCCGTCGTCGACGGCGCGCTGGCGCTGGACGACGCCCACCCGGCCCACCCGTCCGGCCACGGGGACGACGACGAGGGCCCCGTGCTGGACGCCTTCGACCATCTGTTGCGGGCGAGCACCCTGGCCACGGCGACGGTGCCGGTGCTCATGGCCTTGGTCCTCGGTGCCCTGGCCGCCGTGGTGGGCAGCTTCCTCTCCTACCGGGGGTCGCCCGCCCCGGGCGGGTACGCCTGGTCCGGCCACGCCCTGGTGCTCGGGTCCGGGGCGGCGGTGTGGGTCATCGCCGGGGCGGGCCTGGTGCTCACCCTCCACCTGCGCGCCCTCGTCGGCCGGGAATTCGCCCGCGCCGAGCACGCTGCGGCCCGCGAGCGGGCCCTGGGCGACCCTACGGCCCTGGCCGGCGGCGACGGAGGCGGCGCCTGAGCGGGCATCACGGCGGGGGCGGCGCGCTCAGCGCCGCAGCCGGAAGGCGGGCACGGGCTCGGCGTAGCCCTTCAAGGCGAGCGGCCCCAGGGCCTCGAAGGTGAATCCCCAGTGCCGCGCCGCGGTGTGCACGTCGGCGGAGACCAGGGCGCTGCCCGGTTCGGCCTCTGCCACCAGGCGGGCTGCCAGATTGACGTCGGGGCCGTAGATGTCGCCCAGCACCGACACCATCTCGCCGATGGCGAGCCCCACGCGCACGGGGGCCAGCGCCCCCCCGACGGCGTCGACGAGCTCGAGCGCGATGCGACAGGCGTCGGCGGGGTCCTCGGTCACGAACATGGCCTCGTCGCCGATGGTCTTCACGATCTGCCCGTTGCCGCCGGCCACCACATCGGCGGTGCGGGCGTCGAAGTCGACGAGCACCCTCGTGAGCTCCCGCACCGTCAGTCGTGCCGTCGACGCCGTGTAGCCCACCAGGTCGACGAACCCCACCGTGCGGGGCACCATGACGGCGGAGCGGTCCTCGTCGACCCACCACATGCGCTCGGCCACGGCCACGATCTGCCGGCGCAGGGCGGCGTCGAGGGTGCCCACGAACACCGGCAGGAGCGTCCGCGCCAGGCCCGCGTACTCCTTCACCACGTCCACATAGCGCGTGCCCGCGTCACG
>DATJBC010000015.1:0-22720 GCA_035515515.1 Acidimicrobiales bacterium
GTGCGCACCACCACGTCGTCGCTCACCTCCACCACGGCGCGCACCGCCGCGATGCCGGCCCGCAACACGGGCTCGGCGCGCAGGCTCCATCCCCGAAACGGCAGCCGGCGCAGGAGCACCAGGATCTCGTCGAGGTCTCCACCGGCGTCGATGAGGCTGCCGAGGGCCATGTCCCCGGCGATCCCCGCAAAGCAGTGGAACCAGGCGACCCGGCGCTCCGGCGACGTCACGGCAGGATCCGGGCGACGGCGCACGCCGCCCCGAAGCCGTTGTCGATGCCCACCACAGTGAGCCCCGCCGCGCAGGACGCGTGCATGGCGAGCAGGGCGGTGACCCCCTCGAGTCCGGCTCCGTAGCCGGTCGACACGGGCACGGCCACCACGGGCGCGGCGGTGATGCCCGCCACCATGCTGGCGAGCGCCCCCTCCATGCCGGCCGCCACCACCACGGCGTCCGCGTGGGCCAGGTCGTCGGCCGACGCCAGGAGGCGGTGCACGCCGGCCACGCCGCAGTCGGCCACGAGCTGGGGGCCGAACCCGAAGGCACGCAGGACCGCCAGGCACTCCTCGGCGACAGGGAGGTCGGCCGTCCCCGCCGTCACCACGAGCACGCGCCCCGCGCGCGGCGCCGCTGCTCGCCAGCACACCGTGGCATGGCCCCCCGACCACGTGACCTGACCGCCGGGCGTCCCCGCCAGCACGGCCGCCACCTGGTCGGCATGGGCCCGGGTCATGAGCACGGGCGTGTCGCCGGGCTCGGCCACGAGCTCCGCCACGATCGCCGCGCACTGGGCGGCGGACTTGCCCGGGGCGTAGACGGCCTCCCCCGTCCCCTGGCGCAGCGCACGGTGGTGGTCGACGCGCGCGAACCCGAGGTCGGCGAAGGGGAGCCGGCGCAGCCGGGCCACGGCGTCGTCGGGGCCGAGCGCGCCGGCGCGCACGTCGTCGAGCAGTTGCCGCAGGGTGGGCTCGTCCATGGCGCCCACTATCCTGCCGCACATGGATGCGGCCGCCACCCCCGGTCCCTCGTCCGCCGGCACCATCGCGTTCCTGGGCCCGGCGGGAACGTTCACCGAGGAGGCGCTGTTCACCCAGCCCGACTTCGCGGCGGCCGAGCTCGTCCCCGCGGGCACCCTGGCCGACGCCCTCGACGCGGTGGCGTCGGGGCGGGCCGACCTCGCCTTCGTCCCCATCGAGAACGCCATCGAGGGCACGGTCAACGCCACCGTGGACAGCCTCGTGTTCGAGGCCGACCTCCTCATCCAGCGCGAGGTCGTCCTCGACGTGCACATCCACCTGGCCGCTGCGCCCGGGACCGAGCTCGGAGCCGTCAAGCGCGTCATGTCGTTCCCCCACGCCACGGCCCAGTGCCGCCGATACCTGGCCGAGCAGCTCCCCGACGTGGAGATCGTGCCGACGAACTCGACGGCCGAGGCGGCCCGGATCCTCGGCCAGGAGCTCCGCAGCGACAGCGCAGCGCTCACGCCCCGGTTGGCGGCCCAGCTCTACGGGCTGGCGCTCGTGGCCGAATGCGTGGAGGACCACACCGACAACCAGACCCGTTTCGTGGCGGTGGCGGCGAGCGGCGTGCCGGCCTCCACCGGGCACGACAAGACGAGCATCGTGTGCTTCCAGCGCGAGGACCACCCCGGCAGCCTGCACGCCATCCTGAGCGAGTTCGCGGCGCGCGGCATCAACCTCACGAAGCTGGAGTCCCGCCCCACCAAGCGTGGGCTCGGGAACTACTGCTTTCTGATCGACCTCGAGGGCCACATCGCCGACGAGGTGATCGCCGACTGCCTCCGGGTGCTGCACGCCGAGCTCGCGGATGTGAAGTTCCTGGGCTCGTACCCGGCTGCCGGCGACCACGGCCCGGCGCTGCGGGCGCGCCTGGACAGCGCGTGGCGCCAAGCCGACGAGTGGATGGCGCACCTGCGCTCCCAGATCCGTCCCGCCTGAGCAGCACTACCCTGTCCCTGTCCGGAGGGATGGCAGAGCGGACGAATGCGAGGCTCTTGAAAAGCCTTGGCCCAAAAGGCCCGTGGGTTCGAATCCCACTCCCTCCGCGTTGAGCCCGAAACGTCACCCTCCCCGGTTTGTCCCCACCGACGCGTCTCGGCGAAGCGCATCGGCCGTGGAAGCCCTTGATCGAAGGTCGTAGGATCACCGCATGCCAGGACGTGGTGAACATCCGAATGCCGAAGTCCGGATCAGCGAACTGAAAGCGTCGATCGACAAGTACCTCACCGGTGCGGAGGGAACGACCGCAGAAGCCCTGGCCGAGGTGACCAAGGCAGTCCACGAGCTCGCCGACCATGTCGTCGACCTCCACAGGCGATTCGCGAGGGTCGAGGAGTCGATTCCGGAGTGGACCACCCACGGTTGGATGCCGCCCCCCGGACGTGACGCCCCCGAGGGTGGCTGAGGGCCTGCCGTCCCCACAGGCGCCGCTGGCACCTGACGCGGATCGGCAGTGGGTCCGAACCAAACGACGCGATCACTCGGCGGCGATGGCGGCCAGCACGTCGAGCTTGGCGGCGCGCCGCGCCGGCCAGCTGGCGGCGACCAGGCCGAGGAGGGCGGCGAGCACCAGGAACACCAGGAGGCTGGGGAAGGGCACGACCACGTCGGTGATCCCCTGCTTCTTGAGCGATGCGGACAGGGCGACGCCCAGACCCGTGCCCACGACGATCCCGATCACCGCCCCGAAGATGGCCAGGATCACCGACTCGGCGCGGATCATGACCCGCACCTGGCGCCTGCGCATGCCCACCGCCCGCAGGAGGCCGATCTCGTGGGTCCGCTCGAAGACCGAGAGCATGAGGGTGTTCACGATGCCGATGAGGGCGATGAGCACGGCCAGTGCCAGCAGGGCGTAAACCAGTCCCAGCAGCTGGTTGACCTGTGCCTGCTGCGAGTGGATGAACTGCGCCCGTGTCTGGATCTTCAGCCCCGGGTACCGGCCCAGGCCGTGGTCGAGTGCGACGGTGATGTCGGGAGACCCGCTCGTCGTCGTGACGAGGACGGCCACGGGCAGCGGCTGGTCGAAGTGGGTCTGGAAGTAGGTCGCCCCCGCCAGGTAGTGGCCGATGAGGGCGTTGGGCTCGTAGATGCCGCCGATCCGCGCCGTGGTGGAGCCGACCTTGGCGAACTTGACGGGGACGACCGACCCGACCTTGAGGTTGTCGGCGTTCGCCGTCGTCGTGTCGATGAGCAGGTTCCCCGATGCCAGGGCGGGCGCGCCCGTGCCGCTCGAGATGCGCAGGATCACGGTGTCGCTCAGATGGTCGGCCGAGATGGCGGTCAACTGGGAGACGCTGTCTCTGAATTGGAACGTCCCGGCGTAGACGGTGGAGACGGCTTTCGCCCCCGGCACCTGCGCGGAGGGGCCGACGGCTGCGCTGAAACTGCCCGTCCCGCCGACCGCCGAGCTCGTGATGATGTACTGGGCGCTGATGGCGTCGTCGATGCTGCTCGTGGCCGATCGCGACAGCGAGGCTCCGAAGACGGCCATGGTCGACACCAGGGCCAATCCGACCATGAGCGCCGCGGCGGTCTGCGCGGTGCGCCGGGGGCTGCGCATCGAGTTCTCCCGGCCGAGGCGGCCGGCGATCCCGAGCGGCCGGGCCACCGGGCGCCCGATGGTGCTGGCCATGGGGCGGGCGACCACCGGCGCCAGCATGCCCACCCCCACGAAGATGCCCACCGCCCCCAGCCCGACGAGCTGGATGGCGGGGAGGGCCAGGCCCAGCGCCAGCGCCACCATGCCGGCCACGGTCACGACCGAGCCGACGACGATGCGCCGGCGCGACGACTCCCCGACGTCGGCGCTCTGCTCGGCGATGGCGGCCACCGGGGGGATGCGGACCGCGCGGCGTGCCGGGCTGATGGCCGAGACCACGGTCACGCCCACCCCGACGACGAGGGCGGCCACGACCGTGCGCGCGCCGAAGACCAGCGAGCCGCTGGGCAGCGTGATGCCGAAGCCGCTCAGGAGCTTCTCCAGCCCGACGGCGCCGAGCACCCCGAGGCCGATCCCGACGGCGGAGGCGACCAGTCCGACGATGGCGGCCTCCGCGAGCATCGAACGGAAGACCTGTCCCCTGCTGGCCCCGACGATGCGCAGCATGGCCAGCTCCCGGGTGCGCTGGCCGACGATGATCGAGAACGTGTTGAGGATGGTGAAGCCACCCACGAAGAGGGCGATGAAGGCGAACACCAGCAGGGCGGTGGAGAAGAAGCCCAGGGCCTGGTTGATGTCGTTGGTCTGCTCGTTGGCCACCGTCTGACCGGTCACGACCTCGACGCCGTGCGGCAGGGTGGCGGCGATGGCGCGCTGCACCGCGGCTTTGTCGGCACCGGAGCTCGCTAGGACGTCGATGGCGTCGAGCTTCCCGGTCTCGTGGAAGAGGCTCTGCGCGGTGGGCAGCGTGAACGCCGCGATGGTGGCGCCCGCCAGGTTGTTGGCCGTGCCGAAGCGCACGATGCCGGTCAGGGTGAACGTCTGGGTGGGACCCGGCAACAGGATCCGCACTCGGTCGCCCACCCTGAAGTGGTACTTCTGGGCCGTGCCCTGGTCCATCTCGACCTCGGTCGACGTCGTGGGCTCGCGGCCCTCCACGATGTGCAACGAGGCCATCTGCGGGGACGGGTTGTAGGACGTGCCGATCGTGGGCGCTCCGTTCGTGGTCACCGCCTTGCCGTCGGGGGCGACGAACTGGGCGTACCCGCTCACCGACCCCTCTGCGTCGGCGACGCCCGACACCGAGCGGACGGTGGAGAGCAGCGAGGCGGGGATCTCGGGGCGGGCCGCGCCCTGGCCGTTGGACCCCGAGAAGACCGCCTTGCCGCGCACCTCGAAGTCGACATGCTGGTACACGTTGCCGAACAGGCTGGTGAAGGTGTTGTGCA
This sequence comes from Acidimicrobiales bacterium, assembly GCA_035515515.1. Classification (GTDB taxonomy): domain Bacteria; phylum Actinomycetota; class Acidimicrobiia; order Acidimicrobiales; family UBA8190; genus DATJBC01. The sequence continues at coordinate 4,911 of DATJBC010000015.1, forward strand.
GCGTGTCGGTCAGCACCAGCGTGCCCGTGATGAACGTCACGCCCAGCACGATGGCCAAGGCGGTGAGGGCCAGGCGCAGCTTGTGCGCCAGGATCCCCTTGAGCGTGACACGCCGCATGTCAGCTACCGAGGCTCCGGATCCGCTCCAACACGGTGTCCGGAGTGGGGTCGAGAAGCTCCCCCACGACCATGCCGTCGGCCAGGAACACGACCCGGTCCGCGTAGGAGGCGCCCCGGGGATCGTGCGTGACCATGATGATCGACTGACCGAACTCGCGTACCGAAGTGCGCAGGAAGGCCAGCATCTCGGTGGAGGAAATCGAGTCCAGGTTGCCGGTGGGCTCGTCGGCGAAGATGAGGTCGGGCCGCATGAGCAGCGCGCGGGCGCACGCCGTGCGCTGCTGCTGCCCGCCCGACAGCTCGATGGGGCGGTGGGAGAGCCGATCGGCGATCCCCAACTGCCTGACCAGGTGGTCGAACCACTCCCGGTCGACCCGGGCCCCGGCCAGGTCCGCGGGCAGCGTGATGTTCTCCCCGGCCGTCAACGTGGGCACGAGGTTGAACGACTGGAACACGAACCCGACCCGGTCGCGACGCAACCTGGTCAGGCCGGCGTCGTCCAACGTGCCGACGTCGACCTCTCCGATGAAGGACTGACCGGAAGTGGGGACGTCGAGGCCGGCCATGCAGTGCAACAGGGTCGACTTCCCCGAGCCCGACGGACCCATGACGGCGGTGAACTGGCCGCGGGTGAACTCCACGTTCACCGCGTTCAGGGCCCTGACGGCGGCGTCGCCCGATCCGTAGACCTTGGTGAGGTCGACGGCCCGGGCCGCGAAGGCGGCCCCCGCCGGAGCCTCCTGCGTCGACGGATCAGTCATCGAGGCATCCACCTTCCCGTTCCGAGTCGGTCGTGCTCCATGCCGGCGTCCCCACGGCGCGGGGCCGTGGTTCGCTGCAGCCGAGACGATACGATACCGGCGCATTTCCCACATCAGTAGGGCACAAGGCCCATGGACAAGGCGCACGCAACGGCGGTGACCCACATGTCGAGGCGGTCGGAGCTGCGTCGGACACGACGTCCGGTGACGAGGGCGTGACGAACCGGTGACGGCTCTCCGTGGCTGACGACGTCGTCGTGGACGGTGTCCGGCTGTCCGTCGAGACGCGCGGCGAGGGGCCAGCCGTGCTGTTCATCTGCGGCACCGGCATGCCCGCCACCACATGGGACCTCTTCGGGGTGTCCGCCTTGGTCGACCGTGGGTACCGCGTCGTCACCTTCGACAACCGGGGCGTCGGCCGAAGCGAGGGGCCGCCCGGTCCCTACTCGGTGGAGATGATGTCGGACGACACGGCGCAGCTCGTCGAAGCGCTCGCCATCGGGCCCGTCTCCGTCGTGGGCCTCTCACTGGGCGGGTCCATCGCCCAACAGCTGGCGGCGTCGCGCCCGGACCTCGTGGAAGCCGTCGTGCTGTGGGCTTCTGTGGGCCGGACGCCGTCGTTCTTCCGCCGCCTACTGGAGGTGGAGCGCGAGCTGTCGCAGGCCGCGCCGGTGCCCATGTCCTGGCACGTCTGGCAGTACCTCTTGATCTCGCTCCCCTTCGATGCGCTCCAGAACGACGACGTGACGGTCGACCAGGTGGCGGAGCTCCTCCAATCGGCGATCGAGTGGTCGGGCGACGGGCGGGCGGGGCAGTTCGCCGCTGACGTCGCGTGGGACACGAGCGAGCACCACGACCTCTACCCCCGGATCACCCGGCCGTGCCTCGTCCTGGCGCACGAACACGACCTCATCTATCCGCCCGCTGCCGCCCGTGCGGCGCTCCGGGCGATGCCCGATGCGCGGCTCGTCGAGATCCCCGGCCTCGCCCACGGCCAAGCCGTGGACGCCGCCCCCATCGTCATGGGGCACGTGCTCTCGTTCCTGGACGAGGTCGCCGCGCGCCGCGGCGGGGGATCGTCACCCTGACGCGTCGTTCAGGGTGACCGTCTCGAGAAACGGCCACGCCCGCACGCCGCCGCCCACCAGCGCCGCCATCACTCCCGGCAGCAGCCCCTGGAAACCGCCGCCGGCCTTCACGAGCAGGGTCACCGCGCCCCGGCGCCCACGGCGCCGCTCGTCCCCGGGCGGGGCCGCCGCCCTGGGTCGGCCTCCAGATCGAACACTCTTTACAGAGTGCTCTAGTTAGAGTATTCTGCTTCGCATGTCGCCCCGCTGGTCCCGCGCCAACCCCCTGGCCCTCGCCGTCCTGGTCAGCCTGTACGAGAAGCCCATGCACCCCTACGAGGTGGCCCAGACCCTGCGCGCCCGGGCCAAGCACGAGAGCGTGCGACTCAACTACGGCTCGCTCTACGCCGTGGTGGAGTCCCTGGAGAAGAAGGGCTTCGTCAAGGCCACGGGGACCCTGCGGGAGGGCAAGCGCCCCCAGCGCACCGTGTACGCCATCACCGAGGAGGGGGCCCTCGAGATGACCGACTGGCTGACCGAGCTCATCGGCACCCCGGTGAAGGAGTACCCGGCCTTCATGGCGGGCCTGTCGTTCATCCCGGCGCTGAGCCCCGACGAGGCGCTGGCCGCCCTGCGGCGGCGGGCCGAGGCCCTCGCCGTGCGGCTGGCGGCCACGCGCGGCGCCATGGAGGCCGCCCGCCGGGCGGGGCTCCCCCGGCTCTTCGAGCTCGAGGCCGAGTACGAGGAGCGACAGCTCAGCGCCGAGCTCGAGTACGTGAAGGGCCTCGTCGACGCCATGGCGACGGGCGCCCTCGAGGGGCTCGAGGTGTGGCGCCTGTTCCACACCGAGGACTTCGACCCCGACCAGGTGCACTTCACCCTGGAGCTCCCCCCGGAGTGACCCCCGGCGCCGGCCACTCCCGGCGCCCCGCCAAGGAACGGAGGAGGACCCATGCAGGCGCTCATCGAGGCCGACGGCCTCTGCAAACGGTTCGGGAAGGTTGCGGCCCTCTCCGAGCTGACGCTCACGTTGCCGGCGGGGCAGCCGGTCGCCATCCTCGGCCCCAACGGCGCCGGCAAGACCACCTTCATCAGGATGGTGGCCACGCTCATCGACCCCGACGGCGGGACGCTGCAGGTCGACGGCCGTGACGTCGTGCGCGACCCCATCGGGGTCCGCCGCATGATCGGCCTGGCCGGACAGTCCGCGGCCGTGGAGGAGACCATGACCGGGCGGGAGAACCTGGTGATGGTGGCCCGCCTCTACGGGCAGTCGGCCGCGGCAGCCAGGGCCAGCGCCGTGCGCATCCTGCGGCAGATGGACCTCACGGACGCCGCCGACCGCTACGTGCGCACCTACTCCGGCGGCATGCGCCGGCGCCTCGACCTGGGCGCCAGCCTGGTGGGCTCCCCCCGGCTGCTCCTCCTCGACGAGCCCACCACGGGCCTCGACCCCGGGAGCCGCAACGAGGTGTGGGACGGCGTGCGCGCCATGAGCAAGGCGGGGACCGACATCCTCCTCACCACCCAGTACCTCGACGAGGCGGACCATCTCGCCGCGCACATCGTGATCGTGGACGGCGGGCGCGTCATCGCCCAGGGCACGCCCGGCGAGCTCAAGTCGCGCGTGGGCGCCGACATGGTGGAGCTGCACACCGCGGACGTGCCCACCATGCAGCGGGCGGCAGCCGTGCTGGGCGGCCTCGGCCTGGGCGAGCCGGCCGTGGACGCCGCCACGCGCCGGTGCTCGCTGCCCGTGACCGAAGGCGCCCGGCTCCTGCCGGTCATCGTGCGCGCCCTGGACGACGCCGCCGTCCCCCTGGAGGACGTCGCGCTGCGCCGGCCGACGCTCGACGAGGTCTTCCTGGCGCTCACGGGGCGCGCCGCGACGGGCACCGACGCCACCGACTCCGAGGAGGGAGACGCAGCATGACCATGGACCTCACGATGGACGCCCCGCACGCCCCGCCGGGCGTCGCCCTCAACCGGGGGGCGCCCTACGCGGTGGCCGCCGGGCAGGTGGCGCTGCGGACGCTCAAGAAATTCGTCCGCACGCCGGCGCTGATCGTCGCCGGCACGGCGCAGGGGGTGCTCTTCCTGCTCATCTTCCGCTACGTCTTCGGCGGCGCCGTGGCACACACCGGGGCGCTGTCGTACGTGGACTTCCTGGTGCCGGGCTTCGTCGTCACCGGTGTGCTCTTCCAGGGCATGGGGGCGGCGAGCGGCGTGGCCGACGACTGCCAGGGCGGCCTCTTCGACCGCCTGCGCAGCCTGCCCATCCGCATGCTGTCGATCATCACGGGCCGCGTGGGCGCCGACTCGGCGCTCGTGGCGTGGGGGGTGGTCGTGATGACGGCGGTGGGCTTCGCCGTGGGCTTCAGGATCGGCGGGTCGCCGGCCGCAGCCCTGGCCGCGCTGGGCCTCACCGTGCTCTACGGCTTCGCCTTCGTGTGGATGTTCATCTTCATGGGGCTGGCGGCGGGCAGCCCCCAGGCGGCGCAGGGGCTCGCCTTCCTCGTCTTCCCGCTCAGCTTCGTGTCGTCGGCATACGTGCCGGTGTCCACCATGCCCGGTTGGATGCAGGCCTTCGCCGTCAACCAGCCCATGACCCAGATGGTGAACACGGTGCGCGCCCTCACGGGCGGGCCGGCCGCCGAGCGCCTGCTCGGCCACTCCGCCGCGTACTACCTCGTGCCGTCGCTGTGGTGGACGATCGGCCTCGTGGTGGTGTTCGCCCCGCTGGCCGCCTGGAAGCTGCGCCGCTCCTGAGTGCTCGTGGTCAGGGATCGGGGGGCGTCTCGGCGGGCGGCGGCACGAGCGCCCGGGCGATGAAGGTCATCATCGACTCCAGGAAGGCCTGGTCGACGGCGGCGGGGTCCAGGGCGCGCATGACGCTGATGCCGTTCATGAGGGCGACGACGAAGCGCGCCGCGTGCCGGGCGGGCTCGTCGGTCTCGATGCCGTGCCGGGCGCGCTCGGCCTCGATGATCTCGGCCACCGAGGAGATGTCGAGCTCGCTGAAGGCGGCCAGCTTCTGGCGGGCCGCCGCGTTGCGCATGGCGTAGACGAGGAACTCCTCGCGCAACGCCACCCAGTTGATCCACTCGTCGCCGTGCGCCTCGTACTGCTGGCGGATGTAGCTCACGAACTCCGACAGGTGGGACTCGGGCGGGCCCCCCGGCGCCAGGGTGGCGCGCACCTGGGCCAGCTCGTCCTCGTAGATCGACTCGAGCAGCGCCAGGAAGAGGTCCTCTTTGTTCTTGAAGTTGGAGTACACCGCCCCCTTGGTGAAGCCGGCCACCGCCGCCACCTCGTCGAGCGAGGCCCCGTAGAAGCCGCGCTGGGAGAAGACCTGGGCGGCGGCCCGCAGGAGGAACTCCCGGGTCTGCTGGCGCCGGCGCTCGGGGGTGAGGGGTTCCATGGCCATGGCGTGTGGGGCGGCGGCCGCGGCGCCGCCGGGGGCGTCCTCCTGGGGGTTGCGCTACCGACAAGTATAGATCATACTCATCGGTATGCAGAATGACCTTTGGTATTCGGCGGGCCCGCGGCGGGCGCCCGCCCCGCCCCCGGAGGCGGCGGTGCGCACCCGGGCGCTGGGGCGGCGCTTCGGGGCCACCGTGGCGCTGGCCGGCATCGACCTCGAGGTGCGCCGGGGGGAGATCTACGGGTTCCTCGGTCCCAACGGCGCCGGGAAGTCCACCCTGGTCCGGGTGCTGTGCACCCTGCTGCGCCCCGACGCGGGCCAGGCCCTCGTGGCCGGGCACGACGTCGTGCGCCACCCCCAGCGGGTCCGGGTGCGCATCGGGGTGGCCCTCCAGGACGCCGCCCTCGACGACCGCCAGACCGGGCGCGAGCTCCTCGTGCTGCAGGGCCGCCTCTACGGCCTCACGCCGCCCGAGATCCGCCGGCGCCTCGACGACGTGCTCGACCTGGTGGACGTGGGCAGCGCCATCGACCGGATGGTGGGGACCTACTCGGGGGGGATGAAGCGGCGCCTCGACCTGGCCGCCGCCCTCGTCCACAACCCCGAGATCCTGTTCCTCGACGAGCCCACCACCGGCCTGGACCCCGACAGCCGGGCGCGGGTGTGGAGCGAGGTGGCCCGCCTCAACGCCGAGCTGGGCATCACCGTCTTCCTCACCACCCAGTACCTCGAGGAGGCCGATGCCCTGGCCGACCGGGTGGGCATCATGGCCCAGGGGCGCCTGGTGGCCGAGGGGCCGCCCGAGGCCCTCAAGCGGGCCGTGGGCGCCGACCGCATCGTGGCCGAGGTGGCGGGCGCCGACGACGGCGCGCTCGAGCGCCTCCGGCACCTGGCCGGTGTGGACGGCGTGCACGCCCAGGGCGGGCGGGTGGTGGTGAGCGCCGCCGACGGCGGCGCGGCGCTCGTGCACGTGGCCTCCGAGCTCGGGCGCTCGGGGTTCGACGTGCGCAGCATCACGATGCGGACCCCCACCCTCGACGACGTCTTCCGCGAGCTCACGGGGGCGGACCTCGACGCCCCGGCCGTGCCGGCATGAGCGCCGTCCCCTCGGAGATCCGCGGGCGCGAGGCCGGGTTCGGGCGCGACGTCCGGGCCGTCGCCGGACGGGCCCTGCGCCAGATCCCCCGGGAGCCCGCCGCCGTGCTTCCCGCCGTGCTCGTGCCGGCCTTCTTCTACGCCACCAACCTCGGCGCCCTCGAGAACCTGGCGGGCGGTGCCCACGGCTTCAGCTACAAGGCGTTCCTCCTGCCCATGGCGGTCGCCTTCGCCGTGACCGGCATGTCGCGCGCCCCCACCTTGGTGACCGACATCCAGGGGGGCTACTTCGACCGCCTGTGCATGACCCCGGCACGGCGCCTGGCGCTGTTGCTCGGGCTCATGGTCGCCGACGTCGTCGTCATCGCCGCCCTGTGCGTGCCGGTGCTGGCCGTGGCGTTCGGCATCGGCGTGCGCTTCGCCACGGGGGCGCCCGGCGTGCTCGCCTTCGTCGGCATCTCGGCCCTGTGGGGCCTGTCGTTCACCGGGATCCCCTACGCCGTGGCCCTCAAGACCGGCAGCCCCGCGGCGGTGAACGCCGCCTTCGTGGTGTTCTTCCCGCTCTTCTTCCTGAGCGACGCCGTGGTCCCCAAGCCCGTGCTCACCGGGTGGTTCTCCACCATCGCCACCTACAACCCCGTGACGTACCTCCTCGACGCCCTGCGCTCGCTCGTCACGGTGGGGTGGAGCGGCCCGACCCTGCTCAAGGGCGTCGCCGCCCTGGCGGGCATCGGCGCCGCCAGCATGGGCGCCGCGCTCCTCGCCCTGCGGGGCCGTCTGCGGCGCGCCGCCTCGGCCTGAGCGCCCGCGTTGGAGGAGCCGGTCAGGCGAAGACCACGGTGCGGGCGCCGTTGAGCAGGACCCGGTCCTCGAGCAGCCAGCGCAGGGCCCGGGCCAGCACCGCCCGCTCGATGTCGCGCCCGATGCGCAGCAGGTCCTGCACCGAGTCGGCGTGGTCGATGCGGGCCGTGTCCTGCTCGATGATGGGGCCGGCGTCGAGCTCGGGTGTCACGTAGTGGCACGTGGCCCCGATGAGCTTGACGCCCCGCTCGAAGGCCTGGTGGTAGGGGCGGGCGCCCACGAACGAGGGCAAGAAGCTGTGGTGGATGTTGACGATGCGCTCGGGGTAGCGCGCGCAGAAGGACGCGGGGAGGATCTGCATGTAGCGGGCCAGCACGACGAGGTCCGCGCCGGCCCCGTCGACGAGCGCGGCGATGGCGTCGAAGGCCTCCTCCTTGCGCTCGGCCCCGACGGGCACGTGCCGGAAGCCGATCCCGTACCAGTCGACCAGTGCCTCGAGGTCCGGGTGGTTGGAGACGACGAGCGGGATCTCGCAGCGGAGATCCCCCCGGCGCCAGCGGTGCAGGACGTCGGCCAGGCAGTGGTCCTCGCGGCTCGCCAGCAGCACGATGCGCTTGGGCACCCCGCTGTCGCGTACCTGGAAGTCGAGGCGGAACTCCTCTGCCACCCCGGCGAAGCGCTCCCCGAACTCCTCGGGCCCGAAGGGGAGGCTGTCGGCCAGGACCTCGATGCGCTGGAAGAACCGCCCGGTCGTGAGGTCCGAATGCTGCGCGGCCTCGGCCACCCAGCCGCCGTGGGAGGCGATGAAGCCGGTGATGGCCGCCACGATCCCGCTGCGGTCGGGACAGCTGACGGTGAGGACCAGACGGCGGGCGGCCCCGTGCGGGCCGTGGTTGGTCATCCGGGGCGGAGCCCGGCGGGCGTCAGATGGCCCGCTCGGAGGACGTCGGCTTGGCGGGCCGGCGGTGGCGCAGCTGGTGCAGCAGCGCCTGGTCGTCGGGGGCGAGACGCTCGGCGGCGCGTCCTTGGGGCCGGCGGGGCTCCTGCAGGCGCTCGGTCAACAGCGACAGGTTGTGCTGCGCCGCCTCGAGCTGGTCCTTGAGCGCGTCGCGCTCGGCGGCGATCGACTCCGTCTCGGCATTGGCCCGCGCGATGTCGCGTTGGAGCGCGGCGTTGCGCGCCTCGAGTTGCTCGAGACGCCGCCGTGCCCAGGTGGCCGCCTCCGAGGTGTCCGACGGCGCGGCGGCGGCGCGCGCCACCTGCGCCAGGAGCGCCGCCGCCAATTCGTCGTAGTCCATGGGCCCGTCGCCGTTCAACGAGACGGCCGGGCCACGCGACGCCTTCTCCGCCCCCTTGGCGTTGTAGGTGATCCGGTAGGTCCGCTTCCCCCGGATCTGCCGGTTCAACACACCGGACTTGGCCATTGCCGCCACAACCTGCGTGAAGGCCGCATCGCTTCCCTCATAGGAGATGGCTTGCTTCAATACCGAGGTCGCCCGTCCGCTGGAGTCTTCGACTCCTCCGTGTTGCGTCAGATGCTCGATTATTCGGTTACGAACGCTCTGATCCCGTGGCACGGGCGACCTCCTCGAAGGCGTGACGCGTCAAACGAAGAGTCGATCTGTTGCGTCGATCGGCTGCATGAAAACCCGTCGCCAACACTAGCACTGGTCTCATTCGACCATCCTCTGCCGTCGTCCCGCGCACGCGGGGACAACGCTTTCCAAGCAGGTCGCAGGCCCGTCTGGGCGGCTCACAGCTGGCGGTTCACACCTGGCTCACAGCAATGAGCCCGGGCTCTTCGACCGCGACGTCCCAATGATACTCGATCACTGCTTTCGACATGTCGCGCGACCTTGGCCCCTGCAACTGCAGCTCGGCGCGTGCGACGCGTCCGCCGGGAAGCGACACGCTCAGGGCGGCGGGGGCCTCACGAGCACAGCGACGCCCGACGGCGACGTCCGAGCACCACGAGGAGCGAGCCGCTCAGCACCAGGACGACCCCGATCATGGCCAGGCGCACCAGGCCGATCCCGAGCCCCGTGAGGGGGAGGCTGCCGCCCCCCGCCGCCGAGCTCCCGCCGGGGGCGGTGCCCACGGCGCCGGTGCCCGAGGACCCCGAGCCGGCGCCCGACCCCGACGCCCGGGTGCTCGTGGCGCCCGGGGCGCCGCCCGCGCCGGTGGCCGATCCCGGGCCCCCGGCGGCCCCGGAGCCCCCGGCCGCCGTGCTGGAGGTCGCCGACCCGGCGGCCGCGGCGAAGTGGAGGTCCGCCGAGGCCTGTTTGCCCGAGGCGTCCCCGTAGGAGATGCCGCAGGTGATCCCGGCGGCGGCCTGGGCGGCCGTGGGCGGGCACGGGTAGGCGGCCGCGTCGGCGGCCGCGCTGTGGCCCGCGCTGTCGGTCGAGCCCTGGGCGGGCGGCCCGATCGTGCCCGTCCTGACGGTGAAGGTGGCCGTGAAGCCCCCCGAGGTGTTGGTCGAGGCCAGGGAGTTGAGGGGGTTGGTGCACCCCACGGGCACGGCGTTGCCCTCCACCGACATGGTGGGCTGGTTCGGGGCGTTGTTGCACTCGGCCATGCCGCCCGCCGACGCCGGCGTGAAGCCGGCGCCCTTGACCGTCACCTTCTGGCCGTTGGTGAGCCCGGAGTCCGGCGTGATCGTGATCGACGGGGCGCCCCCGGCGGCCACGGTCTGGGTGCCCGTGCCCGTGGACACGTGGGCCGGGCCGCTCGGTGCGGTGCTCGGTGCGGTGCTCGAGCCGGCGCCCGGCCCCGAGCTGGGCGGCGCCGACCCGAGCACGCCGCCCACGAGCGGCGCGGCGGGCGCGGGCAGGACGACGGCGGGCCCGGGCAGCGACGGGGCGGCCAGGGGCCCCGCCGCGGCCACGCCCGGGGCGACGGCGACGCCGATCACGACGGACAGGCCTCCTGCCACCAGCCCCCCGACGAGCCTGGGGGTACGCCTGGGTGCACGCATGCGGTCTCCTCCTGCGCCCACGCGGCCGGGCCGGGGGCGTTCACGGGGTCACCAGGGGAAACGGCGCCCCCGCCCCCGCCTTTCGTCCCGGAACGCGGCCCCGGGGTGCCCGGGGGCCCGCCGGCGGCGCCCGGATGGCCCCCCACCAGGGCTCTAGCCTGGGGCGCACGCCCCTGAGGGGAGCGCCACCCACCCCGGCCGAGGGGCCTCCGTGACCCGATTCGAGCGGTTCGACACGAGCGACGTCGACCAGGTGTCCGAGCTGTGCCGGCGCTGCCTGCCCGAGCCCCCGGCGCGCCACGAGCTGGCCGAGAGCCTCTTCAGCGCCGAGCAGGCCGTGACGGTGCGAGGGGCGCCCGGCGTGGGCATCGTGGCCTCGGCCTGCGTGGGCACCGAGGGCTACGTCCGCCTCCTGGGCGTCGACCCGAACGCCCGCCGCCGGGGGCACGGGGCCGCCCTGCTCGCCGCCGCCGAGGAGGACCTGCGGGCCCTGGGCGCCAGCAGCGTCCAGGTGGGGGCGGACCCCCCCTTCTACCTGTACCCGGGGGTCGAGACCACGTGCACGGCCATGCTGTGCCTCCTCGAGCGCCAGCGCTACGAGCGCCGGGAGGCGAACTTCAACATGGTGGTGGACCTCGACGCCATCCCCGACGACCCCGGCGGCCACGTCCCCGCCACGGCGGCCGAGCGCACCGAGATCGAGGAGTGGATGCAGGTCCACTGGTCGAACTGGGCACCCGAGGTGCTACGGGCCCTCGACCACGACGCCCTGGTGATCAGCCGGGACGACCAGGGGATCGCGGCGTTCTGCGCGTACGACGTCAACCGCGCCGGGCTGCTCGGGCCGGTGGCCGTGCGCGGCGACCTGTGGGGCCAGGGGGCGGGGCAACCGGTGTTGCTGGGCGCCCTCCACCGCATCCGGGCCTCGGGGGCCCGGCGCATCGAGGTGGCCTGGGTGGGGCCCATCCGCCCCTACGCGGCGGTGGGCGCCCGCATCAGCCGCGTGTTCTTCGTGTACCGCCGGGCGCTCGCCGCGACGTGACGCACTTGCCCACGAGGCCAGCCTTTTCTACCGTGACGACGGCTGTCGGGGCGCGGGGGCGCCCCGCCTCGGGACCGATCGCAGGGGGGTGCGCGTGACGCAGGTGCAGGCCTCATCCGCCGTCGACCACCCCCTGGCGTCGATCACCGCCGACGAGATCACCGCCGCGGTGGCGCTGGTGCGGGCCGACGAGCGCTTCGCCGAGGCGCGCTTTGCCTACGTGGGCCTCGTCCCGCCCGCCCGGGACCAGCTGCGGGCCTGGGAGCCGGGCCGCCCCCTCGACCGGCGCGTGCGGATGATGCTCGTGACGGGCCCCGACGCGCACGTGGTCGACGTGGTGGTCGCCCTCGACGGCGGCCGCATCGAGGCCACCGAGGTCCCCGACATGCGCCCGGGGCTGCTCTTCGAGGAGTCCTTCGCCGCCATCGTGGCGCTGCAGGAGAACGAGCAGTGGCGCCACGCCATGCACCGGCGCGGCATCGAGGACCTCGAGGCCGTCCAGATCGACCCGTGGCCCGCCGGGTCCTTCGGCGTCGCCCACGAGGAGGGACGCCGCATCTGCCGGTGCCTGTCGTATGTCCGCCACACACCCGACGACAACGGCTACGCGCACCCCGTCGAGGGCGTCGTCGCCTTCGTCGACATGGCGCGCGGCGAGGTGCTCGAGGTGCTCGACACCGGGGTCGTCCCCATCCCCCCCGAGAGCGGCTCGTACTACCCGGAGTCGGTGGCGCCGCGCGGGGACCTCAAGGCCCTCGAGATCGTCCAGCCCGACGGACCGAGCTTCACCATCGAGGGCAACCACCTGCGCTGGCAGAAGTGGGACATGCGGGTGACCATGGACCCCGTCGAGGGCCTCGTCCTGTACCAGGTGGGCTACGAGGACGGCGGCCGCCTGCGCTCCATCCTGGCCCGGGCGTCGGTGAGCGAGATGGTCGTCCCCTACGGCGACCCCGGGCCCATGCACGGGTGGAAGAACGCCTTCGACGCCGGCGAGTGGGGACTGGGCCGCATGGTCAGCTCACTGGCGCTGGGCTGCGACTGCCTGGGTGAGATCCGCTACCTCGACGCCACCTTCGCCACCGAGACCGGCGAGCCGTGGATCGTGCCCCACGCCGTGTGCATCCACGAAGAGGACTACGGCATCTTGTGGAAGCACAACGACCTGCGCTCGGGGCGCAACGAGGTGCGGCGGTCGCGCCGCTTGGTGGTGAGCTCGATCGCCACGGTCGGCAACTACGACTACGGGTTCTTCTGGTACTTCTACCAGGACGGCTCGATCCAGTTCGAGGTCAAGCTCACGGGCATCCTCTCCACCATGGGGGTGGCCCCCGGCGAGACCCCGCGCTTCGCGTCGATGATCGCGCCGCACCTGGCGGCGCCGTTCCACCAGCACCTGTTCAACATGCGCCTCGACGTGGAGGTCGACGGGCCCACCAACTCGGTGTACGAGGTGGACGTCCACCCCGTCGCCCCCGGGCCCGACAACCCCTGGGCCAACGCCTTCGCCCCCGAGGTCACCCTGCTCGAGACGGAGCTGGCCGCCCGGCGCGTCGTGGACCCGGTGCGCAGCCGGAGCTGGAAGATCGTGAACCCGCGCTCGACCAACCGCCTGGGCGAGCCCGTGGCCTACAAGCTCGTCCCGGGCTCGACCCCCACGTTGCACGCCGACCCCGAGTCGAGCGTGGGGCGGCGCGCCGGCTTCGCGGCCTGCAACCTGTGGGTGACGCCCTACGCCGCCGACGAGTGCCGCGCCGCGGGCGACTACCCCAACCAGCACGCCGGGGGCGACGGCCTGCCCCGCTGGACGGCGCAGGACCGTCCGGTGGTCGAGCGCGACATCGTGGTGTGGCACACCTTCGGCGTCACCCACGTGCCCCGCCCCGAGGACTGGCCGGTGATGCCGGTGGAGTACACCGGCTTCATGCTCGTGCCCCAGGGCTTCTTCGACCGCAACCCCGCCCTCGACGTCCCACCCCCCACGGCCTGTCACGCCGACTGAGCGCCCGGGCCTCGTGCGCGGCGGGCGCCTCAGCGGCCGGCCAGGACCGGCTGCGCCTCGAGGCGGCCGTCCACCCACGTCCCCACGGCGCTCGCCACCGCCGCGCCGGTGGCGCGCAGGGTGGTGATGTCGACCGGGAGCACGCGCACCTGGCCGCTCTGCGGCCACACCCCCACCACCCGGCAGGGGACCGAGGGGGCGGCGCGGCCCAGGGCGGCGACCAGCGCGGGGAACCCGAGCTCCACGCGCCAGTCGTCCCGGCACCGTCCCGATCCCAGCACCAGGTAGGCCGGGCGCCGGGCGGCGTGCAGCCGCACGTCCGCCCGGCCCTGCAGGACCAGGGCGGAGCTCCCCGGGCACTGCCACCAGTCGGCCCGTCCGCCCACCACCGCCTGGCGGGGCAGGCGGCGCCACTCGAGCGCCGTGAGCAGGGCGGTGGCCCAGGTCACGGCCTCGGCGCCCACCACCGCCCGGGCGCCCGGTGCCAGGCCCCCGTACCACGGGGCCCACCACGGGGCCGAGCCCGCCGTGGCCGGGCCCGAGGTCACGTCGTCGAGCCCGGCGGCCAGGACCTCCGCCACCGCGGCGGCGGGCCCGGGCGAGAACCCCCGCACGCAGCGGGCCACGGCGGCGGCCCCCACCGCCCGCCGGCAGCGCCCGGGGGACGGCGCGAAGGGGTCGTCGACCTCGGTGCAGCGCTCGGGGTGGCGCCGGGCGGCGAGCACCTTGAAGGCGTCCACACGCAGCGATTCGTGCGCCGGGAGGTCGCTCGCCAGGGCGGCGAGGTCGCGCCCCAGCTCGTCGCGCAGGGCCATGAGCTCGGCGCCCGACACCTCGCCTGCGGGCGGCGCCAGGAGGGCGTCGGTGACGGTGGCGGCCCGGGACCTCACCGACGGGCCCCCGCCGGGGAGACGTCGGGCGCGTCGCTGGCGCCGTGGCGCGGGACGTCGGTCCCGGCGCGCTCCTGGCCCGGGCCGCAGGCCGGCAACCCCGCGCACCACGCGCACAGGGGGTTGGGTGTCCGGGCGGGCTCGGCCCCCGCCGCCAGGCGGCACAGGCGCGTGGCCCCCTCCAGGGTGCGCTTCAGCGCGCTCACCAGGGCGTCGTCGCCCACGGCCTCGTCGTCGAGCTCGCCCGTGGCGCTGTAGTAGGTGGCGATGCGGAAGGGCGGCGACCCGCTGCGCAGCGTCTCGAGCAGGGCGTAGAAGTGCAGGTCTCCCCGGTGCTCGAGCCGGCGCCCCCCCGACTTGAGCTCGACCAGGCACACCGACGCCCGCTCTTCGGGGGGGCCGCCCAGGACGAGGTCGACCACGCCGGCGAGGACCACGCGCCCGCCGCACAGCGGCACCTCGAGGCGCTCCTGGGTGCGCGCCAGCCAGGCCGGGCTGGGCACGCTCCAGTGCGCCTGGATCTGGGCCACCTGCTCGGCCAGCTCGGCCTCGAGGGCCTGGCGGCGGGGCCCGGTCAGGGCGCGGGCGAACGACGCCACCCCGTCGCGGTCGCCGTCCACCTCCAGGGCGCTCAGGGCGTCGTCCCAGGGGTCGCCGACGGCTCCCACCGAGATCCACTGGCGGAACAGGGCGTCGACGCACGACCCCCGCACGAGCTCCACGGTGGGCACACGCGGGGCCCGGCGCGCCGCCACCAGGTGCGCCTCGCACACCAACACCTGGTTGAGCGCCTCCTTGGACACCCGCACGGGCTCCGCGGCGTCACCCCGCGCCTCCACCCCCGGCGCCAGGCCGTCCTCGAGCCAGTCGCGCAGGCCCCCCGCCAGCGCGGCGTCGACCGCCGGACGGGACGCGCCGTCGGCGCGCAGGCGCTCAAGGACGTCGCCGCCCTCGAGCGCCGGCGCGCCCCGGCCTCGGCCTGCTGCTGGCACCACGGGACCCCGCACGGCCTCAGGATGCACCACGGCTGTGTCGCGTGGGGGCACCCGGATAGCCCGAGGCGCCCGGGTAACCTGGAGCGGTCATGGAGGGAAGCGGCCGGCACCGGGTCGTGGGCCATCGGCCCCGGCCGGGGGCGTCCCCGTGAACGCGGCGTTCGACGCCGTCTTCGGGGTGTTCGCCCTCGCCATGGTCGTCATCGCCGTGGTGGCCGTGCGCTGGGGCCGCCAGCGCGACCGCCTGGCCCGGGCCCGGCGCGCCGCCGGGGCCCAGGCGCCGGAGCGCCCGGGAGGGCCGTGGCCGACGGCGTGACGGCGGGCCCGGCCCTGCCCATGCCCTCGCTGCCCGGCGGCGTCTTCGTGGCGCCCTCGGCCCGGCGCACGACGCCCACAGGGGCGTCGGGGCGGTGGCTGGCGCGCCACCGGCGGACCCGGGTGCTGCGGCGCCGGGTGCGCACCGCCTTCGTCTTCGCCGGGGGCGGCTCGCGGGGCTCGGCCCAGATCGGCATGCTCCAGGCCCTGGTGGCCAGGGACATCACCGCCGACGCCGTCTACGGCGCCTCGGTGGGGGCCATCAACGCCGCCGGCTACTGCTCGCAGCCCAACGCCGCGGGCATCGACCGCATGGCCGAGCGGTGGCGGTCCATCACCCGTGACGACGTCTTCCCCCAGGGCCGGGTGCCCACGCCGCTGCGCTTCGTGCAACAGCGCGAGGCGGTCCACGCCAACGACGGGGTGCGCCGCATCATCGAGGAGGGCATCGGCTTCGAGCGCCTGGAGCAGAGCGCCGTCCCCCTCGAGGTCGTGGCCACCTGCCTCCACGACGGCCGCACCCAGTGGTTCACCGAGGGGCCGGCGGTGGAGCGGATCCTGGCCTCGGCGGCCCTGCCCGCCCTGCTGCCGCCGGTGGAGATCGACGGCGAGGCGTTCATCGACGGCGGGGTGGTGGACAACGTGCCCGTGGGCCGCGCCATCAGCGAGGGCGCCGAGCGCATCTTCGTCCTGTTGTGCGGCCCCATGCACTTCGCACCGCACCGCTACCGGCGTCCGGTGGAGGCGGTCCTCACCGCCTTCTTCATCGCCGTGCACGCCAAGTTCGCCCGCGAGCTCGAACGCGTCCCCGAAGGCGTCGAAGTGATCGTGTTCACCGTCGACACCGAGCCGGTGTCGCGCTACAACGACTTCTCGGCCACCGACACCCTCATCGCCGCGGGGCGGGCCAACGCCAACGCCGTGCTCGACTTCTGGGAGGGCGGCGGCGTCGGCGACCGCGTGGGCATCCGCCCCCAGCCGCCCCTGCGGGCCGCCGTGCCGGGCCCGGCGCCGACCATGGCCCCGGCGCCCCCCTCGGAGGACCAGGCCGTCTGAGTCCCGTGCCGCGGGCCGCCCGTGGGGACGCTTCAGTCCGGGGCGTCGGGGGGGCGGGGGGCGACGTGCCACCCCGCCGAGGAGACGTTGCGGGGCTCGTAGAACACACAGCCCTCGGGGCACGCGAAGGGCAGGACCTCGTTGGCGTCCACCCGGCAGCGCTCGAGCTTGTCGCCGCGCGCCGTGGTCTGCATGACGTAGTGGCGGCAGTCGGTGTTGGTCGCCATGGGCCCAATTGTGGCCCACGGCGGCCGGTTGCGGACGTGCAGGGAGGCCCGCGCGCCCGGTACGGCGCCTTTGTGGCCTCGACTAGCGTGGCGCCGTGGGCACCCCGGTCTCCCCACGACAGCTCCTGCGCTGGAGCGAGAGCCTGGCCGCCATCGCCCGCACGGGGCTCGGGTTCACCGAGAGCCTCTACGAGCGTGAGCGCTTCGAGGAGGTCCTGCGCGTGGCGGCGGACATCGCCGTGGCCGCCGCCGAGGGCGCCGCCGGGGTCGAGGACGCCGACGAGCTCGTGGAGGAGTGGCTGCGCGCCGTGGGCCAGGGCGTGCCCGGCTACGTCACCCCCAAGATCGCCATCGGGGCCGCCGTGGGCAACGACGAGGGCGAGCTCCTGCTCGTCCGGCGGGCCGACTCGGGGGTGTGGCTCTACCCCACGGGATGGGCCGACGTGGGGTACTCCGCCGCCGAGGTCGTGGTCAAGGAGGTGCTCGAGGAGACGGGCATCGAGGTCGAGCCCCTGCGGCTCATCGCCGTGCTCGACGGCCTGCGCCTGGGGTTCACCCGGGTGCCGCTGTACTCGCTCGTGTTCCACTGCCGGGCGGTGGGCGGCAGCCTGCAGGCGCACCCCCTCGAGTGCACCGACGTGGGGTGGTTCGGCCCCGACAACCTGCCGAGCCCCATGGCGGGGGCCGAACGCTGGGGCGAGCACATCTTCGCGGCGCTGCGTGGGGAGCACGTCGACGTGCTCTTCGACCGGCCGCGGCGCCCCATGTGGCGGGGGGAGGCGCCCGCCCGCTGACGGGCGCTACTCGTCGTCGAGCTCGGGCTCGCCCCGGCCCTCGGCGTCGAAGCGAAAGCCCACGCCCCGCACCGTCACCAGGTACTGGGGACGGGCCGGGTCGCGCTCGAGCTTGACCCGCAGGCGCCGCACGTGGGTGTCGAGGGTGCGCGTGTCGGCCAGGTCGCGCCCCGACCACAACCGGTCGATGAGCTCGTCGCGGGTGCGCACCTGCCCGGGGGGCGACAACAGCATGGCGAGCAGGTCG
>DATJBC010000016.1:0-5809 GCA_035515515.1 Acidimicrobiales bacterium
AGCTCGCACACCTGGGCGATGGCCTGGGCGGGGATGGCCTCGCCGAAGCTCGACAGCCCCCCGCTGGGGTTCACGGGCACCCGCCCGCCGACGGTGGTGTCGCCGTCGCGCAGGAGGCGCTCGGCCTCGCCCTCCTTGCACAGCCCGATGTCCTCGTACCAGTCGAGCTCGAGGGCCGACGACAGGTCGTAGACCTCGGCCACGTCCACGTCCTCGGGGCTCACGCCGGCCTCCTCGTAGGCGGCGTGGGCGATCGAGCGCCGGAAGCCCGGCCCGTCCGGCGCGGCGGCCACCGCCGAGTCGGTGGCGAAGTTGGGCATCTCGATCACCGTCTGGGGGAAGCGGGGCGTGACCGTGGACACCGCCGGGATGGACACGACGCCGGCCGCCCCGGCGTGGCGCCGGGCGAAGTCCATGCTGGCGAGCACCACGGCCGCCCCCCCGTCGGAGGTGGCGCAGATCTCGAGCAGGCGCAGGGGGTCGGCCACCATGGGCGAGGCCAGCACCTCCTCGGCGGTGACCTCCTGGCGGTAGCGGGCGTTGGGGTTGGCCGCCCCCGCCCGGGCGTTCTTCACCTTCACCGCCGCGAAGTCGTCCTCGGTGGCGCCGAACAGCGCCATGCGCCGCCGGGCGTAGAGGGCGAAGTAGGTGGGGTTGGTGGCGCCCAGCAGGTGGAAGCGCAGCCAGTCGGGGTCGTCGCGGCGCTCGCCGCCCACGGGGGCGAAGAACCCCTTGGGGGTGGTGTCGGCCCCCACCACCAGGGCCACGTCGCACAGGCCGGCCAGGATCTGGGCGCGCGCCGCGGCGATGGCCGTGGCCCCCGAGGCGCACGCCGCGTAGGCGCTCGCCACCCGGGCGCCCGACCACCCCAGCGCCTGGGCGAAGGTGGCGCCCGACACGAAGCCCGGGTAGCCGTTGCGGATGGTGTCGGCGCCCGACACGAATCCCACGTCGCGCCACGACAGGCCGGCGTCGCCCAGCGCGGCGCGCGCCGCGGCCAGGCCGTACTCGACGAAGTTGCGGCCCCACTTGCCCCAGGGGTGCATGCCCACCCCGAGCACGGCCACCCGCCGGTCGTCAGCCACCGACGCCTCCGGGGAGCGGCCGCCACTTCCACACCAGGTACTCGTGGTCGTCGTCCTCGTCGAGGACGTCCACCACCAGCTCCACGGGGTCCCCCACGGCCAGGTCGTCCACCGTGACGCCCCCCACCACCTGGCCCATCACCACCATCTTCTCCTCGGCCAGCTCGACGGCGGCGATGCAGAACGGCACGTAGGGGTCGGCCGCCACGTACGGCGCCGGCGGGGTGTAGCGGGCGTCGGTGTAGGACCACACCGTCCCGCGCCGGCTGAGGGGCACCTCCTCGAAGTCGGTGCCGTCGCAGGCCGGGTTGCGGCAGAAGAACGACTCGCGGGGAAAGGCGTAGGTGCCGCACGACCGGCACCGGCTGCCCAGCAGGGCGGGCTCCCCCTCGGTGCGGAACCAGCCCTCCACCGCCGGCACCGGGGTCTTGGATGGGGCCATCGGCGCAGTCTAACGCCGCGTCAGATCACCCTCCCCGGCCGGGGGGCGGGCGGGGCGCCCTCCGGCGGGCGCGACAATCGGCCATGGAGCTCACCGTCGTCGACGCCTTCACCGACCGGCCCTTCGCCGGCAACCCCGCGGCGGTGGCCGTGGTGGACGCCTTCCCCGACGAGGCCCGCATGCAGGCGGTGGCCCGCGAGATGCACCTCTCGGAGACGGCCTTCGTGGTGCCCCGGGCCGACGGCGCCCACGACCTGCGCTGGTTCACCCCGAGCGTGGAGGTCGACCTGTGCGGGCACGCCACGCTGGCCAGCGCGCACGTGCTCGGGGGCACGGCGCGCTTTCACACCCGCAGCGGCGAGTTGGCGTGCGCCCCCGCCGGCGACGGCTGGATCGAGATGGACTTCCCCGCCGATGTCCTCACCCCCGAGCCGCCCGGCTCGGAGGCGGCCCGGCAGGCCGCCGAGGCGGTGGGCGACACGGGCCTCGTGGTGCGCGTCGCCCGGGGGCGCACCGACGTGCTGGTGGAGATGGCCGACGCCGGCGCCCTGCGCGCCCTCGAGCCGTCGTGGTCGGCGGTGGCCGCCCTCGCCCACCGGTGCGTGATCGTCACGGCCCCCGGCGACCGGCCGGGCATCGACTGCGTGAGCCGGGTGTTCGCGCCCAACGCGGGCATCGCCGAGGACCCCGTCACGGGGTCGGCCCACTGCAGCCTGGCCGTGCACTGGGGGGGCCTGCTGGGACGCCACGAGCTGGTGGGCGAGCAGGCCTCGGCCCGCGGCGGCGTCGTGCGCATGCGCCGACACGGCGACCGCGTGGTGATCGGCGGCCGGGCGGTGACGGTGTCGCAGGTCCGCCTGGTCGTCTAGCGCGGCCCGGGGCGCGGGCCCGACGTGCGGCGCACGCCCCGGCGGTAGACGCCGGGGGCCACGGCCCGGCCCACGAGCGCCAGGCGGGCGATGGGCACGGCGTCGATGTCGATCCTGCCCGAGCCCATGCGCTCGAGCAGGAGCCGCGACACCTCCTCGTCGGTACGGCGCGCCATCTTGGGCGGCATGGGCATGCCGGCGTCCACCGCCCCCTGGCCCATGGCGGTGGGGACCCACCCGGGGTACAGCACGTGCAGGTGCACGCCGGTCCCCTCGGTGTCGAAGGCCAGGCTCTCGGTGAAGGCGCTCAGGGCGGCCTTCGACGCGCCGTAGGCCGAGTCGTCGGGCCCCGGGGCGCGCCCGCTGTCGGAGGAGACGTTGACCACCACGCCTCGGCGCCGGGCCAGCATGCCGGGCAGCACGGCCAGGGTGCCCGCCACCGCCGCGAAGTAGTTGGTCTCGAAGATGCGCCGCTGCGCGGCGAGGTCGGGATGGCTCTCGTGGCGGGGCGGCCCGATGCCGGCGTTGTTGACGAGCACGTCGAGCGACCCGTGCTCGTGCTCGATCTCCCCGAGCACCTCCACGAAGCGACCGGTGTCGCTCACGTCGCAGGCCCGCGTGGAGGACCCCTCCTGCAGCGCCCGCAGCTCGTCGGCCAGGGTGGCGAGCAGCGCGGCGCGCCGGGCGAGGCCCACCACCACCGCGCCGCGCCGGGCCATGTCCAGCGCGAAGCGGCGCCCCAGCCCCGCCGAGGCCCCGGTCACCACGGCCACCGACCCCCGCAGCTCGTACATGGCGCCTCCTCCGCTCGCCGCCGATGCTAGGAGGCCCGCGGGGCGCCGCCCGCCGGCCGCTGGCACCATGGTGCGATGGAGCACGTGCGCAGCGCCCGGGCCATGTGGCAGGTGTTCGAGCCCGTCCACGCCGTGACGTACTTCACCGACGAGGCCGTCGAGGCGTTCGGCGCCGCGGGGCTCAAGGGCTTCTGGATGGGCTACTTCGCCGGGCGCGCCGCGCCCATGGGGGGCGTGGGGCCCGCCGTGGTGGACGCCACCTTCTTCAACTTCTCCCCCCGGCGCGTCACGCGGGCGCTCCCCGACGCCTGGGGCTTCGCCCCGCCGGGGCGCGTCCTCGAGGCCCGCCTGGCCGGGGTGGAGGGCGCCTACGCCCGCATCCTGGGCCCCAAGCGCGCCGGGCTCGACCTGGCGGGCGCCGCCGGTCTGGCGCGCGCCGCCGTGGAGTCGCTCACCGTGGCGGGCCGTCCCCTGGCGGCGGCCAACGCCGCCCTGGCCTGGCCCGAGGACCCGCTCCTGGCGCTGTGGCAGGCGGCCACCGTGCTGCGCGAGCACCGGGGCGACGGGCACGTGGCCGCGCTGGTGGACGCCGGGCTGGACGGCCGCCAGGCGCTGGTGATGATGGCGGCCACCGGCCGGGTGCCGCGCGACCTGCTGCAGGCGTCGCGGGGCTGGAGCGACGACGAGTGGGACGAGGCCGTCGCCGCCCTGGCCGAGCGGGGCTGGGTGAATGCCCAGGGCGCCGCCACCCCCACGGGCACCCTCGACCGCCAGGCCATCGAGGACGCCACCGACCGCCTGGCGGGCGAGCCCTGGGCGCGCCTGGGCGAGGAGCGCACGGCCGCCCTGCGGGCGGTCCTCGGGCACCTGGTCGGCGCGCTGGTGGCCGCCGGGGCGGTGGTGGAGCCCAACCCCATCGGGCTCTCCCTGGGCCCGCCCTGACCCCCGGGGGCGCCCGCCCGCGGGGCGGTTTTGTCATTCGCCCGCGGTCGGGCCGGGGCCCGCGCCGCGGCCGCCCCCGAACCACCCCGCTGTAGTTCCCCTGGTCGCAACGCCGGTTGGACGGGGGCCCCCCGCCTACGGAAAACTAGTTTCTAGTAACTAGAGGCTCGGGGGACGCCGTGAAGGTCGACCAGTCCTCGGACCCCGCCGACGTGGTCGGGGAGCTGCTGTTCGGACGGCGCCTGCGCCTGCGCGTCCTGTTGTGGGTGGCCGAGCAGGCCGAGCCCTTCCACCAGACCGAGGCCGCCGCCGGCGTGGGCTACAACTCGCCGGGCGAGGTGGCCAAGGAGCTCGAGCGCCTCGTGCGCCTGGAGATGGTGCGCAAGTTCGGCCGTCCCGGCGGGGTGGGCCGCCAGTACTACCGGCGCGACGACACGAGCCCCGGCTGGGAGGTGGCCGCCGTGGCCCGCCGGCTCGTCGACGTGCAGCGGGCCGCCGCCGAGCAGTCCTCCTACTCCCAGAGCCCCACGGGGGCGGTGCCCGCCCTGTAGTGCCCGGGGGGCCGCTCGCCCGAGGCGGCCCGGTCGAGGCGCCGCTGCATGCCCTCGGAGAGCGTGCCCGCCTTCATCATCTCGACGAACAGCGCCGTGACGTTTCCCAGGTCGAAGAAGTCGCGCTGCCACGACCACCTCCAGTCCCCGCCGTAGCGGAACCAGCTGCCCCCCAGGCCGGCCACCACGTACGGCGAGCCGTCGGGGCGGGCCACGTCGGCGACCTGCTTCCACAGCCCGATGACCTCGCCCTGGTGGGGGTCGATGAGCACCTTCTGGTACGGGTAGGTCCAGCCGTCGAGGCCGCCCATCTCGAGGCCCAGCGCGATGTCGCGGATCTCGTCGCGCCCCACCGCCATGAACTCGTCGTTGGGCCCCACGTTCCAGCCGTAGGTGGCGTCCTCGGTGTACATGTCCGCCATGGGCTTCCAGTCACCGGCCTCCTGGGCGCGGCGGTTGGCGTCCAGCCAGCGCTGCACCATCTCCTCGAGCTCCTCGTAGCGGTAGGCGGGCACGGCTCAGTCCTCCTCGATGCGTAGGGCGTGGGTGGGGCAGAACGACACGGCCGTCTCGACCTGGGCGCGCCGGTCCTCGGCGGGGTGCTCGTCGAGGATCTGGAGCACCCCCTGCTTGGACACGGCGAACACCGCCGGCGCCTCGGACTCGCACACGCCGTGACCCTGGCACAGGTCGCGGTCGACGACCACCTTCACGGCCGCCGGCGCCGGTAGCGGGCGGCACAGGGCTGGGCCAGCTGCACGACCATCTTGGAGTGGTCGTTGCGGTAGGTGTCGGGGGCCTGGGCCAGCTCGAAGTCCCAGTGCCGCAGGAGCACCGAGAAGATGGCCTTCAGCTGCATCATGGCGAAGGGCGCCCCCACGCAGCGGTGGCGCCCGGCCCCGAAGGGGATCCACGTCCACGGGTTGGCGCGGTCCTCGGCCCGGGGGTCGAGGTAGCGCTCGGGGACGAAGGCGTCGGGGTCGGGGAAGTCCCCCGGGATGCGGTTGGAGACCGCCGGGCTGGCCCCCACCATGGTGCCCGCCGCGATGCGCACGCCCTGGACCTCGAAGGCCTCCTGGGCCACCCGCAGCACGAGGATGAGCGGCGGGTGCAGGCGCAGCGCCTC
>DATJBC010000017.1:0-6040 GCA_035515515.1 Acidimicrobiales bacterium
CGCTGGCCGGGCTGTTCGTGGCCCCGTGGGTGATCGCCGGCCCGCGCGCCTTCTGGGAGGGGGCCGTCGCCTACAACCTCCGCGTGCCGCCCCGGGTCGACTCGCTGTCGTTGTTCCGCACGGCCACGTTGTGGGGCTGGCAGCCCGCCTTCGGCGTCGTGGTGGCGGCCACCCTGGCGTCCGTGGCCCTGGCGTGGTGGCGCCTGCCCCGCGACACCTACGGGTTCCTGCTCGGTGCGGCCTCGGTCACGGCCGTGTTCAACGTCGCCAACAAGCAGACGTTCTTCAACGAGTGGGCGTTCAGCGCGGGCCTGGCGCTGGCCGCGGTGGTGTTCCTCGGCGCCGATGCGCGCCGCGCCGACGGCGCGTCGCCGCACCGTGTGCCGTCGGATGGCGCACCGCCGCCCGTGGTGGTGGCGGCCGCGGATTGAACGCGGGGCGGGGCTCAGCGGGCGGCGGCCAGGTCGTAGAGGGTCACCCCCGACACCGTCTCGGCGCTGAAGTGGCTCTCGACCCACGACGTGATCTCGCTCGCCGTGGTGCCGGTGCCACCCGTGCCGGGGCCGCCCCCTCCGGCGATGAAGTAGTGGATCTTGCCCTCCGCCACGTACGTCTCGAATTGCGCCAACGTGGGGGCGGGGTCGGTCCCGTTGAAGCCGCCCACGGCCATCACGGGGTCGTCCGTCGCCAGCTGGTAGCCGGCCGCCGAGTTCGAGTTCACGGTGGCCGCCACCCACACGTAGCGCGACGCGTCGGACTCGAGCGCCCGGACGACGGCCCGGCCCGGCGTGCTGGCCGACAGGAAGCCCCCACCGGGCCCGCCCGCCGCGCCCGCGGCACCTCCCCGGGCGGCTGCGCCCGGGGAGGCTCCCGGCGCGCCTCCCGTGTTGGGGGGGCCGACGCCGCCGCCGGGGCCGCCCGGTGAGCCTGCGCCCCCGGGCCCGCCCGGACCGGCGGCGTTGGAGCGGCCCGCGGCGCCCAACCCGACACCCGGCCGGCCCGCTCCGGGCGCACCCGCTCCGCCGAGGCCGGCGAAGGCCCCCGGTCGCCCGAGGCCGCCGCGTCCGCCCCCGGGCCCACCGGGGCCCGAGGACGACGCCGGTCCGGCCGAGGGGATGGCCCCGTGGTGGGGCGTGGCCGCCGTGTCGAGGGCGTAGGCGGCCGGCGCGGCCAGGGCGACGCCCACGCCCAACGCTCCCAGGAGGGCGGCCGCCGGCCCCCGCCGGACCGTGACGGCGACGAGCAGCGCCGCCCCGAGCCCCACGGCGAGCACCGTGGTGCGCAACCACGGCAGCCACTGCGGTGTCCGCTCCAGCACGGCGAAGGCCCACACCGAGGTGGCCGCCAGGGACAGTGCCAGGGCGCCGCGCGCCACGGGCCGGTGCCGCTCGGCCCACAGCGTGGCGGCCCCGATCCCCACCAGCGCGCCGATGGCCGGCGCCAGGGCCACCGAGTAGTAGGGGTGGATGATGCCCCGGGCGAAGCTGATCACCACCATGGTCACCACCAGCCAGCCGCCCCAGATGGCGAGGGAGGCGCGGGCCCGGTCGGATCGCCCGCGGCGACGCCACAGCCAGGCGCACGCCAGCGCCAGGATGGCGGCGCCGGGGATGAGCCAGGAGATCTGGCCGCCGAACTCGGCGCTGAAGAAGCGCGTCCAGCCCGTGGGCCCCCACATCGACCCTGCGGGGCCGGCCCCGCCCACGCTGCCCGACTCGCTCCCCGACAGGCGGCCGAAGCCGTTGTAGCCGAAGATCAGGTTGAGGATGCTGTTGTCCCGCGAGCCGCCCACGTAGGGGCGGTCGGCGGCGGGGGTGAGCGCCACGGCCGCCACCCACCAGCCCGAGGACACCACCAGGGCCGCCGCCGCCACCGCCAGCTGCCACAGGCGCCGGCGAAGGGACGTCGGGGCGGCCACGAGGTAGACGAGCACGAGCGCGGGGACCACCAGGAAGGCCTGCATCATCTTCGTGATGAACCCGGTGCCCACCGCGGCCATGGCCAGCACGAGCCACCCGCTGCCGGCGCGCTCCAGGGCGCGCACGGTGGCGTACGCCGCCGCGGTGAGCAACAGGACGAGCAGCGCGTCGGGGTTGTTGTAGCGGAACATGAGCGCCGCCACCGGGGTGGTGGCGAGCACCAGTCCGGCGAGCAGCGCCGCCCCGGGACGGAAGGCGCGCCGGACGGCGCTGTAGAGCAGCGCCACGGACGCCACGCCTTCGGGCGCCTGGGGGACGAGGATGCTCCACGCGTTGACGCCGAAGATGCGCGCCGAGAGCTCCATCACCCACAACGCCGCAGGGGGCTTGTCGACGGTGATGAAGCTCGCCGCGTCGGACGAGCCGAAGAAGAACGCCTTCCAGCTGCGCGTCCCGGCCTGCACCGCCGCGGAGTAGAACGAGTTGGCCCATCCCGACGCGCCGAGGTCCCACAGATAGAGCAGGGCGGTGGCGCCCAGCAGCGTGAGCAGCGCGGGGCGCACCCAGGCCGGGTCGTCGGGGCGGCCCCGCCAGGCCCGCCGGGCCCAGCCGGGGCGCGGCCTCCCGCCGTCGTATCCGGGGAGGGGCACGGTCCCGGGGGGAGGCCCCCCGGCGACGGCCACCCCGGGCGGGTCCGCGCCGGGAGGTGCCCCCGGCCCCCGCAGGAGGTCGCCGGGGGCGAGCGCGGCGGCGTGGTCGGCGGGCAGGACGTCGCTGCTCATGGGGAGCTCCTCGGGGTGGACGTCGGGACGGGGACGGGACGGGGGGCACCGCGCCGGGGGCGGACGTCGCGGAACACCCACGCCCGGAACAAGAGGAAGCGCGCCGCGGTGGCCAGGGCGCCCGCCACGAGCAGCACGCCGATCTCGGCTTGCCGTCCGGCGTCGGGGAACAGGTGGTGCAGCTGCACCAGCGCGCCGCTCGTGAGCGCCAGGCCCAGGCCGAAGACGGCCAGGCCCTGGAATTGGTGCCGGACGTGCGAGGCGCGGCTGCGCACCTCGAAGGTCACCCGCCGGTTGACGGCGGTGTTGGTCACGGCGGTGGCGAGGAGCGACAGGGCGTTGGCCGCCAGGGCCGGCATCCCCTGACGCAGGACCAGGTAGAGCAGCAGGTAGGCGACCGTGCTCAGCACCCCGATCGCCGAGAACCGCGCCAGCTGGGTGACGAGGCCGGGGCGGGGGTGGTCCCCGGCCTCGTCACCCGCGTCCGCCTCGTCACCGGCGTCGAGCAGCGTGGCGAGCGGAAGGCGTCCCGTGATGAGCCCGCGGGCCAGGCGGGCGATGCCCTTGAGGTCGGCGGCCGCCGTGGCGAGCACGTCGACGCGGGAATCGGGGTCGTCGACCCAGTCCACGGGGATCTCGTGGATGCGCATGCCGGCGCGCTGGGCCAGGAAGAGGAGCTCGGTGTCGAAGAACCACCCGGTGTCCTCGACGAGCGGCAACAGGGCGCGGGCCCGGTCCGCCCGGATGGCCTTGAATCCGCACTGGGCGTCGGAGAACCGCGTGGCGAGGGCGGTGCGGAGCAGCAGGTTGTAGCCGCGCGAGATGAGCTCGCGCTTGGGTCCGCGCACCACCCGCGCCCCGGTGGCCAGGCGGGTGCCGATGGCCACGTCGCTGTGCCCCGACACGAGCGGTGCCACCAGCGGGAGGACGGCCGCCAGGTCGGTGGAGAGGTCGACGTCCATGTAGGCCAGCACGGCGGCGTCGCTCGCCGACCACACGGCGCGCAGGGCCCGGCCACGGCCCTTCTCCTCGAGGCGCACGGCCCGGACGAAGGGGAGCTCGTGCGCCAGGGCGCGGGCGATCTCCCAGGTGCCGTCGGCGCTGGCGTTGTCGGCCACCGTGATGCGGAAGCCAAACGGCAGGTTCCGCAGCAGATAGCCGTGCAGCCGGCGCACGCTCGGCTCGAGATCGTGTTCCTCGTTGTGCACCGGGACCACGACGTCGACGTCGGGGGCGGACGCCCCCTCGACCCGCTCCGCCGCGCCGGCGGTGGCGGGGGGCTCGACGAGGCGGGCCGCCGGTCGGGCGCCGCCGAGGTCGCGGGCGGCTGCGGGCCGGGGCCGCCGCAGCGTGGTGTCGCTCATGGACCGCAGTGTCCCCAGCCAACCCGTGGCTCCCGTCAGCCCCGGCTGTGCGCCAGCTGACAATGTCGGGCGCGTCCCGCCCGGCCCGGGCGGCCGGAGCGGGCTCTGGGGCCCGCGCCGTGGCCGGTGGCCGCGCGGGTCAGCTCACATGGTGGCGAGCGTGGTGACCGTGCGGAGGTTGCGGGTCGTGGCCATGACACCCAGCTTCCGCTCGAAGAAGGCGTTGGTGAGCTTGCTCCGGCCGTACCCGTTGGGGCAGTGGATGTAGACGTGGCGACCCGAGATGCGGAACAGGTCGGGCGCGAACCCGTCGGGGTCGAGCGCGCGGACCTTGGTTGGCGCCGGGGCGGTGCCGAGGAACGTCACGTGCAAGGTGGCCGGGTCGCGGCCCGCCAACGGGTTGCGCCGTATCAGGGCTCCGAGCTGCGCGGGGGTGTAGAGCAGCACGCCCATCCCCGGGCCCAGCTCCGCTTCCAGGCCCCGCCGCACGCGTGCCGCCACCGACGTGGCCGACCCCGATGCCCCGAAGATCACGTTGCCGCTCTGGAGGTAGGTCCGTGCGTCGTCGAACCCCGCGGCTGCGAACGCCCGGCGCAGGTCGGCCATGGCCACCGTGCGCCCTCCGACGTTGACGGCCCGGAGCAGCGCCACGTACGTGGTCACGGCGTCACGGGCGCCGCCCCGCCAGGTCGAGCAGGCGCTCGCCGAGGGGGGCGTCGTCGGCCACGGTGCCACTGGGCCCGGTGCCGAACACCCCGACCTGGCCGATGAAGGGGGCCATGGGCTGCATGGCCGTCCACACCCAGGCCACCAGATCGTCGGGGAGTCGCTCGTCGGTGCCCGTGGCCCGCGCCAGGTCCCAGCCGTGCAGCAGGTAGTCGCCCGTACGGAACTCGTACAGCCGCACACCGGGGATGTCGCCGGCGGCGAGATGGTGCACGGTCATGTCGAACGAGGCGGGCCGGGCGAACGCGTCGCGCTCGTCGGCGAAGGCGAGGTCGATCTCCGCCACGAGGTCCTCGTGGGGAACGCCGAACGCCAGGCGTGACTCCTCGGCCGAGGCGCCGTCGAGGAGGGCGAGGGTCATGCGGCTGCCCTCCACCATGTGCACCACGAGGGCGCGCACGTCCCATTTGTCGCAGGGGGTGGGCAGCGTCCACTGGTCCTCGGTCAGCCCGGCGACCTTGCGGCGGGCGAGGTCCTGGGCGGCCACCAGCTCGCTGACGTCTCCCATCGTGCTCCCTTCTCTGTCGCTCTGTGGCCGTGAGACCGGCCCCGTTCTTTGCCCGGCGCACGGGCCGGGTGTCGGTGGTGCAGGCGTGGACGGTGGTGCGGACGTGACTCGTTTGGTGCGGGCGAGAGGACTTGAACCTCCACCCCCGAAGGGACAGGGACCTAAACCCTGCGCGTCTGCCAATTCCGCCACGCCCGCACGGCGCTGCCGCCAGCATCGCGCCGCGGCCGTGTCTGGAGGTCGAGGACCCCTCCGTCGGGCTCCGCATGGTCGTCGGGCACCGCCCCGGCGGTCGGCCACCCCCCGGGGCCCCACGCCCGGGCACGGGGTGCCGCTTGGGCCGTCAACCTGGGAAGATCCTGGGGGAACTGCGGTGACGGCCATGTCAGGTTTTCAGTGAAATCCCACCCGCGGGGGAGTAGGTTGTTCGTCAGTACAGGGGAGTGTCTCGATCAGGGGGTGTGGCATGCGCCATCGTCGTTCCATTCGTCTCGCCGCGGCAGGGCTGGTGTTGCCGGCGCTCGCCGTGGCGTTCCTCATCCCGGGGTCGGCGGCCTCGGCGGGGAGCAAGCCCAAGCCCGTGAAGGGCTCGTGTAGCTCGATGAGCGGCACCGTCGCCACCACCATCACCCTGAGCGGTTGCACGCCCTCTCCCGAGGTCACCCCCACGGGCACCTTCAGCGGGTTCGGCCAGGGCAACACGGACGGCGCCGCCACGCTCACGTGGACGAACGGCAACGT
>DATJBC010000018.1:0-2242 GCA_035515515.1 Acidimicrobiales bacterium
GCCGTCGCGCCCGCGCGCAGGGGGCAGGGCCGCCGCCACCGCGGCCAGCTCGGCGCGCGCCGACGCCAACGACGCCGGCGAGCGCAGGACCCCTGCGCCCTCGGTCATGGCCCGCTGCAACCGCTCGCGCAGCTTGGCCACGTCGGCGTCGAGGTGCGCGCCGGGCGGGCCCGGAGCCGTTTCGTGCTGCGCCACCCCCGGCGCCGGCGCCGCGGCGGGGGCGACGGCCGGAGGCGACCACACGCCGGCGGCGTCGACGTCGCCCACGTCGACACCGCCCACCTCTCCCGACGGGGCGAGGCCGGTGGCGGTCCCCAGGGCGCCGGCGGGCCGGGGCCCGTCGCGCCCGCTCGCCAGCGCCTCGGCCAGACGGGCGCCGAAGACCATCCCCTCGAGCAGGGAATTCGACGCCAGGCGGTTGGCGCCGTGCACCCCCGTGCAGGCCACCTCGCCCACCGCCCACAGCCCGGGGAGGGCGCTCGCCCCGTCGAGGTCGGTGAGGACGCCGCCCGACACGTAGTGGGCCGCCGGCGCGATGGGCAGCCAGTCCACCGAGGGGTCGAGGCCGGCGGCCGACAGCGACGCCGCCACGGTGGGAAAGCGCGTCCCGAACGACTCGAGGCCGGTGGCGTCCAGCCACAGGAAGTCCACGCCCTGGGCGGCCATGCGGTCCGCCATGGCCCGGCTCACCACGTCGCGGGGCTCGAGCTCGTCGACGAAGCGCTCGCCCCGGGCGTCGCGCAACAGCGCACCGTGGCCGCGCAACGCCTCCGACAGCAACGGGCGGGGCATGGCCGGGTGGTGCAACGCGGTGGGGTGGAACTGGAAGAACTCGAGGTCGGCCACGGCCACACCGGCCCGCAGCGCCATGGCCACGCCGTCGCCGGTGGCCTCAGTGGGGTTGGTGGTCACCGCGTAGAGCTGGCCCGCGCCGCCCGTGGCCAGCACCACCTGTGTGGCCCGCACCTCCTCGAGCCGCCCGTCGGGGCCGAGGGCGCGCACCCCCACGCAGCGCGGGCCCTCGACGATCAGGTCGAGGGCGAACCACCGTTCGAGGCACGCCGCGGCGGTGGCCCGCACCGCGGCCACGAGCGCCCGCTCCACCTCGGCGCCCGTGGCGGCCCCGCCGGCGTGCAGCACGCGGGCCGTGGAGTGCCCCCCTTCGCGGGCCAAGGCCAGCCGGCCCCCGGCCTCGCGGTCGAACACCGCGCCCAGGGCGATGAGCTCCTCCACGCGCGTGGGGCCCTCGTCGACGAGGACGCGCACCGCGTCCGCGTCGCACAACCCCGCGCCCGCCGCCAGGGTGTCGGCCAGATGGAGGTCGGTCGAGTCCTCGTCGCCGCCCACCGCGGCGGCGATGCCGCCCTGGGCCCAGCGCGTCGTGGACTGGGCCAGGTCCGCCTTGGTGAGTACACCCACGCGGAGGTCCTCGGAGCCCGCCAGGCGCACCGCGGCCGACAGCCCGGCCACCCCGGAGCCGAGGACGAGGACGTCGAGCCGCACGGGCACGATGGCGCTCCGGCCCGGGCGACGGCCTCAGCCGCTGACGGCTCGGTACAGCCTGGCGGGCGGGGCGCCGACGTCGGTGACCGCGGCGTTGGCCGCGTCCACGTGGACGATGGTGGGCTCGAAGTCCGCCAGCTCGGCTGCCTCGTAGTCGCCGTAGGTGATCACGATCACCCTGTCGCCGCGCTGGACGAGGCGGGCCGCCGCCCCGTTGAGGCACACCTCGCCGGGCCCGCCCACGATGGCGTAGGTCTCGAAGCGCGCCCCGTTGTCGATGTCGAGCACGGTCACCTGCTCGAACTCGAGGATGTCGGCGCGCGCCATGAGGTCGGGATCGAGGCTGATCGACCCCACGTAGTCCAGGTTGGCGTCGGTCACCGTGGCGCGGTGGATCTTCGACTTCATCATGCGGCGGCGCATCTCAGCGGACCTCCCCGGTGTTGATGAGCACGAGCGCGTCGGCGTCGTCCCGGCCCGCCGGGCACAGCGCGCCGTCGTTGTCGATGAGGCGTACCGGACCCACCCGGGCGGCCACGAGCAGGCGGAGCTCCCCCCGCAGCGTGGGCGGCGTCGCCAGCGTGCGGGGGTCGACCACCACGGCGTAGTCGGGCTCGACGAGCGGCTCGCCCACCAGCACGGCGCGCATGGCGGCCTCCACCCGGGCCGGATCGCGCTCGCCCGCGTGGATGCGGGCCCGTCCCGCCCGCAGGGCCCGCCACAGGGCCCGGGCGGCGCG
>DATJBC010000019.1:0-5302 GCA_035515515.1 Acidimicrobiales bacterium
CGGCTCGAGCGCACCGCCCGCCACGCCCAGATCAACACCTTCGGGGGGGGCGTGAACGAGATCCAGCGCGAGATCGTGGCCATGGCCGGCCTGGGCATGACCCGGGCGGCGCGGTGAGCGCCCCGGTGCGCGACCCCGAGGAGCTGTACCGCACGCTGGCCGCCTTCGAGGGACGCTCGAGCGGCCCGCCCACCGAGGCGCGCGACGAGGTCAACCAGGCGATGATCCGCCACTGGACCGACGCCATGGGCGACCACAACCCGGTCTACACCGACGACGAGGCGGCGCGGGCCAACGGCTTCCCCGGCGTGGTGGCGCCCCCCACCATGCTCCAGGCCTGGATCATGCGCGGCTACCGCGCCCCCGGCGACGTCGACCCCCTGGGCTCGGGGGTGGGCGCCGTGCAGCAGGAGCTCTTCGGCCTCCTCGACGCGGCCGGCTTCACGTCGGTGGTGGCCACCAACTGCGAGCAGGCCTACGACCGCCCCGTGGTGCTCGGCGACCGCCTGGCGGTGTCGTCGGTGATCGAGTCGGTCTCCCCCGAGAAGCACACCGCCCTGGGCGACGGCCACTTCGTCACCACCCGCTCGGAGTACACCGACCACAACGGCGAGCGGGTGGCCACGATGCGCTTCCGCATCCTTCGCTTCCGGCCCCGCCCCGCCCCGGCCGGCGCCGCGCAGCACGACGGCGCCGCGCCCCGGCCGCTTCGGCCCCGTCCCGCCATCACCCAGGACATCGCGTTCTTCTTCGACGGCGTGCGCCGGGGCGAGCTGCTCATCCAGCGCTGCACGTCCTGCGGCACGCTGCGCCACCCGCCCCGCCCCGCCTGCGCCCGGTGCGGCTCCTTCGAGTGGGACACCGTCACGTCCAGCGGCCGGGGCACCGTCTACAGCTACGTGGTGGTGCACCATCCCCAGGTGCCCGGCTTCGACTACCCGCTGCCCATCGCCGTGGTGGAGCTCGAGGAGGGCACGCGGCTGGTGGCCGACCTCGTGGGCGTCGACCCCGCGGCGGTGCGGGTGGACATGCCCGTGACGGTGGAGATGGTGGCCGTCGACGACGAGCTCACGCTGCCCATGTTCCGCCCCGCGGCGGCAGGCGCTGGAGCCACGTCCTGATGGACTTCGCCTTCACCGACGAGCAGCAGGCGGTGGCGGAGGCCGCCCAGGCGGTGTTCGCCGGCATGGCCGGGACCGAGCGCGTGGCCGAGGTGGAGCGCAGCGCCGATCGCTTCGACGACGCCCTGTGGGGGGAGCTGGCCAAGGCGAACCTCCTCGGGCTGGCGGTCCCCGAGGACCAGGGCGGGTCGGGCCTGGGCATCACCGAGCTGTGCCTCCTCCTCGAGCAGCAGGGACGGGCCGTGGCGCCCGTGCCGGTGTGGGCCACCACGGTGCTCGGGGCCCTGCCCATCGCCCGCTTCGGCAGCGCGCCCCAGAAGGAGCGGTGGCTGCCGGGGGTGGTCTCCGGGGAGCTGCGCCTGTCCGCCGCCCTCAACGAGGTGTCCTCCGGCGCGGCGTCGCCCGCGGCGCTGCGGGCCGAGCGCGCCGGGGACGGCTGGCGCCTGCACGGTACGGCGCACGCCGTCCCCCAGGCGCACCTCAGCGCGGCGGTCCTCGTCCCCGCCGTGCCCGTCGGCGACCCGGGTCGGCTGCTCGTGGCCCTGGTGGACCCCGCCGGGGCGGGTGCCACCCTCGAGCGGGCCCTCACCACCGACCGCCAGGTGCACCCCCACCTGCACCTCGACGGCGCCGCCGTCGAGGCCGGGGCGGTGCTGGCCGGGCCCGACGAGGGCGCCGCCGCGGTCACCTGGATGCTCGAGCACGCCCGCACCGGGCTGTGCGCGCTGCAGCTGGGGGTGACCGAGGAGGCGGTGCGCCGGGCGGCCGCCTACCTCAACCAGCGCCACCAGTTCGGCCGCCCCCTGTCGTCGTTCCAGGGGACCATGCTGCGGGCCGCCGACGCCTACATCGATAGCGAGGCCATCCGCGTGACCACGTGGCAGGCGGCGTGGCGCCTGGACACGGGACGGCCCGCGGCCGAGGCCGTGGCCGTGGCGCACTGGTGGGCGTCGGAGGCCGGCCAGCGGGTGGTGCACGCCACCCAGCACCTCCACGGGGGGCTGGGCGCCGACGTCGAGTACCCCATCCACCGCTACTTCCTGTGGGGCAAGCAGATCGAGCTCATGCTGCAGGGGCCGAGCGCCGAGCTGGCCCGCCTGGGGGCCATGGTGCGCGCCGACCTGGGGGCGGGCGTGGGCACCGGGGTGTCGCCGTGAGCGCCGCCCGGGCCGACACGCTCGCCTTCGAGTCGCTGTCGGTGGGCGACGCCCTCCCCGAGCTCGTGCTCCCGCTGTCGCGCACCTTCATCGTGGCCACCGCCATCGCCTCGCGCGACTACCAGGACGTGCACCACGACCCCGGCCTGGCGGTGGACCGGGGGTCGGAGGACATCTTCATGAACATCCTCACCACCAACGGGCTCGTGGGCCGCTTCGTCACCGACTGGTCCGGGCCCGGGGCCCGCATCGAGTCGGTGTCCATCCGCCTGGGGGCGCCCAACTACCCGGGCGACACCATGACCCTCACGGGGTCGGTGGCCGCGCTGGAGCCCGGCGACGGGCGGGGGACCGTGGACGTGGCGGTGCGCGGCGCCAACAGCCGCGGCGACCACGTGACGGGCACGGTGCGCGTCTCGCTGCCCCGCGCCGGCGCGGGCGGGTCGTGAGGCGGCCGTGAGCGCACGCGCCGCCCGGCGGCACAGCTTCGCGGGCACCACCGCCATCAGCGGGATCGGTGCGACCGAGTTCTCCAAGGAGTCGGGGCGCAGCGAGCTGCGCCTGGCGTCGGAGGCGGTACGGGCCGCCCTCGACGACGCCGGCCTCACGGCGGGGGACGTGGACGGCATGGTCACCTTCTCGGCCGACACCAACCCCGAGATCGAGGTGGCCCGCACCCTCGGCATGGGCGACCTGACGTTCTTCAGCCGCATCCACTACGGCGGTGGCGCGGCGTGCGCCACCGTGCACCAGGCCGCCATGGCCGTCTCGAGCGGCGTGGCCGACGTGGTGGTGTGCTACCGGGCCTTCAACGAGCGCTCGGGGCACCGCTTCGGCACGGGCGTGCAGGGCCGCCCCCCGGCCCCCACGGCCGAGAGCGCCCAGTTCGCCTGGTACGCGCCCCAAGGCCTGCTCACCCCGGCGTCGTGGGTGGCCATGTTCGCCCAGCGCTACCTGCACGCGGCGGGTGCCACCACCGAGGACTTCGGGCGGGTGGCGGTGGCCGACCGCGCCTTCGCGGCGACCAACCCGGCGGCGTGGTTCTACGGCAAGCCCATCACCTTGGAGGACCACCAGGCGTCGCGCTGGATCGTGGAGCCGCTGCGCCTGCTCGACTGCTGCCAGGAGTCCGACGGCGGGCAGGCCATCGTGGTCACCAGCCTGGAGCGGGCCCGCCACGGTGCGCACCCGCCCGTGGTCATCGAGGCGGCCGCCCAGGGCTCGGGGGCCCAGCAGGACATGATGACGTCGTACTACCGCGACGACATGACACGGCTCCCCGAGATGGGGGTGGTGGCCCGCCAGCTGTGGGAGACGTCGGGCCTCGGCCCCGACGACGTGCAGTGCGCCGTGCTCTACGACCACTTCACCCCGTTCGTGCTGTACCAGCTCGAGGAGCTTGGCTTCTGCGCCTGGGGAGAGGCCAAGGAGTTCCTGCGCGACGGGCACATCGGCCCGGGGGGCAAGCTCCCCACCAACACCCACGGCGGCCAGCTGGGCGAGGCTTACATCCACGGCATGAACGGCATCGCCGAGGGCGTGCGCCAGGTGCGGGGCAGCGCCGTCAACCAGGTCGACGACGTCGACCACGTGGTGGTCACGGCGGGCACGGGCGTGCCCACCAGCGGGCTGGTGCTGGGCGCCGACCGCTGAGCGACGCCGGCACGGCGCGCCGAGATCTCGCACAATGGTGCCCATGGCAAGGAGGCCGGTGGTCCTCGTGCACGGGGCGTGGCACGGCGCGTGGTGCTGGGAGCCGGTCCTGGCGGCCCTGGTCGGCCGGGGCGTGGAGGCCGTGGCGGTCGAGCTCCCCGGCCACGGGGCCGACCCCGGGCCCCTGCGCGACCTCCACGGCGACGCCGCACGGGTGCGCGCCGTCCTCGACGGCCTGGACGGCCCCGCCGTGCTGGTGGGCCACTCCTACGGGGGCGTGGTCATCACCGAGGCCGGGGCGCACCCCAACGTGGCCCATCTCGTCTACATCGCCTCGTTCAACCTCGACGCCGGCGAGTCGGCCATGAGCGCGGCCGTCGCCGAGACCGAAGCGGCCTCCATCGACCACTCGGGCCGTCCCGACGCCCTGTCGTTCGTGCGCGACGAGGGGGACGGCAGCACCACCATCGACCCCGAGGGGGCGCGGGTCCTCTTCTACAACGACTGCCCGCCCGAGGTGGCCGACTGGGCCGTGGCCCGGCTGGGACGCCAGCCCATGGAGACCCTGTCGCAGTGCCCGGCGGCCGTGGCGTGGCGGGAGCGGCCCTCCACCTACGCCCGGTGCACCAAGGACAACATCGTCCACCCCGAGCTCCAGCGCGTGCTGGCCGCCCGGGCCACCCACAGCGTCGAGTGGCCGACCGGCCACTCGCCCTTCCTCAGCCGGCCCGAGCTCGTCGCCGACCTGCTGGCGGGGCTCGCCGCCGGCGGGGCCTAGCCCGAGGCCCTCAGCCGACGAAGGTCTGCAGGTCCTGGGCGGCGTTGGGGTCGACGGGCTGGCTGGTGTTGAGGGGCGCGGCGCCGGCGTTGAAGGCCGAGGTGCCCGGCACGAGCTCCACGTTCGAGAACGACGAGTGGGCGTGCATGTAGGCGATCTCCATGCCGATGTCGCCGATGTTGTTGGTCACACCCCCGGGGACGCCCACCCCCAGGGTGCTCAGGATGCCCAGGGCGTTGCCGTTGGCGTCCAGGAAGGCGCTGCCCGAGTCGCCCGGGATCCCCGGCGACACCGTGAACACGGTGTGCGACCAGCCGTTGCCCACGTCGCCCTCGCTGATGCCCTCCTTGGGGCTCACCAGCGTGAGGCCGAGGCGGAGGATGGAGTTGCCGTAGGAGAAGACGCGCTCACCGAGCGACGTCCCGCCCGTGCTCACGCCGTCGGGGCCGCCCCATACGGGGATGGTCGGGTTGACCTCCCCCACATCGGCGGCGGCCACTTTGACCAGGGCCAGGTCGTTGTAGGCGCAGGTGTTGGCGTCGGCCTCGTGGTCCGCTTGCATCGTGGCCCACGAGCTGTAGACGAGGGTGCCG
>DATJBC010000020.1:0-27944 GCA_035515515.1 Acidimicrobiales bacterium
GTCCTCCACGGGCACCTCCTCGTCGTCGGCGCCGTGCACGACGAGCACGGGACGCGACGTCAGCCGGGCGGCGGCCTCGTCGGGCCGCACGGCCGTGAAGGCCTCGCCCCAGGCGCGCGGGTCGGGGGGGAACCCCGGTGACCGGATGGCTCCCACCCGGCGGGCGTAGTCGACCATCCCCGGCACGTCCTGCGCCCAGTCCTCGAAGGTGGCGGGCGCGCCGAAGCACGCCACGCCCCGCACGCGGGCGTCCTCGGCGGCGACGCACAGGGCCAGCGCCCCGCCCGTGCCGAAGCCCACCACCCACACCTGGCCCCGGCCCAGGGAGGCACCGTGGTCGACCAGGGCCTGCAGGTCCTCCAGCCACCCCGCCAGCGAGAAGTCCCCGGTGGAGGGCCCGACGCCGCGCAGGCACCCCACCAGCACCCGCCACGTCGTCTCGGAGGCCAGGCGCTCGGCCAGGGTGGGCAGGCTGTCGGCCACCCCGGCCGCCGAGTCGCGGCCGACGGGGAACCCGTGGCACAGCACGAGCACGTCCCCGTGGTCGGCCTGGGTCGTCGACGACCGGGCGACGTGGACGGCGAGCGGGCACGCCGGCCCCTCGATCTCCTCCCAAGTCGTCACCGCGGGCTCCTCCTGTCGCGCCGGGCCCGCCGGGCCGCTACGGACGCCAGAAGCGCAGCGAGCGCCTTCGCCGCCCGCCGACCGCGCGCGGCGGGGGGTCGACGGCGGGGGGGTCGGGCAGGTCCGCGCACAGCGCGTACAGCTCGCTCAAGGTGCGCGCCGCCAGGGCGCGGTCGAGGCGCTCGGAGAACTCGGGACCGCTCAGGCGACCCTCGGCGAAGTGGCGCTGCAGGAGGGAGACGAAGTGCTCGCGCTCGGCGTCCGAAGCCCGCGGCCCGGACG
Organism: Acidimicrobiales bacterium; assembly: GCA_035515515.1. Lineage (GTDB taxonomy): Bacteria > Actinomycetota > Acidimicrobiia > Acidimicrobiales > UBA8190 > DATJBC01. The sequence continues at coordinate 907 of DATJBC010000020.1, forward strand.
CTCGCCCGGCGGCGGCCGACGCCTCGGGACGCTCGGGCGGCACCGCCGGCGTGTTCTCCACCGCTCCAGTATCACCCGGAAGGGCGGCGACACCACCGGATGCGCCCCGGCGCACAGCGGGCCGGGCGGCGGGCGGCGGCGCCGTGGGCCGCGCCGGCGCTCAGATGCCGATGCGCTGCGCCAGAAGCTCGCGGTGGTAGGTGGGGTCGCCGAGCATGAGCTCCGAGGACTTGGCCCGCTTGAAGTAGAGGTGGGCGTCGTGCTCCCAGGTGAAGCCGATCCCGCCGTGGATCTGGATGTTCTCGGCGGCCGCGTGGAAGTACGCCTCGGAGCAGTACGACTTGGCCAGGCTGGCCACCACGGGCAGCTCGTCGGAGTCCTCGGCCGCGGCCCAGCCGGCGTAGTACGCGGCCGACTTGCCCGACTCCACCTCGAGCAGCATGTCGGCGCACTTGTGCTTGATCGCCTGGAACGAGCCGATGGGCCGGCCGAATTGGATGCGGGTCTTGGCGTACTCGACCGCCATGTCCAGACAGCGCTGGGCCCCGCCGACCTGCTCGGCGGCGAGCGCCACGGCGGCCAGGTCCAGGGTCTTGGACAGCCCGGCGGCGGCACCACCCTCGTCGCCGATGAGCCGGGCGGGGGTGGAGGAGAACTCGAGGCGCGCCTGCTTGCGCGTCTGGTCCATGGTCGACAGCGGCGTGGCAGTCAGCCCCGACGCGCCGCCCTCCACCGCGAAGAGGCTGACCCCCGTGGGCGTGCGGGCCGCCACGACGACGAGGTTGGCGGTGTGCCCGTCGATGACGAACATCTTGTGGCCGTCGAGCGTCCACGAGTCGCCCTTGCCCGTGGCCGCCAGCGTCACCCCGTCGAGGTCCCAGCGGCCGCTGTCCTCGGTCAACGCCAGGGTGGCGATCGTCTCCCCCGAGGCGATCCCCGGCAGCAGGTCCTTCTTGGCGCTGTCGTCGTTGCTCGTGAGGAGGGCGTTGGCGGCCAGGGCCACGGTCGAGAAGTACGGGGCGCACATGAGCGCCGCACCCATCTCCTCGAACACCACGATGAGCTCGACGTAGCCGAAGCCGGCGCCCCCGTACTCCTCGGGGATGGCCAGCGCCTGGAGCCCCAGTTGATTGGCCATCTGCTCCCAGACGGCGCGGTCGTACCCCTCGGTGGTCTCCATCAGACGACGGACCTCGGAGACCGGCGACTTGTCCTCGAGGAACCGCCGAACCGCGCTCCGCAGCTCTTCCTGCTCCTCGCTGAAGGCGAAGTTCATGGCTTCCGGTTCTACCAGACGGCCCTCGTTGTTGACCAGCGAGTCAAGAAGCCCCCGGGGTCACGGGCAGGCCCTCCCGGAGGGGTCGGCGCCACCCGGGAATTCAGTGCCCCCAGGAACAGTGCCGCCCAGGAACAGTGCCGCCCGGGGAATCAATAAGGTCAATAGGGTACGGACGGCGAAGCGCCGACCGGGAGGGGCGAGGATGCTGCACTACGAGGACACCCTGCTCGAGGTCCACATGGTCGTCGTCGGCCCCATGGACAACAACGTCTACGTCGTCCGGAGCAAGGCCACGGGTGACGCCGTGCTCATCGACGCCGCCAACGAGCACGAGATGCTCCTGGAAATGTGCCGTGACCTGGGCGTTCGCCAGGTCATCGAGACCCACGGGCACTGGGACCACATCCAGGCGGTCCCGGCCGTGCGCGACGCCGGCTACGAGGTGGCGGTCACGGCCGCCGACGCCGAGATGCTGCCCTCCTACGACCTCATCCTCGACGACGACTCGGTGATCGAGGTCGGGGACCTGCGCCTGCGCACCGTGGCCACCCCGGGCCACACCCCGGGCTCGATGTGCTTCGCGGTGGAAGGCACGCGCCTGCTCTTCAGCGGGGACACGCTGTTCCCGGGCGGGCCGGGGGCCACCAAGTTCCCCGGCGGGGACTTCCCCACCATCATCAGGTCCATCGACGAGCGGCTCTTCTCCCGCTTCGACGCCGACACCCTCGTGCTCCCCGGGCACGGCGACCAGACCACGATCGGGACGGAGCGCCCCCACCTCCAGGAGTGGGTCGACCGGGGCTGGTAGGACCGGCCCCGCCCGCTCGGGGCCCGGGCGGGGGCCACCCCGGGCCCGGGCCTTGGGGGCCCGAGCTCAGGGGAAGAGCCCGCGCGCCGTGATGGCGCCCGCCAGGCGCTCCACGGCCACGACGCCCGCGGCGCGCCGCATGCTCACCCCGAGGTCCTGCGCCCGTGCCCACACGTCGGCGAAGGCGTGGTCGATGGTCTTGGCCAGCCGTCCGGCGACGACCTCCTCGTCCCAGGCGTAACCCTGGCGGGACTGCGCCCACTCGAAGTACGACGCCGTCACCCCCCCGGCGTTGGCCAGGATGTCGGGCACCACGGTGATCCCCCGCTCGGCCATGACCCGGTCGGCGTCGGGGGTGGTGGGCCCGTTGGCCGCCTCCACCACGACCCGCGCCCGGAGGTCCGACGCCGCGGCGCCGTCGATGGCGCCCTCCAGGGCGGCCGGCACCACGAGCTCGGCCTCCACAGCCCACAGCTCGGCGGGGGCGACGGCCTGCCCCCCCTCGAAGCCGACCACCGAGCCCGTGGCGGTGACGTGGTCGGCCAACAGGCTCACGTCCAGGCCGCCGGGATTGTGCACCGCGCCCCCCACGTCGGCCACGGCCACGATCCGCATGCCCGCCGACGACAACAAGAAGGCCAGGGGGCCGCCCACCTTGCCGAAGCCCTGCACCACGGCTCGGGCCCCGGGGATGGTCATGTCCAGGGCGGCGAAGACGGCTCGCACGCAGCGGACGACCCCCGAGGCGGTGGCCCCGGTGTGCAGGCGCATGCCCCCGACGGAGAGCGGCTTGCCGGTGACCACCTCGGGGACGGAGCGGCCCCCCAGCATGTCCAGGGTGTCGAGGAGCCACGCCATCACCCGCTCGTCGGTGTTGACGTCCGGCGCGGGGATGTCGCGGTCGGCGCCGAGCAGCGGCGACACCTCGAAGGTGTAGCGCCGGGTGAGCCGCTCGAGCTCGCTCGCCGAGAGCCGGCCCGGGTCGCAGCGCACGCCCCCCTTGGCACCCCCGAACGGGATGTCGACCACCGCCGTCTTGAGCGTCATGTCCGCGGCGAGGGCGGCGACCTCCTCCACGTGGAGGTCGGGGTGGAAGCGGATGCCCCCCTTGGCCGGTCCCCGGGCGGTGTTGTGGTGGACCCGCCAGCCCACGAACACCTCCACGTGCCCGTCGTCCATGCGCAGCGGCACGGCCACCTCGAGGATGCGGTCGGGCCGCTTCAAGAGGCACAGCACGTCGGGCGACAGCCCCGACAGGGCGGCGGCGTCGTCGATGCGCTCGAGGACCGCCTCCCACGGGTCGTAGCGGGCCGGCACCGGCCCCGCCCCCCCCGTGGCGGCCGCTGTGGCCCGGCGCTTGCGCCCCCCGCCCCGCCGGGCGCCGGACGGTCCCGGGGGCGTCGGCTCCGCCGTCACCCCGCCTCCCAGACGGTCCCGGGGCTGTCGCGCCGACGCGCCGAGAGGAGGTGGGGGTCCTCGCCCTCCTCCCGCTTGACCTCCACCACCAGCGGCGAACGAGCCAGCGAGAAGACGCCCACGACGAGGACGATCATGGCCAGGACCTCGCCCACGAGGCGACCACCGGAGGTCTGCAGCTGGTCGCCGAAGAGCCCGATGCCGATGGCGATCGACGCCAGGGGGTCGACGATCACCAGCGCCGACTGCGACGCCGTGACCGGCCCGGCGCGAAAGGCGTTCTGCGCCAGGAACATCCCCAGCAGCCCGGACACGGCGAGGGCGTAGGGGGGCCAGCTCAGGAACACATGTCCCCAGCCCCCGCCGATCTCGTCGTTCATCTCCTTGATGAGGGCGGCGGTGAACGCGAAGGCCACCGCCCCGGCCACGCCGAACCAGGCGGCCCGCCAGGCCGGCGACGACCCCAGGCGCGCCATGAGGATGGCCACCGACCCCCCGGCCACCACGGCGAACGACACCAGTCCCCAGGTGTCGAGGTCGGGCGTCTCGTTGCCGTTGGCCGGAGACGAGAGCGCCAGGAAGGCGGCCAGCCCCCCCGCCGCCGCGCTGGAGCCGATCCACTCCTGCCAGGACAGCGGATGCCGGAACCACAGGCCGAGGATGGCGACGAGGAAGGGCAGCTCGAGGGTGAGGATGGGCTGCACGGTGGTCAGGTCGCCGAAGTGCAGCGCCAGGAACTGCAGGAGGAAGGCGGCGATCATCATCAAGAAGCCGGCGATCCACACCTTGCGACGCACGGCGTAGGCGAGGAGGCTCAGGCGCAGCGTCGTCTCCTCGGGCGCGGACTCCACGCCCATCCGTTGCAGGATGCTCGTCAAGGCGTTGGCGAGCGCGCCCAGCACGGCGAGCATGTAGGCCATCGGGGCTTTTCTACCCCAACCACCCTGTTTGGCGGCGCTACGGGGGCCCTCGGTACGCTGCCTGGCCGTGCCTGCGGAGCCCGCCGAGACGATCTCCGACGCTGCCCTCGAGCAGGCCGCGGTGGCGTTCCTCGAGGCCAACGCCGAGCGCCGGGTCGAGGTGGAGCGTGCCTGGGGGGAGGGCTCCGACCAGGTCGCCCTCCTGCCCGAGCGCACCCCCGAGGAGGAGCTGGCCGAGCTCGACGCCGCCCGGGCCTGGGCCCAGAAGCGCTTCGACGCCGGGTTCGGGTGGATCAGCGGCCCCGTCCAGTACGGGGGCCGGGGCCTGACGCGCCACCACCAGCGCATCTACGACGCCGTCGAGGCCGGCTTCGACACCCCGCCCATGACCCCCTACGGCATCGGGCTGGGCATGGTGGCGCCCACGATCCTGGCCCACGCCACCGACGAGGTGAAGGAGCGCTACCTCCGGGCGATGTGGCGCGGCGACATCGTCGCCTGCCAGCTCTTCAGCGAGCCCGGCGCGGGCAGCGACCTGGCCGGCCTGCAGACCAAGGCCATCCGCGACGGCGACGAGTGGCTCGTGACGGGGCAGAAGGTGTGGACGTCGGGCGCGCACCTGTCGGACATCGGCGAGATCATCTGCCGAACCGACCCCGACGCTCCCAAGCACAAGGGCCTCACCGGCTTCGTGGTGGACATGCGGGCGCCCGGTGTCGACATCCGGCCCCTGCGTCAGATGACCGGGGGGGCGTCGTTCAACGAGGTGTTCTTCACCGAGGTGCGCGTCCCGGACTCGCACCGCCTGGGCGACGTCAACGGAGGCTGGACCGTGGCGCTCACCACGCTCATGAACGAGCGGGCCGCCATCGGCGGCGGGAGCATGTCGTCGGGGAGCGGGAACCTGAGCACGCCGCGGCTCATCGAGCTCCTCCGCCACCACGGCAAGACCCACGATCCCCTCGTCCGCCAGCAGATCGCCGAGATCGTGATCAACGGCCGCGTGGCCAACTTCACCAACCTGCGGGCCATGGCCAAGGTGGCGAGCGGCCAGGCGCCGGGGCCCGAGATGTCGATCGCCAAGCTGTCGCTCACGGCCAACATGCGCCGGATGGCGGACCTGCTCGCCGCCGTCCTCGGCCCCAAGCTCATCGCCGACTCCGGGGAGTGGGGGACCTTCGCCTGGGCCCAGTTCGTCCTGGGCCTCCCCGGCATGCGCATCGCCGGGGGGACCGACGAAGTGCTCCGCAACATCATCGGGGAACGGGTCCTCGGGCTCCCCAAGGAGCCGGTGGCCGCCACCTAGCCCCCGCCCCTCCCGGGCTCAACCCGCAGCGGCGGGACCCACGACCTCCCGTTCGCCCGGCGCGGACACGTACCCGTGGCGCCGGCCTTCGCCCTCGCTCCCGGGATCGCCCTCGATCCCGCCCGGGCCGCCGTCCTCGACAGGGTCAGCGCGCTCGGCGTCGTCGGCGCGCATCCTCCCCGGCCAGGTGGTGAGCTCCCACGGCAGGCTGCCGACGAAGGCCCAGGAGCGGCGGTGGAGGGCGCTCAGCCCGTAGCCGCACAGGGCGCGCTGGTGGGCAGGCGAGGGATAGCCCTTGTTCCGCTCGAAGTCGAAGGGCGGGTAGTGCTCGGCGTGGGCCCGCATGATGCGGTCGCGCGTCACCTTGGCCAGCACCGACGCCGCCGCCACCGACGCACAGCGGGCGTCGCCCCCCACGACGGTGCGCACCGTCGCCGGGGGCACCACGACCGGGGCCGGGAGCGGTCCCGCCTCGGCCGCGTCCGCCGGGGGCCCGCCGGGCGCGGCCCCGGCGCCGTCGGGGTCGAACAGCCGGGGCGCGGCCGGGGGGCTCACGAAGTCGAAGGTGCCGTCCAGCACCACCGCCTCCGGCGCCATCTCCGGCGCCAGCTGGGCGAAGGCCCGCCTGGTGGCCAGCCGCAGGCAGGCGGTCATGCCGAGGAGGTCGCACTCCTCGGCCTCGGCGTGGCCCACCGCCCACGCCGCACACCACGCGGCGACGCGGTCGAACATCGCCTCTCGTGTGTCCTCGGTCAACTGCTTGGACTCCCGCAGACCCCGCAGCACCCGGGCGGGCGCCTCGCACAGCACCGCCACCCCCACGCTGAGGGGCCCCGCCCAGGCCCCACGGCCGACCTCGTCCACGCCCGCCACCACGCGGTGCCCGTCGCCCCACAGCGACCGTTCGTGGACCAGGCCCGGGCGGGGGGCCGGGACGCGCGATCTTGGCCGCATTTTGTCCCGTGTGCCCTTGTGGCCCGTGGTCGAGGCGCGCATCATAAGCACTGTCGGCCGACGGACCGCCCCTCCTCCCCCGGTGCCGGTCGGCAGGAGGACACCGACGTGACCAACGGCGTCATCGATACCCTCTGGGATATCAGCGAAGGACGGCTTCCCGACGGCACGCGCGTGGACGTGCGCAACCGGTTCGTAGGCACCTGGAGCCACGGCTTCGAGGTGGCCGAACACGTCGGCAAGGGGTACCGCGTGCGGCGCCTGTCGGACAACAGCGTGCTCCCCGACGTGTTCCCCACCGAGGACGTGCGGACCGAGCGCCGCAACCACGGGCTCTGGTGGTACTGAGCGCGTCGCGCTAGCCCCCGCCGGGCCACCTGCCCCCTCGACCGGTTGGCAGACACCGCGCCCTAGGGCGTGCTGAGCGTCTCGATGAACTCGTCGATGGGGACGGCGATCAAGGTCTTGGTCTTCAGCGTCCCCCGGGCGCCGAGCGTGACGGCCACGCGCGTGACGATCCTCTCGTCCTCGCACTCGAGGATCGTGGCGAAGTCGTACTGACCGAGCAGCGCCCACTGCCCGAGGACGCGCGCCCCCATGGCCTCGACCTCGGTGTTGACCTCCTTGAGGCGTTGGGGGTTCTGGCGCAGCGTCGCCATCCCCTCGGGCCCGAGCGTCGACAGCATGAGGAACGTGGCCATGGCCGGCACGCTACCCCGCCCCGGGGGCCCGTTCGACCCGGGCGATGACGGGCAGCTCGGCGGGATCGGGCTCGGCACCGAGGAAGGCGTCGGCCATCTCGCGTGCCATCTCCGTGGAGGTGAGGCGCAACCCGAAGGCCAGGACGTTGGCGTCGTTCCAGCGCCGTGCACCCGCGGCGGTGGCGGCGTCCGTGCACAGGGCGGCGCGCGCGCCGGGCACCTTGTTGGCGGCCATGGACACGCCCGTGCCGGTCCAACAGCACACCACGCCCCGCTCGGCTCGCCCGGAGGCGACGGCCTCCCCCACGGCACGGCCCACCTCGGGCCACTGCTCGCCCGCGGCCACGTGCTCGACCTCGTGCCCCTGGGCCCGCAGGTGGGCGACCACGCCGGCCGTGAGGGGCGTGTCTTCGTCGGTGCCGAAGACGATGCGCACGCCCGGCGACCCTAGCTCGCCTCAGGGCAGCTCCGACCGGCGCACCTTGCCCATGGCGTTGCGCGGCAGGGAGGCGACGAACCGCACCTGGCGCGGGCACTTGTACGGCGCCAGGCGCTCGGCCGCGAAGGCGATCAGCGCCGCCCCGTCGAGCGCCGCCACGCCGTCGGTCACCACCCACGCGCAGACCGTCTCGCCCCACTCGTCCGAAGGAAGGCCCGACACCGCCACCTCCGCCACCGACGGGTGCCCGAGCAGGACGTCCTCGACCTCGGCGGGATACACGTTGTACCCCCCCGAGATGACGACCTCGCTCGAGCGCCCGAGGAGCCGCACGTAGCCGTCCTCCACCACGCCGAGGTCGCCGGTCCGGAACCACGGGCCGTCGAAGCAGTCGGCGGTGGCCGCGGGGCGCTCCCAGTACCCCGAGAACACGGCGGGGCCCTGCACGCGCACCTCTGCGCCGGCCCCGGCACGGTCGGTCCCGTCACGGTCGGCGCCCTCCACCTCGGCGTCCACACCGGGGAAGGGGAAGCCCACCGTGCCCGCCCGGCGTTCACCGTCGTAGGGGTTGGAGAGCGTCATGAGCGTCTCGGTCATGCCGTAGCGCTCGAGGACCACCGTGCCCGTCGCCCGCAGCGCCTCGTGCAGCTCGGGGCGCAACGCGGCCGAGCCGGAGACGGCCAGGCGCAGGCGGGACAGCTCCCCCGCCCGGGAGGAGGCCGCCAGTCGGTGGTACATGGTGGGTACCCCGAAGAACATGGTGGCGTCGTGTCGCGCGGCGGCGTCGAGCACCGCGTCGACGTCGAATCTCGGCAGCAGCGCGATCGACGAGCCCGTCAGGAGCGACGTGAACAGCGCCACGCACAGGCCGTGCCCGTGGAACACCGGGAGGGCGTGCACGAGGCGGTCGGACCCCTCCCACCGCCACGTGCGGGCGATCGACTCGCTGTTGGCGAGCAGATTGGCGTGACTGAGCATGGCCCCCTTGGGCGACCCGGTGGTCCCCGAGGTGTACGCGATGAGAGCGACGTCACCGCCGCGCGCACCGTCCAGGGCGACATCCGCGGGACGACCACCGGCCGCGACGCCGGCGGCGACGGGAGCGGACGAGAACAGCGCGGTGGGCTCGCCGCCCGGGTCGACGGCGATGACCGCCGTGGCGCCGGAGGACGCCGCCGTGACGGCGTCGACGCGCCAGCCGCCCTCGACGACGGCCAGCGCGGGCCGGACGTCGTGGACGATGTGCGCCAGCTCGCGCGCGGTGTAGGCCGGGTTGACGGGCACGCCCACCAGGGTCCCGGTCCGCAGGACGGCGACGTAGGTGACGACGGCCGCCAGGCTGGTGGGCAGGCACACCAGGACCCGGGCCCCCGGTGCCGCGCCCGACGCCAGGAGGCGCTGCGCCGCCGCCCGCGTCAGCTCCTCGAGCGCGGCGGCGCTCACCCATCGGGCCCCCGACCCGGCGCCCACGTCGAGCACGGCCGGTCGCCGGCCGTCGCCCGCCCACACCCGCGCCCACACGGCGGGAAGGCTGCCCCGGGCGACGAGGTCCGCGCGGTCCAGCGTCGTCCCGGGGGGGAGGTGATGGGCCCACCCGAGAGGACGCACGGCCTGGACCGTAGCGGTGCCCGTCGGGACGTGAGAGCCTGGGCGCACGTTCGAACGGTTCACCGACCGTGCCCGGCGTGTGCTGGTGCTGGCGCAGGAGGAAGCGCGTCTGCTCGGTCACGGCTTCATCGGAACCGAGCACATCCTCCTCGGCCTCATCCAGGAGAACGAGGGGGTGGCGGCCCAGGCGCTCGCCAACCTCGAGATCTCCGTCCAGGCCGTGCGCGCCAAGGTGGAGGAGACCATCGGTTCTTCGGGCGGCGCCCCCCCGGGCTCACCGCCCTTCACGCCGCGGGCCAAGAAGGTGCTCGAGCTCTCGCTGCGCGAGGCCCTGCAGCTGGGCCACAACTACATCGGCACCGAGCACATGCTCCTCGGCCTCGTGCGTGAGGGCGAGGGGGTGGGCGCCCAGGTGCTCGTGGGCCTGGGGGCCGATCTGGCCAGCGTGCGCCAGCAGGTCGTCCGGATCCTGTCGGGCCACCGCGGGTCCGGCGCGGCGCGTGGTTTCGACCGGCCGGTGCCGAGCATGCGGGGCGCCTTGCCCCTCGAGTGCTCGTTCTGTGGGAGCCGACCCCCCGAGACGGGGCGGCTCGTGGCCGGCGACGACGCCCTCATCTGCGAGCACTGCCTCACGTCCCTGAGCGCCCGCGTCGCCGCCGGGGAGTTCGACGACACCCACGCCATCGGCCTCGGGGGCGAGAGCGACGACGCGGCCCAGGGGGACGATGCGGTCCGGGACGACGACGCCGAGGGAGCCGACGGGCCCGATGGCGAGGCCGGGCCCGACGAGGACTGACACCGCTACGTGGGGCGCCAGTCCGTGCCCGGGCCCGACAGCCACTGCAGCATCTGGCGGCGGGTGGTCGGACCGTTGGGCGCCCACGCCGAAGGGAGATCGCCCGCCGCTCGTCGCTCGGCCGTCTCGTCGATGTTGGCACCGAGCGGATCCGCGGCGAGCCCGCATCGGGTGGCGTCGGGATCCACTCCGAACAGTGACGCTGCATTCGAGCCGAAGATCCCTGCCTTGACCTGCGGCGTGAGGGCCGGATAGCCGAAGCGCTCCTGGTACTGCGGCGTGATCTCGAAAGCCCGCATGGCCATGATCTGCGGCTCGGGGCTGCCGTACCACACGGCGTCCGTCCCCCACAGCACGCGGCGCTCACCCACCCGGCTGAGGAGCTTGCCCAGCGCGTGCGCCGCCTGGTCGGGCTGTGTGAGCAACTGCCGCCACAGGGTCGCGAGGTCCACCCACACGTTGTCGTCGGGGGGGACGCCGTGACGGTCGAGGGCGCCAAGCAGGCTGTCGATGCCCACGGTGGCGGCCGGGTCGTAGGGCCCCTCCACGTGACCGGGCATCCAGGCGGCGTGGTACACCACGAAGTTCATGTCCGGGAACTGGCGCGACACCGCCACCACGTCGTCGGGGTGGTTGTACGCCGGGTCGAAGTTCACCAGGGGCAGCCCCTTGTGCGCCACGAACACCTTGACGCCGAGGTCGTGCGCGTGCTGCACCGTGGGGAGCCCGATGGCCGGGTCCGCCAGCGAGAATCCGCGCGCCGTGGGGCTCCACGCCGTGTACACCTTGAAGGCCGCCGGCGGCCCGGTCTCCACGGCCGCCGTCATCTCGTCGAGCGTCGACTGCAGCGGCCCGACGTTGGGAGCGACGATGTTCTGGGTGAGCAGCCGGCTCGCCCCGCCCCCCGCCAGGGTGGCAGTGATGTGCTCGGTGCGCAGGGCGTCGGGGAAGGGCACGGGCGCGTCGGCGGCACCGGAGTTGGGGACGTCGCTCAACATGGCGACGGTGGTGTCGCTGGCGAGGAACAGGTCGTGGAGGTACGCCGCCCGGTCCACGCAGTCGAGTCGGGGGTCGTCGGTGCAACCGGACGGGAGCATACCAAGCACCAGGCCGACGGTCTCGGGGGCGTTGCGGACCCAGGGCCCATCGGGCACGACGTGGTGGGTGTGCACGTCGAAGATGAAGTCGCCGCTGCCCGACAGGGCCTGCCGGCACGCCGCGGTGTCCTCTGGTGGGGGGACGCGGAACGTCCCTCCGGGGCCGGAGGTCGCGGACCGCGCCCCCCGGGACGCCGATGGGCCGCCGCAGGCGGCCAGCTCGAACGCGGCCAGCGAGACGGCCACCGCGCCCGCCCCCTGCAGGAACCGTCGCCGGTCGACGTGCAGGCGCCCGGCGGCGACATCGACCCGCTCGCGCACCAGCGCGTCGATGTCCCGGTCGCCAGGGGACCGAGGGGAGGGGACGAACTCCCCGTTGGAGACCGGCCCGGCAGGAAGCGGAAGGTGCAGCCGGGCGCCCTCTGCATGCCGGCGGCGCCTGGCGAACCGACCGTCGGACATCGCGTCCAGGGTAGGTGGCTCCCCGGGGCGGGCGTCGGCGGCGGCGGTAGCGTCAGATGCACATGGCCGCGCACGCCACGGACTTCTCGGTCGACGTCCCCGGTGGCGTCCTGCGCGGGTGGTGGACGGGGTCGGGCCCGCCGGCGCTGATCCTCCACGGCGGCCCGGGCCTGTCGGAGTACACGGGCGCGCTGGCCGACGAGCTGGCCAGCGCCTTCACGGTGTTGCGCTACCAACAGCGGGGGCTGGAGCCGTCCACGACGAGCGGGCCCTTCACGGTGGCCACCCACCTGGCCGACGCCCTCGCCGTCCTCGACGCCCTGGGGGCGGCTCCCGCCTACGTCGTCGGGCACTCCTGGGGAGGGCACCTCGCCATGCACCTCGCCGCCGCCCACCCCGACCACCTCCGCGGCCTGGTGGTCGTGGACCCGCTGGGGGTGGAGGGCGACGGGGGCGAGGCGGACATGATGCGGATCATGGCCGAGCGGATCCCCCCCGACGTCGCCGCACGCGCCGGCGAGCTCGACGAGCGGGCCATGCAGGGACAGGGCACGCCCGAGGACGCCATGGAGTCGCTGGCGCTCGTGTGGCCGGCGTACTTCGCCCGGCCCGAGCACGCCCCGCCGATGCCGCCCATGACCATGTCGTTGCCGTGCTACGCCGAGACGTGGGCGTCGATCCACGACGAGCTCCCCCGGACGGACTGGGCGGCCCGGCTGGGGAGCTTCCGGGCGCCGACCGCCTTCGTCCTCGGCGCCCAGAGCCCCATCCCCCCGCACCACGGCGTGGCGTCGGCCGCCCTCTTCCCGGCCGCCGTCACCGACGTCGTCGAGGGCTGCGGCCACTTCCTGTGGTTCGAGCAGCCGGGGGTGGTGCGGCGGGCGCTCGACGGCGTGCGCGCCGCCGCCGAGGCGGCGTCGTCGCCCTAGGCGCTACACGAAGACCTTCGTCCAGCCCTCGGTGAGGGGCGTCATGAACACCGTGGTGAGGGTCATGGAGCGGCACAGCCACACCCCGTCCACCAGGGCGTACTCGTCGTCCTCGTAGCCGCTCATCCAGTACGAGGTGCCGTCCGCGTGCCGGCACGGGCTCAGAAGGTCCCACCGGGCCGTGGCCGTGGCCGACCGGGCGTCGGCGCCCGCCTCGGCGCCACCGCCCGGCTCCACCTCGATGCGGGGGTTCATGAAGAAGTGCCGGGAGAAGCGCAGCGTGGGCCGGCGCAGACGGTCGGCGATCTCCTGGCGGCCGACGGCCCGGCCCAGCGCGGGCCCGCCGTCCCAGACGCCGTCGGTGGTGAAGAGGGCGGCGATGTCGTGGGCGATGCGGGCCAGCTCGGAATCCTCCACGGCCGACCCCCGGCGAAAGCGCATGTCCACGAGCTCGCCGTAGCGGGCCTTGAGCGCCTGGACGGCGAGCACCCCTTCGCTCACCTCGACCCGCCGGCGCAACGCGGCGACCTCGGCGGCCAGGTCGTCGACGGAGCCCATGGCGACCATCTTCGTGCGGCGTGCCGAGGCGGCGCCACGACCCTCCCCCACCACACCACGCCACGCCACGCCACGCCACGGGCCAGCCTCCCCACGCCGCGACGGCCGCCTACCATCGAGGCGGGCACCCACCGACGACTGAGGCAAGGCGATGGCGAGCGACGGGGAACGCATTTCACCAGGTGGAGGGCACAGGCGCCGCATCGCCGTCGTTCCCCACACCCACTGGGACCGGGAGTGGTACGAGCCGTTCCAGACGTTCCGGCTGCGCCTGGTGCGGCTCGTGGACACGCTGCTCGACCTGCTCGAGGGGGACCCCTCCTACAGCCGGTTCCTCCTCGACGGCCAGATGGCCGTGATCGACGACTACCTGGAGGTGCGCCCCCACAACGAGGAGCGCATCCGGGCCCTGGCGGCCTCCGGTCGGCTGTCCATGGGCCCCTGGTACATCCTCATGGACGAGTTCCTCGTGTCGGGCGAGACGATCGTGCGCGACCTGCAGCTCGGCCTGTTGCGGGCCACCACCTTCGGCGGTGCCATGCCGGTCGGCTACCTGCCCGACATGTTCGGCCACATCGCACAGATGCCCCAGATCCTGCGGCTGGCCGGGTTCGAGCACGCCGTGGTGTGGCGGGGGGTCCCCTCGGTCGTCGACAGGAGCGCCTTCACCTGGGAGGCGCCCGACGGCTCGTCGGTCCGGGCGGAGTACCTCGTGACCGGATACGGCAACGGCGCATCGATCCCCGACGACGCCAAGGCCCTCGTCCGGCGCATCGCCGACCACGAGAAGGAGGTCGGCGCGTTCCTCGTGGACGGCATGCTGTTCATGAACGGCACCGACCACCAGGAGCCGCAGCCGTGGCTGGGCCGCGTGGTGGCGGAGGCCAACCAGATCCAGGACGACTACGAGGTCGAGGTGACCACGCTCGCCGACTACCTGCCGCGGGCGCCGGCCGCCGGCCTCCCCCACTGGAGGGGCGAGCTGCGCTCGGGGGCGCGCGCCAATGTCCTCATGGGCGTGTCGTCGAACCGGGTGGACGTGAAGCGGGCCGCGGCGTGCGCCGAGCGGGCGCTCGAGCGCCGGGCCGAGCCGCTGTGCGCCCTGTTCCTGGCGCCCGAGCGCTGGCCGGCGTCGCTCCTCGACCTGGCGTGGCGCGAGATGGTCCGCAACAGCGCCCACGACTCGGTGTGCGCGTGCTCGGTGGACGAGGTGGTCGACGCCGTCCTGGTGCGCTACGCCGAGGCCCGGCGGGTGGCCGACGGCCTGGCCGAGCAGGCCCTGGGCGCCCTGACACGGTCGCTCGCCGAACCCGGTCCCACCGTCGTCAACGCCTCGGCCCGCCCCCGCGCCGGCACCGTGGAGGTGGTCATCCAGGGCGACGAGGTCCCCGCCGGCACCCAGACCCTGCCCGAGGCGCCCGGCGCCTTCGGCATCCCCCGCGGCCTGGGCCCGCTCACCCTCGACGCCGCCACCGTGCGCACCATCCTGGGCATGCTCCCCAACGGCAGCCAGATCGACACCCACACCTGGATCCAGGACGTGCGCGTCGACGAGGACGACAGCGGCATCGACATCACCATCGCCTTCGGCACCGAGGAGCGCTTCGACGTCCCCATCGCCTCGGTCAAGCAGGACCTCTACACCCGGCTGGGCGCACGGCCCGACTCCATCGTGCGCATCGCCATCGACCAGCCCCCCATCCGCCGCGTGTTGGCACGCGTGGCGGCGGCGCCGGGCTTCGGGTGGGACCGGTTCGCGGCGCGGGTGCCGACCCACCCCGTGCAGGTGTCCGACGGCGGGCCCCACGGCGAGGTCGTGATGACCAACGGCCTCGTCACGGTGGCGCTCGACCCCGCCGACGGGACGTTCTCCCTCGACGGGACGGCCGGGTTCGGCCGCCTCGTGGACGGCGGGGACCACGGCGACTCCTACAACTACTCGCCCCCCGCAGGCGACCGCCTGGTCGAGCACCCCGACCACGTGACGCTGACGGTCACCGAGCGCGGCCCGGTGCGGGCCGTGGCCACGATCACGGCCCGCTACCGCTGGCCGGACCACGTCGACGGTGTGACCCGCGCCCGGGTGGGCGAGGTGGTCGCCGAGGTGGCCACCGACGTCGAGCTGCACGCCGACGAACGCGTCGTGCGGGTGTGCACCCGGTTCGTGAACCCGGCCTCCGACCATCGCCTGCGGGTGCACCTCCCCCTGCCCACGCCGGCCGAGGGATCGGACGCCGAGTGCGCCTTCGCCGTCGTGCACCGGGGGCTCGACGCCGAGGGCCGTCCCGACGAGCTCGGCCTGCCCACGTTCCCGTCCCGGCGCTTCGTGTCGGCCGGCGGCCTCACCGTCGCCCACGAGGGCCTCCTCGAGTACGAGCTCGTGGACATCGAGACCGGGCCGTCGGGGGGCCGGGCCCGGACGCTGGCGCTCACCCTCCTGCGCTCCACGGGGATGCTCTCGCGCCTGGGCATGGCGTACCGGCCCCTGCCCGCGGGCCCCCTCACGCCGGTGGAGGGCCTCCAGCTCCGGGGCCGCGCCGTCGAGGCCCGCTACGCCCTGTGCCTGGGCTGCGAGGACCCCTACGCCCTGGTCGACGACGCCTACCTGCCCCTGGAGGTCGTCTACCCCACCGGCGGGGGCTGGCGGCCGGCGTCGGGGAGCGAGCTCGAGGTGCACGGCGCCGAGGTGTCGGCCGTGCGCCGCCAGGCGGGCATGCTCGAGGTGCGGGTGTTCAACCCCACCGACGAGCCCGCCACGGTCAGCCTGGGCGCCCGCACGGGCTGGCTCGTGGACCTGCGGGGGCGCACCCTGGAGCCGGTGGACGGCTCCTTCGCCCTACGGCCCTTCGGGATCGCCACCGTCCGCTGCCGCCCCTGAGCCGGGGCCGGCGTGGCGGCCGGCGATCAGCCGCTCGCCGCGCTCGCGCAGCTCGTCGAGGTCGTGGAGGACCTCGCTCAGGCGGTCCCAGCGCAGGCCCAGGCGCCGGTCGAGGGCGGCGGGCTCGGTCCCGGGCCGGTACACGAGCCACAGCCGCACGCGGCCCACGTCCTTCACGAGGCGGGGCCGCAGGGGGCGGAACGAGAAATCCGCGGGGTGCGCCCCGGCCTGGATGGCGGCGTGGAACTCGTCGGTGACGAGGACCGTGCCCGGCGCCGCCATGTTGACGACCCGGCTGGCGAGGTTGACCACGGGCCCGTAGTAGTCGCCGTCCTGCACGAGCACGGGGCCCACGGCGAGCGCCACCCGCACGTCGGACAACAGGTCGTCGTCGGCGTAGGCCTCCGCCAGGTCCAGCCCGATGCGGGCGGCGTCCTCCACCGAGTCGCCGACGAACATGGCCTCGTCGCCGATCATCTTCACCACCCGTCCGCTCCCGGCCGTCACGGTGTCGTGGGCCACCCGCTCGAAGCGGCTCACCACCGCGGCCAGGTCCTCCTCCGACAGCTGCTGGCTGAGGGTGGTGAAGCCCACCATGTCGGCGAAGCCCACGGCGAGGACGGGCAGCGCGCCGGAGGCGCTGCGCGTGCGCAGCAGCATCGTGCGGCGCACGGCGGCCTGGACGTGGCGGCGCCACACGAATTCGAGCAGGCGCGCCATGGCGGGCAGGGAGTGGTCCGCCAGCTGGGCGAAGCGGTCGGCGGCCACCACGGTGTCGATGTCCTCGGTGGGAGCCAGCGTGCCGATGGCGCCCGTGGCCCCCGCAGACGCCGCGAAGCCCCGGGCCGCCGGGGCCACCTCCGCCTCGGCGATGCGGGCCATGGAGGCGCCGATGACCCGGGCCAGCTGCAGGCTGGTCTCCACGTCGGCCAGCCCCAGGTCCATCATCGTGCGCACGATCATGAGCGCCTCGATGTCCAGGTCGGTGAACATGGCGTCGTCGGGCTCGACGTCGGGGAACCCCAGCGCCCGCCAGTAGCGCCGCAGGAGCGCCACCTCGAGGCCGGTCCGGGCGGACACGTCGGACTCGGTGTAGCGGCGCTCGCCGGGGACGAGCAGCTGGTCGGCCACGAGCAGGTCGAGCACGTCGGCGGCCTCGGCGGCGGCGATCTCGGCCTCGGGCGTGCCGTGGGCGCGCAGCACGGCCCGGACGCGCTCGAGGGCCTGTTGGTGCGAGGGCGCCGGGGCGCCCCCCGACGCGCTCACCCCCGTTCCCGCCCGGATGGGACGTCGGGGGGCAGCCCCTGGAACTCCGGCTTCGCCGACCGCATCATGAGCGCCCGGATGGCGTTGGCGGGGGGCTGGCTCCCCTCGAGGACGGCGGCCACCTGCTCGCCGATGGGCATCTCCACCCCGTAGGCGGCGGCCAGCTCCAACAGCGGGCGGGCCGTCTTCACGCCCTCGGCCACCATGCGCATCTCGCCCAGGATGTCGTCGATCGTCCTGCCCCGACCGAGCTGCTCGCCGACCATCCGGTTGCGGCTCAGGTGGCTGGTGCACGTGGCCACCAGGTCGCCCACGCCGGCCAACCCGGCGATGGTGATGCGGTCGCCGCCCATGGCCACCCCCAACCGGCCGAGCTCGGCCAGCCCCCGGGTGATGACCGCGGCCAGCGAGGAGTCGCCCAGGCCGAGGCCCTGCAGGATGCCGGCCGCGATGGCCAGCACGTTCTTGGTGGCGCCGGCGATCTCGCACCCGACGACGTCGGGGTTGGTGTAGACGCGGAAGGTGTCGGTGCGCAGCAGCTCCTGGATGGCGCGGCTCACGCCCTCGTCGGCCATGGCCACGACGGTGGCGGCGGGTTGGCCGCTGGCGATCTCGCGCGCCAGGTTGGGGCCGGTGAGGACGCCCACGGGGCGCCCCGGGGCAACCTGGGCGGCGACCTCGGTCATGCGGAGGCGGGTGCCCTGCTCGAGGCCCTTGGCCAGCGACAACAGCGGGGTGTCGGGGCCCAGGTAGGGAGCGAGCTCGTCCAGCACGGCGCGAAAGCCGTGCGACGGCACGGCCATCACCACCAGGTCGGTGCCGCACACGGCCTCCTCGAGCGAGGCCGTGGCCGCCAGGGGGGCGGGCAGGGCCACACCGGGGAGGTAGTCGGGGTTCTCGTGCGTGGTGGCGAGGGCCTGCGCCAGGGCGGGACGGCGCGCCCACAAGACCGTGGCGGTCTTCTGCGCGGCGATCGCCGCCACCGTCGTCCCCCACGACCCGGCGCCGATCACGGCCACCTTGTCGAGCATGGGCCCACCCTACGGCCTGGTGTCGCCGGCCGGGACCCCCGCGGCGACGACCCGTACAATCGCGTCCGTGCCCGGTGCGCCGCCCCTGCCCCGGTTGGACGGCTGCGTGGTCCTCGTCCCGGTGAAGTCGTTCACGGCCGCCAAAGCGCGCCTGGCCCCCACCCTCGACCCCGCCGCGCGCGCTCGTCTGGCGCGCTCCATGGCGCAGCGCGTGGTGGCGGCCGCCCATCCGCTGCCGGTGGCGGTGGTGTGCGACGACGAGGAGGTGGCGCGCTGGGCGCGCCGGCAAGGGGCGCTCGTGCTCCCCGAGCCAGGCCGGGGCCTGAACGGGGCCGTGGAGGCGGGGGTGGCGCGTCTGGGCGACGCGGGGGCCGCCGAGGTGCTCGTGGTGCACGGCGACCTGCCCTTCGCCGAGCACATCGCCCGACTGGCGGGCTTCGACGGGGTGAGCCTCGTCCCCGACCGCCGCGAGGACGGCACCAACGTGGTGGGCGTGGCCACCGACGCAGGCTTCCGTTTCGGCTACGGTCCCGGCTCCTTCGCCCGGCACCTCGGCGAGGCGCGCCGCCTGGGGCTGCGCTGTCGCGTCGTGCGGGATCCCGAGCTCACCTGGGACGTCGACGAGCCCGCCGACATCCCGGCCGGCTTCGCACCCACGTCACAGCCGTAGGCGAACCCCCCCGAGCCGGGGGGCCACCGACCGACGCCACGTTCCGTCCGGCCTGCGCCACACGCAGCGGAAGGGGGGCCGCGAGGCCCCCCTTCCGTGCGTCACTGCCACTCGACGCGGTCCTCGGGCCGAGCCGCAACTCGCCAGGACCGGACCGTCCGCCGGGCGAGGCCCGGCCGGGCGGCTGTCGTCTACTTGCTCGTCCGACGGCGAGCCGTGGTCCGGCGAGCCGGGGCCCGGCGGGTCGCCACCCGGCGGGTGGAGGTACGCCGACGCGTCGTGGACGCGGACGCCGCCTTCTTGGCGGGACGACGCTTGCGGGTGCGCTTGGCCGGAGCGGCGGCCTTCTTGGCCGGCGCCCGACGCTTGACAGGGCGACGCTTGGTCGTCCGCTTGGCGGCGGCCTTCTTGGCGGGGGCGCGGCGCTTCTTGGTCGTCCGCTTGGCGGCGGCCTTCTTCGCAGGTGCCCGGCGCTTCTTGGTCGTCCGCTTGGCGGCGGCCTTCTTGGCAGGTGCCCGGCGCTTCTTGGTCGTCCGCTTGGCGGCGGCCTTCTTGGCAGGTGCCCGCTTGGCGGTCCGGCGCTTGGTCGTCCGCTTGGCGGCCTTCCTCGCCGGGGCGCGCTTGGCGGTCTTCCGGGCCGTCGTGCGCTTCACGGCCTTCCGAGCCGTGGTGCGCTTGGCGGCCTTTCTCGCCGGCGCCCGCTTTGCGGTCTTTCTTGCCCGCTTGACTGGCATGCTCTACGCCCTCCTAACGGCCTTCTTGGCCGGTCGCTTCATTGCTGTCCTCGCCGGGACACGCCCGGCGGCCTGTCTGGCCGATATCCGTGCTGCTGTTCTCGCCGGGGCGTGCGCCGACCTCCTGGGCCGATGCACGTCCGACGACCTTTCTCGAGCCACTCCCAGCCAGCCGTTGCGGCGCTGTGGTGGTCGAAGCCTGCGAAGACCTGGTGCCCGGGCGCGTGGTCGCCGATGCCGCGCCGGTGGCGGGCCGCGACGATTTGGGCATGGCAATCGTTGCCTTGCCGTTGAGAATCTCCTCGAACGTCCCGCTGGGGGCGACGCGCACGCTGCCCCAAGAGGCGGTGGGAACCGGGGCGCCCGTGCGAGGGTCGCGCCCCGTGCGAGGACCACGGTGCGTGGGATTCACGCTTCCGAACCCGGAGACGACCACACGACGGCCCACTGGGACCTCCGTCGAGACCACGTGCACGATTCCGTTCACCGCATTTTCGGCGTCGCGCTTGGGCAGTGATGTCGTCCTCCGGACCGCGTTAATCGGTCCCGACTTGTTCACCGCACCTCCTCCGGGACATGCAATCTCATTTATCAAAGAAGGTTTTCGCGCCAAAAGCAAGCATTTGCGACACAGCGCGCACGTCGCGGCGCACTCACGCGCGAGGACTCGCGCAAGGTCGGAGGTGGACGATCACGGCGACGCGTGCGATGCGGGACACCGCGACGCCGCGTCGACGGCGAGAGGTGGCACCACGCGCATATGACCCTGATGGACACAAAACGCCATATTTGTAAGGATTTTTGGCGGTGGCACCGCTCCCCGACGACACCTACGACGTCATCGTGGTGGAGGCCGAGCTCGACGCCGACGGAGAACTGCACCTCGAGGTGGCGATCACGCTCGGGCCCCACATCGGCCGGATCGTGGCTCTCAAAAAAATGCACGTCGACACCCGTGGTGAGCCGCTCGACGACGCCGATCCCCTCGCGCTCCTCGGGATCCCCGGCACGCTGCGGGTCCGCCGGGGCGAGCCGAGCTTCCGCCCCGAGATGCGGTGAGCGGGACGCGTCCCCAGGCACATCCACATCGCACGACCGAGCGCTCTCACGGCCGCCGCCGACGTTGTCGTGCCCATTTTCGCCGCGCACAGTGGTCAAGTGGTGGAATTCTCCTCCGATGCGCTGACGAGGATCCGCGCCGCCGCGGGTTCGTCCGGTGGCGGCGTGTACCTCGGTGCGGGTGCACGCGGCCCTGCATGGGCGGCTCGCGAGCAGGCCGTGCTCGTGCTGGGACCGCCACGCTCGGGAAAGACGTCGTCGATCGTCGTCCCAAGCGTGCTGAGCGCACACGGCGCCGTGGTGTCGACGTCCACCAAACCTGACGTGCTGCGGGCCACAATCGCGGCGCGCCGCACGTCAGGGCCATGTTTTCTCTACGACCCGAGCGGAACGGTGGAGGTGCCCGAGGGCGTCACGCCGGTGCGTTGGTCGCCGGTGGAGAGCTGTCGCACGTGGGACGACGCGCTGCTCGTGGCCCGCAGCCTCGTGGGCGCGTCGCGCCCCGCCGCCGGCGGCCACGACCGCGCTGGGCACGTCGGCGCCGATCACTGGACCGAGCGTGCCGAGTCGCTGCTCGCACCGCTGCTGCATGCGGCGGCGGTGGACGGCGCCGACCTCGCCACGGTCGTGGCGTGGGTGGACCGGCGCAACGCGGGTGCCGCACTGGGGATCCTCGACCGCAACGGGGCCACCCGGGCCGGGGACCTGCTGGCGGGGATCGCCACCACCGACCCCCGGGAACAGAGCGGCATCTGGTCCACCGCGTCAGGGGTCCTGGGGGCCTACCGGAGTGAGAAAGCCCTGGCCACGACCGTCGCGCCCGACTTCGACGCCCGGGCCTTCTGCGACTCGGCGGCGACCCTGTACATCTGCGCCACCGGCCGCCACCAGGCGGTGGCCGCCCCCCTCGTGGTGGGCCTGTTGACCGACATCCGCTCGGCCGCCTACGCCCGGGCGGCCCGCCGCCCCGGGGCGCCGGTGACGCTCGCCCTGGACGAGGTGGCCAACATCGCCCCCATCCCCGACCTGCCCGCCATGGTGAGCGAGGGCGGCGGACAGGGGGTGCTCACCTTGGCCTGCCTCCAGGACCTGTCCCAGGCACGCTCCCGGTGGGGGACGGCCGCCGAGGGGTTCCTGTCGCTGTTCGGGACGACGGTCGTCCTCTCCGGCATCGGGGACGTGCGCACCCTCGAGGCCCTGTCGGCCCTGGCCGGGGAAGAGGAGGTGCGCACCCGCTCGGTCAACGCCCCGGTCGGGCCGCCGGGGGGCCTGGGCGCCGCCGTGGCCCGGGTGGTCCTCGGTCCCCGGGCCCAGGCGCCCCGGGGCGTGCCCAGCGTGACCACCTCGGCGGTCATGCGGCGACGCCTCCCGGTGGACGTAGCCGGCCGGGGGGAGCCGGGCATGGCCCTGGTCGTGGACGAGGGCAACCGCTTCGGGTGGGTCCGGCTCACCCCGTGGTTCGCCACCGAGCCCTGGCGCTCAGCTGCGCTCGGCCCCCGGCCCCCGGGGCTGGTGCCGGCGCCCCCCGGCCGGGGTGCGCTGCCCCCCGGTCGCGACGTCGGCTGGGGACGGCCGTGACGTCCCCCCTGCCTGGCCGGGGCCGAGGGCCACGGTCCGTGGTCACGACGCCGGGTGCCGGAAATCCCCTACGGAACGGCACGCCGGAACTCGTCCTGAGCGGGGGCGTGCGCACCGGTGTGCGCCCGATCGCCAGCCGGACAGACCCAGTGGTCAATCGAACATATGTTCGGTAGTGTCCGGCTATGGGCCGGACACGCACTGGGGCCCCAACCCCGTTCACCCCCTCCTACCAGGGAAGACGCCCCCTCGGGTCCGGGCACGTGGACGCCACCGTGGCGGCCCGGGCCCGGCCCGTCTCCACCAGCCGGGACCAGCTCCTGCCCGTCCTGCCGGCGCTGGCGCCCCTCTTCCCCCGCGGCGGCCTCCAGCGGGGGGCCGTGGTGGCCGTCCACCTCGGCCGCGCCAAGCCGGGCGACCCCGACGACCGCCAGCCCGCCCCGGGAGCGGGCGGGGGCGGCACCACCCTGGCGTGGGCGCTCCTGGTGGGCGCCTCGGCCGGCTCGTGGTGCGCGGCGGTGGGGACGGCCGATCCCGGGGTCGTCGCCCTGGCCGATCTCGGGATGGACCTCGGGCACCTGGTGATGGCCCCGTGCCCCGGGCCCCGGTGGCCCGAGGTGACCGCCCTGTTCCTCGACGCCATGGGCGTCGTCCTGGTCCAGCCGCCCGGCCGGGTGCGCCCGGGGGTGGCCCGCCGGCTGGGCGCCCGGGCCCGGGAGCGACGGGCGGTGCTGGTCGTGATGGGCAGACAGGGATGGCCCGAGGGGGCGGACGTCGAGCTGAAGATCGAGCGTGCCGGGTGGCAAGGGCTCGAGGCCGGCCACGGCCACCTGCAGCGCCGGTACGCAGAGGTGCTGTCCGCCGGGCGGCGCGCCGCCGCCCGGGCCACCCGCGCCGGGCTGTGGCTCCCGGACCCCACCGGCAGGGTGCAGGCCGCCCCCGGCCCGCCTGCCGGCGCCGGCTCCCACGGCACCGTCCCCCACGCCACCGCTCTGCACGGCCCGGCACGGCAAACAGACAAATAGAACAAATAGAGACGAATAGAGAGGTAGGGCGGTGGAGCGGTTGCTCGTGGTCTGGTGCCCCCAGCTCCTCCAGGAGCAGGAGCGGGGCCGGGAGGCCCGGGCCTTCGACGCCGTGGTGGGGACGCTGGCCCGCCTGGCCACCCGGGTCGACCCCGTCCGGCCCGGGGTGTGCGCCGTGCCCACCCGGGGCCCGTCGCGCTACTTCGGCGGGGACGCCGCCCTCCTGGACCTGGTGGCCGAGGCCCTGGCCCGGGGGGTCCCGGGGGTCGAGGCCGGCACCGGCGTGGCCGACGGCCTCTTCGCCGGCGTCCTGGCCGCCCGCGCCGCCACCGACGCCGGCGCCGTGCTCGTGGCACCCGGCGGGACCCCCGCCTTCCTGGCCCCCTGGCCCATCACCACCCTGGAGCGGCCCGAGCTGGCCGACCTGCTCGGCCGCCTGGGGATCCGCACCCTGGGGGCGTTCGCCGCCCTGCCCACCCCGCACGTCCTGGCCCGGTTCGGCACCGACGGGGCCCGCTGCCAACGGGTGGCCCAGGGGGTGGACGGGGAGCTGCCGGGCTTCCGGGTGCCCGGCCGGGCCCGCCTGCGGCCGCCGGAGGCCGGGGCCCGCCAGGGCGGGTTCTGGGGGGACAGCGCCGGAGCCGACACCCAGGCGGCGCAGGCCGTGGCCGCCGTCCAGGGGCTGCTCGGCCCGGAGTCCGTGGTGCGGGGCCGGTTGCAGGGGGGACGCAGCCCGGGCCAGCGGGCCCGGCTGGTCCCCTTCGCCGGCCCGGGCGACCCCGGCGGGGGCCCCGGAGGGCCCTGGCCGGGACAGGTCCCACCCCCCGCCCCCGCCCTGGTGCTGGACAGGCCGCTTCCCGCCCTGCTCGTCGACGCCGAGGGCCGGACCGTGGGGGTCTCCGGGGGCGGGATGGCCACCTCCGCCCCCGCCCGCCTGTCGGTGGCGGGGGGCCCGTGGGCCGACCTCGCCGGATGGGCCGGCCCCTGGCCCACCGACGAACGGTGGTGGTCGGTCCGGGGCCGGCGGCGCCAGGCCCGCATGCAGGTCGCCACGGCCGGGGGCACCGCCCACCTGCTCACCCGGGAGCGGGGGGCGTGGTGGCTGGAAGCCACCTACGACTGAGAGGGCGTCACCGGTGGCCGTCCCCTACGCGGAGCTCCACTGCCACTCCAACTTCAGCTTCCTGGACGGCGCCTCGCACCCCGAGGAGCTCGCCGCCGAAGCCGCCCGGCTGCGGCTCGACGCCCTGGCCCTCACCGACCACGACGGCCTCTACGGCGTGGTCCGCTTCGCCGAGACGGCCCGGGCCCTGGGGCTCCCCTCGGTGTTCGGCGCCGAGCTCACCCTGGTGCCGGGGGGACGGGGGGCGCCGCGCACGGGGGCGCCCGACCCGCCCGGGACGCACCTGGTCGTCTTGGCCCGCGACCCCGTGGGATATGCCCGCCTGAGCCGGGCCATCACCGAGGCGCACCTGGCCGGGGGCGAGAAGGGCCGGCCCACGTGCACCCTGGCGGACCTGGCCCGTCACCACCACGAGGGGGGCGCCGGGCACTGGGTGGTGCTCACCGGCTGCCGCAAGGGCGCGCTGTCGCTGGCCCTGGGCGCGGCCGGGCCGTCGGCGGCGGGGCGCGCGCTCGACCGGCTGGTGGAGGCCTTCGGCCGCGAGCACCTGGCCGTCGAGCTCTGGGACCACGGCGACCCTCTCGACACGGCCCGCAACGACGCGCTGGCCGAGCTGGCCGTGACCCGGGGGGTGGACCTGGTGGCCACCAACAACGTCCACTACGCCACCCCGGCGAGGCGGCCGCTGGCCACCGCCCTGGCCGCCGTGCGGGCCCGCCGCCCGCTGGCCGAGCTCGACGGCTGGCTCCCGCCGGCCGCCACCGCCCACCTGCGGGGCGGGGCCGAGCAGGAGCGCCGCTTCGCCCGCTGGCCCGGGGCGGTGGCCCGGGCGGCCGAGATCGGCCGGGCGTGCGCCTTCGACCTCCACCTGGTGGCCCCCGGCCTCCCCGACTGCCGGGTGCCGGCGGGCCACACCGAGCAGAGCTGGCTGGCGGAGCTGGTGGCCCGGGGCGCCACCGCCCGCTACGGCCCCCGGGGGGCGGCCGCCGGGACCGCGGCGTGGGCGCAGATCGACCACGAGCTCGAGGTGATCGACACCCTCGGCTACGCCGGGTACTTCCTCGTCGTCTGGGACATCGTGGAGTTCTGCCGCCGGCAGGACATCTACTGCCAGGGCCGGGGGTCGGCCGCCAACTCCGCGGTGTGCTTCGCCCTGGGCATCACCCGCGCCGATCCCGTGCGGCTGAAGCTGCTGTTCGAGCGCTTCCTCTCCCCGGCGCGCGACGGGCCGCCCGACATCGACGTCGACATCGAGTCGGGCCGGCGCGAGGAGGTCATCGCGTACGTCTACGAGCGCTACGGCCGGCACTGCGCGGCCCAGGTCGCCAACGTCATCACCTACCGCGCCCGGTCGGCCATCCGCGACGTGGGCAAGGCCCTGGGGCACAGCCCCGAGGAGGTCGACGCCTGGGCCAAGGCCGTCGACCGGGGCGAGCCGCTCGGGCGCGCCGCGCGCCTCCCCCCGCTGGTGGGACGGCTGGCCGAGGAGGTCCTCGACTTCCCCCGGCACCTCGGCCTGCACTCGGGGGGGATGGTGCTCTGCGACCGTCCCGTCATCGAGGTGTGCCCCGTGGAGTGGGCGCGCCATCCGGGCCGCAGCGCGCTGCAGTGGGACAAGGAGGACTGCGCGGCGGCCGGCCTCGTCAAGTTCGACCTGCTCGGGTTGGGGATGCTCGACGCCGTGCACCGCACCGTCGACAAGGTGCGCGCCGCCCACGGGGTCGCCATCGACCTGGCCGAGATCGACCAGGAGGACGCCGTCTACGACATGTTGTGCCGCGCCGACACGGTGGGGGTGTTCCAGGTGGAGAGCCGGGCGCAGATGGCCACCCTCCCCCGCATCCGACCCCGGTGCTTCGCCGACCTCGTGGTCGAGGTGGCCATCATCCGGCCCGGCCCCATCCAGGGGGGGTCGGTGCACCCCTACATCCGCCGGCGCCAGGGCACCGAGGCCCCCGACCCTCCGCACCCGCTGCTGCAGGAGACGCTGGCCAAGACCCTCGGGGTGCCGCTGTTCCAGGAGCAGCTCATGCAGATCGCCATCGACGCCGCCGGGTTCAGCCCCGCCGAGGCCGACGAGCTGCGCCAGGCCATGAGCGCCAAGCGCTCGGGGGCGCGCATGGCCAAGCTGTCCGACCGGCTGTTCGCGGGCATGGCGCGCCGGGGCATCACCGGGGGGGCCGCCCAGGAGATCGCGGACAAGCTGGCCGCCTTCGCCAACTTCGGCTTCCCCGAGAGCCACGCCGTGTCGTTCGCCTACCTCGTGTACTCGAGCGCGTGGCTCAAGCTGCACTACCCCGCGGCGTTCTGCGCCGGGCTGCTCGACGCCCAGCCCATGGGGTTCTGGTCACCGCAGTCGTTGGTGGCCGACGCCCGTCGCCACGGGGTGACCGTGCACCGG
>DATJBC010000021.1:0-11073 GCA_035515515.1 Acidimicrobiales bacterium
AAGGGGAACGGCGCACACCGTGGCGACCAAGGCGATCGTCGGCGAAAAGGTCGGCATGACCCAGGTCTGGGACGACAACAACCGCGCCGTGCCGGTGACGGTGCTGAAGGTCGCGCCCGTGCGCGTGGTGCAGGTGAAGACCCCCGACCGCGAGGGCTACGCCGCCCTGCAGGTGACCTGGGGGGTGCGCCGGGCCTCCACCTTGACGCAGCCCGAGCGGGGCCACTTCACGGCGGCCGGCGTCGAGCCGGGCACGCATCTGGTGGAGCTGCGCATCGACGACACCAGCGGGTTCGAGGTCGGCCAGCAGCTGGGCGCCGACGTGATGGAGGCGGGCGAGCGGGTCGACGTCACGGCGGTGTCCAAGGGCAAGGGCTTCGCGGGGGCCATGAAGCGCCACAACTTCAAGGGCCAGGGCGCCGCCCACGGCAACCACAAGAAGCACCGGGCGCCCGGGTCGGTGGGGGCCTGCGCCACGCCCTCCCGGGTCTTCAAGGGCACCCGCATGGCGGGCCGCATGGGCGGCCACCAGGTCACCACGCTCAACCTCGAGGTGGTGGCGGCGGATCCCGAGCGCGAGCTGATCCTCGTCCGGGGGGCCGTCCCCGGCCCCCGCGGCGGCGTCGTGCTGGTGCGCAACACGGTGAAGGGGACGAACGGGAAGGCGCCGTCGTGACCACCGTGACCCCGTCGCAGGCCTCGGCCCGCCGGGCCCGGCCCGAGCCCGAGACACGCACCGTCGAGCGTCGGCGCATCGACGGCACCGTGATCGACACCGTGGCGCTCGACCCGCACATCTTCGGCGTCACCCCCAACACGGCCCTCCTGCACCAGGTGGTCACCGCCCAGCGGGCGGCGGCCCGGTCGGGCACCCAGTCCACCCGGACCCGGGCCGAGGTCGCCGGCGGCGGCGCCAAGCCCTTCCGCCAGAAGGGCACCGGCCGTGCCCGCCAGGGCTCGACCCGCTCGCCGCAGTGGTCGGGCGGGGGCGTGGCCCTGGGTCCCAAGCCGCGCTCGTACCGCCAGCGCACCCCCAAGAAGATGATCCGCCTCGCCCTCCACGGCGCCCTGTCGGACCGCGCCGCCGAGGGCCGCGTGGCGGTGGTGGACGAGTGGTCGTTCCCCGCGCCCAAGACCAAGGACGCCGTGGCCGCCCTCGACGCCCTCGGCCTCGAGGGGCGGGTGCTCGTCGTGCTCGGCCCCGACGACGGGATCCCCGACCGCTCCTTCGCCAACCTCCCCGACATCCAGACCGTGCAGCGCGCCGAGCTCAACGCCTACGACGTGCTGTGCAGCGACTGGGTGGTGTTCACCGACGACACCCTGCCCGGCGAGACGGCCACCGCCCCCGCCAAGGCGTCCGGTCCCCGCAAGGGCACGCGTTCGTCGAGCCTGGCCACGGCCTTGTCCGAGGCGAAGGCCGCCGGCACCTCCAAGGACGCCGAGGCCCCTTCGGCCGACGAGGCCGCCGACGCGGGCGGTATCGCCGCCGACGGGGCAGACGAGGGGGGCGGGGCGTGAAAGAAGCCGACCAGGTGCTGCTGCGCCCCGTGGTGTCGGAGAAGTCCTACGCCCTCATGGAGGACGGCACCTACGTCTTCGTGGTGGACCCCGACGCCACCAAGATCGACGTCCGCCGGGCGGTGGAACGCGCCTTCGGCGTGCGCGTCAAGAGCGTGAACACCCTCAACCGCAAGGGCAAGCGCCGTCGCAACCGCAAGTCGAACACCTTCGGGACGCGCGCCTCGACCAAGCGGGCCGTCGTCACGCTGGCGGGCGGCGACAAGATCGACCTGTTCGAGAAGAGCTGAGGGAGACGCCGCCATGCCTCTGCGCAAGCGCAAGCCCACCAGCGCCGGTCGCCGCTTCCAGACCGTCTCGGACTTCGCCGAGATCACCCGGTCGCGCCCGGAGCGCTCCCTCGTGGTGCCCAAGCCGGGCACGGGCGGGCGCAACAGCTACGGGCGCAAGACCGCCCGCCACCGCGGTGGCGGCCACAAGCAGCAGTACCGCATCATCGACTTCAAGCGCGACAAGGACGGGGTGCCGGCCAAGGTGGCGGCCATCGAGTACGACCCCAACCGCAACGCCCGGATCGCGCTGTTGCACTACTACGACGGGGAGAAGCGATACATCCTCGCCCCCTCCGCGGTCCGGGTGGGCGACGTGCTCGCCAGCGGCCACGGGTCCGAGATCCGGCCCGGCAACGCCCTGCCCCTGCGCTACATCCCGGTCGGCTCGACCGTGCACAACATCGAACTGCGCCCGGGCCAAGGCGGCAAGCTCGCCCGGGGGGCGGGCATGAGCGCCCAGCTCGTGGCCAAGGAGGGCCAGTTCGCCACCCTGCGCCTGCCCTCCACCGAGATGCGCCGCGTGCCCATCGACTGCCGGGGCACCCTGGGCGAGGTGGGCAACGCCGAGGCGGAGCTCGTGTCGGTGGGCAAGGCGGGGCGCAACCGATGGAAGGGCGTGCGCCCCCAGACCCGGGGCGTGGCCATGAACCCTGTCGACCACCCCCTGGGCGGCGGCGAGGGCAAGTCGTCGGGTGGGCGCCACCCGGTGTCCCCGTGGGGCAAGCCCGAGGGCCGGACGCGTGCCCGCCACAAGCCGTCGGACACGATGATCGTCCGCCGCCGCCGCAGCCGCGGCGCGCGCCGGTAGCGGAGCGCAAGGAGAGGACTCGCAATGGCCCGTAGCCTCAAGAAGGGGCCCTTCGTGGACGACCACCTCCTCAAGAAGGTCGACGCCCTCAACGCCACGAACGAGAAGCGCGTGATCAAGACGTGGTCGCGTCGCTCCACCATCATCCCCGACATGGTCGGCCACACCATCGCCGTCCACGACGGCCGCAAGCACGTGCCCGTCTACATCACCGAGTCGATGGTGGGCCACAAGCTCGGCGAGTTCGCCGCCACTCGCACCTTCCGGTACCACGCCGGCCAGGAACGTCAGGCGAGGCGGTGACATGCCGGGGGTGAAGACGAACGAAGTGGCCGGCACCCGGGCGGTGCTGCGGCACTACCGCATGTCGGCCTACAAGGCCCGCCAGGTCCTCGACCTGGTGCGGGGCCAGGACGTCGACCGGGCGGAGGAGACCCTGCGCGCCACCCCTCGTGAGGCCGCCCGGGTGGTCGAGAAGGTGCTCGCCTCAGCCGTGGCCAATGCCCGCAACAACGACCTGCTCGACCCCGACGAGCTGTACGTGTCGGCCTGCTACGCCGACGAGGGCACGACGCTCAAGCGGTGGCGGCCCCGGGCCCGGGGGCGCGCCACGAGGATCCGCAAGCGCACCTGCCACATCACCGTGATCGTCTCCCGGCTCCCCGAGGAGCGCCTCGAGCGGCGCCGGGCGCGTCAGAGCGACGCCACCACCGCCCTGCGGGCGCGGCGCGTGGCCGCCTCCCGGCGCGAGGCCCGGCGCGGCGCCCGCCAGGCCGAGACCGCCGCCGAGGAGGCGCCCGTCGACGAGGCGGTCGAGGAGTTCGAGGGCACCGGCGTGGAGGACCTCGGCGACACGGCCGTGGAGCTCGGCGAGGCGGAAGACCTCGAAGGCGCCGCCGCCGGGGAAGGGGAAGCCGACGCCGAGGACGCCGCCGTGCTCCAGACGGCGGGGGCCCAGCCCGAGGACGAGCCTGCGCCCGCCAAGAAGACGGCCAAGGCGGCCGCGCCGGCCAAGAAGGCGGCCAAGGCCACCAAGGCCTCCGCCAACGACGAGCCTGCGCCCGCCGAGAAAGCGGTCAAGGCCACCAAGAAGGCGGCGAAGAAGCGGTCGGGCGGCACCGGCGACGAGGCGGACGGCCGATCGGCCGACGGAGAGAAGGACTGAGCATGGGCCAGAAGGTCAACCCCTACGGGTTCCGCCTCGGCGTCACGACGGACTGGAAGTCGCGGTGGTTCGAAGCCCGCAACTACCAGGACTTCGTGGTGGAGGACTGGAAGATCCGCGACTACCTCATGTCGCAGCTCGAGTCGGCGGCGGTGAGCCGCATCGAGATCGAGCGCACCCGGGACCGCCTGCGCGTCGACATCCACACCGCCCGGCCGGGCATCGTCATCGGCCGGCGGGGCTCGGAGGCCGACCGGCTGAAGAAGAAGCTCGAGGACATCACGGGCCTGCGCAACCGGATCCAGCTCAACATCCAGGAGATCAAGCAGCCCGAGCTCGACGCGGCGCTCATCGCCCAGAGCATCGCCGACCAGCTGGCGCGCCGCGTCGCCTTCCGCCGCGCCATGAAGCGGGCCATGCAGACCGTCACCAAGGCGGGAGCCCTGGGCGTGCGGGTGCAGTGCGCCGGGCGCCTGGGCGGATCGGAGATGGCCCGGCGCGAGGGCTACCGCGAGGGCCGCGTGCCGCTGCACACCCTGCGGGCCGACATCGACTACGGGTTCCGCGAGGCCCGCACCACCTTCGGCCGCATCGGCGTCAAGGTGTGGATCTACAAGGGCGACATCCTCCCCTACAAGCTGTCGTCGGAGGACAAGATCTCCCGCGAGGCGGCCATGGCCGCGGGCGAGACCTCGGGGCAGGCGGGGCCGCGCCGGCTGGTCACGGCGGGCGGCGGCCGTCGCCGGGCCGAGCAGGGCGAGCCGGGCAGCGTGATCGCCCCGCCCGAGCCCGCCGCCGAGGGCGAGGCGGAGCCCGGGGCCGAGCCCGCTGCGCCGCTCCCCGGCGCGGCGCCCGCCACCGACGACTTCGAGCGCCTCCTCGCCGAGGAGGAGGAGATCGAGCGCCGCACCCGCAACGAGCACCACGAGACGCCGCACTTCCGCAAGGAGTCCGACTGATGCTCATGCCCCGCAAGGTGAAGCACCGCAAGCAGCAGCGCGGCCGCCTCAACGGGATGGCCAAGGGCGGCACGGCCATCACCTTCGGCGACTTCGGGATCCAGGCCCTCGAGCCGGCCTGGATCACCCAGCGCCAGATCGAGGCCGCCCGTATCGCCATGACCCGTCACGTCAAGCGCGGCGGCAAGGTGTGGATCCGCGTCTTCCCGGACAAGCCCGTGACCCAGAAGCCGGCCGAGACCCGCATGGGGTCGGGCAAGGGCAACCCCGAGCACTGGGTGGCCGTCGTGCGCCCGGGCCGGGTCCTGTTCGAGTTGGCCGGCGTGGACCGGGACCTGGCCAAGGAGGCCATGGAGCGCGCCATCCAGAAGCTGCCGTTCAAGGCCCGCTTCGTGGTCCGTCCCGGTGCCCACGGCGCCCCCGAGGTCGAGGTCTAGGCATGCCGTCCGCCGCCGACCTGCGAGAGCTCGACGACGAGGAGCTCGAGGGCCGCCTGGGCGAGTACCGGCGCGAGCTGCTCAATCTCCGCTTCCAGAGCGCCACGGGCCAGCTCGACAACGTGGCCCGCATCTCCACCGTCCGCAAGGACCTGGCCAGGGTGCTCACCATCCTGCGCGACCGCGAGATCGCCCTGGCCGAGGGACGCGACGCCGGCCCCGTCGTCTCGCCCCGGGCGGCGCGGCGCCGGGCCGAGCGCGCCGACGGGGCCGAGGACGTCCAGGAGCGCCCCCGGACCCGGCGCTCGACCCGCCGCGCCGAGACGGAGGCGGATGTGGGGGCGGAGGCCGCCGACGAGGTCGAGTTGGTCGAGGACGACGGTGCCGACGACGAGGCCGGCGAGGAGGAGACGTGATGGCCGAGCAAGCCGCGGCGCCCGAGAGCCGGCCGGGCCGCAAGACGCGCGAGGGTCTCGTCGTCTCCGACAAGATGCAGGCCACCGTGGTGGTGGCGGTGGTGGAGCGCGTCCGCCACGCCCGCTACGGCAAGACGGTGCAGCGCACCCGCAAGCTCTACGCCCACGACGGCGGGCACGACGCCAAGGTGGGCGACCGTGTCCGGGTCATGGAGACGCGCCCGTTGTCCAAGCTCAAGCGGTGGCGGGTCACCGACGTGCTGGAGCGTGCCCGGTGATCCAGCAGGAGTCGCGCCTCAAGGTGGCCGACAACTCGGGCGCCCGCGAGGTGCTGTGCATCAAGGTGCTGGGCGGGTCCCGCCGGCGCTACGCGGGCATAGGCGACGTGTTCGTGGCGACCGTGAAGGACGCCATCCCGGGCGCCGCGGTGAAGAAGGGAGAGGTGGTGCGCTGCGTCGTCGTGCGCACCGCCAAGGAGACGCGCCGTCCCGACGGGAGCTACATCCGCTTCGACGAGAACGCCGCGGTCCTCATCAACGACCAGCAGCAGCCCCGGGGGACCCGCATCTTCGGGCCCGTGGGGCGTGAGCTCCGGGACAAGCGATTCATGCGGATCGTGTCCCTGGCGCCGGAGGTGTTGTGATGCGCATCCGCAAGGGAGACACGGTGCAGGTGCTCTCGGGCAAGCACCGGGGCAAGCGCGGCCAGGTCATGGTGGCCCTGCCGCGCGAGAACAAGGTGATCGTGGACGGCGCCAACATGGCCAAGCGCCACACCAAGCCGCGCGGCGCCACCATGCAGGGCGGCATCATCGACAAGGACATGCCGCTGCCGGTGTCGGCGGTGGCCGTCGTGTGCTCGTCGTGCGGGCCCACCCGGATCGGCGTGCGCGTGGACGAGACCGGCCGCAAGGTGCGCGTGTGCCGCAAGTGCGGGACGGACCTGTCATGACCACGACACCCGCCCCTCCCCGGCCACGCCTGAAGGAGCGCTACGACCAGACGCTGCGGGCACAGCTCCGCCAGCAGCTCGGCCTGGCCAACGTCATGCAGGTGCCGCGCCTCGACAAGATCGTCATCAACATGGGGGTGGGCAAGGCCACCCAGCAGCCGTCGCTCATCGAGGGGGCGGTGCGGGACCTCGAGGTCATCGCCGGCCAGAAGCCGGTGGTGACCCGGGCCCGACGCTCGATCGCCGGCTTCAAGCTGCGCGAGGGCATGCCCATCGGCGCCAAGGTGACCCTGCGCGGCGACCGTGCGTGGGAGTTCCTGGACCGGCTGATCGCGCTGGCGATCCCCCGCATCCGTGACTTCCGGGGCCTGTCGCCCTCGTCCTTCGACGGCCGGGGCAACTACACCTTCGGGGTCACCGAGCAGCTCATCTTCCCCGAGATCGACTACGACCGCGTCGACACCGTGCGCGGCATGGACATCACGATCGGCACAACAGCCCGCAACGACGCAGAGGGACGCGCCTTTCTCGATGCGTTCGGGTTCCCATTCAGGCAGGAGACCATCTAGCGCCATGGCCAAGAAGGCACTCATCGAGAAGCAGCAGCGGACGCCCAAGTTCAAGGTCCGGGCCTACACCAGGTGTCGGCGCTGCGGCCGGCCCCGGGCCGTGCTCCGCAAGTTCGGCCTGTGCCGCATCTGCCTGCGCGTGATGGTGCATGCGGGGGAGGTCCCCGGCGTGACCAAGGCGAGCTGGTGAGGGGAGGGACGCGCATATGACGATGACCGACCCCATCGCGGACATGCTGACCCGCATCCGCAACGCCAACACTGCCATGCACGACTCCGTCAAGATGCCCAGCTCCAAGCTGAAGGAGTCCCTGGCCGTCATCCTCCAACGCGAGGGCTACATCGCGAGCTTCGAGGTGGGCCCGGCCACGGCCGGTCCCGGCAAGGTGCTCGAGATCCAGCTCAAGTACGCGCCGGACCGCACCCGCACCATCGCCGGGCTCAAGCGCGTGTCCCGTCCCGGCCTGCGCATCTACGCCCGGGCCGACGGCATCCCCCGGGTGCTGGGCGGCATGGGCGTGGCCGTGGTGTCGACCAGCCACGGGCTCATGACCGACCGCGAGGCTCGCCAGCGACGCGTGGGCGGGGAGGTCCTCTGCTATGTCTGGTGAGGAGTCGTAGATGTCGCGCGTCGGCCGATCGCCCATCGCCGTCCCCGGCGGCGTGACCGTCACCCTCGACGCCGGCAACGTCACCGTGGCCGGCCCCCAGGGCACGCTCTCGCGCGCCCTGCCGGGCCCCATCACCGTGCGCCAGGAGGACAGCACCCTCCTCGTGGAGCGCCCCGACGACGAGCGCCACAACCGGGCCCTGCACGGGCTGACCCGCTCGCTGGTGGCCAACATGGTCACCGGCGTCACCGCCGGGTTCTCCAAGGAGCTCGAGATCGTGGGCGTCGGCTACCGGGCCACCGCCCGCGGGCCGGCCTCGCTCGAGCTCGCCCTGGGCTTCTCGCACCCCGTGGCGGTCGACGCCCCCGAGGGCGTCACCTTCGAGGTGCCCACCCCGACCCGCATCGTGGTGAAGGGGATCGACAAGGAGAAGGTGGGCCAGGTGGCCGCCGACATCCGCAAGCTCCGGAAGCCCGAGCCCTACAAGGGCAAGGGCATCCGCTACGCCGGCGAGCGGGTCATCCGCAAGGCCGGGAAGGCGGCGAAGTGACCATGGCGGACACCGCAGCCCGCAAGCGGACCATGCGCATCCGGCGCCACGCCCGGGTGCGCAAGCACATCGCAGGCACCCCGGCCCGGCCCCGGCTGGCGGTGTTCCGGTCCGGGCGGCACATCTCGGCGCAGGTCATCGACGACACCGCGGGGCGCACCCTGGCGGCCGCCGCCACGGTCGAAGGGGCCCTGCGGGGCGCGGGCGGGGGCAACGTCGCCGCCGCGGCCGCGGTGGGGAAGCTGGTGGCCGAGCGGGCCAAGGCGGCCGGCGTCACGCAGGTCGTGTTCGACCGCGGTGGCAACCGCTACCACGGGCGCGTGGCGGCCCTGGCCGACGCAGCCCGCGAGGGAGGACTGGAGTTCTGATGCTCGACGGACAATTCGAGGAACGCACCATCCGCGTCAATCGGGTGGCCAAGGTGGTCCAGGGTGGGCGGCGCTTCTCGTTCACCGCGCTCATGGTGGTGGGCGACGGCAACGGCCGAGTGGGGCTGGGCTACGGCAAGGCCAAGGAGGCCGGCCTGGCCGTGCAGAAGGGCATCGAGGAGGCGCGCAAGAACATGTTCGACGTGCCGCTGGCGGGCTCCACCATCACCCATCCCATCATCGGGGAGGCGGGCGCGGGGCGTGTCATGCTCAAGCCGGCCTCGCCCGGCACGGGTGTCATCGCCGGCGGCGCGGCGCGCGCCATCCTCGAGCTGGCCGGTGTGCACGACATCCTGTGCAAGTCGCTGGGCTCGTCCAACGGCATCAACGTGGCCCACGCCACCATCGCCGGGCTCAAGGCGCTCAAGCGGCCCGAGGAGGTGGCGCGCCTGCGGGGCAAGGCGGCCGACGAGGTCGTGCCCCGTGGCGTGCTGCGCGCCTACCGCGAGCGCCAGCGGGCGGCCGACCTGTTCCGGGAGGTGCCCTCGTGAGCCCGGCCGCATCGGGCGGCGGCCACCTCAAGGTGACCCAGGTGCGCTCGGCCATCACCACCAAGCCCAAGCACCGCGGCACGCTGCGGGCCCTCGGCCTGCGCGGCGTGGGGCGCAGCCGGGTGCTGGCCGACACCGACGCGCTGCAGGGCATGCTCGCCCGGGTACCGCACCTGGTCGAGGTGACGGCCGCCACCGAGGACGAGGTGAGCGCCCAGCGGGCCCGCACCGACGCGGCGCGCACCGCCCGGCGCCGGGCCCAGGGTCAGGCCGCCGCCGCCCCCGCCCCGGCGCGGGCGCGCCGGGCCACCAAGGCCCCTGCCAGCAAGGCCCCTGCCGCCGAGGCGGCCGCCCCCGAGGCCACGGAGGGATCGTCATGAAGGTGCACGACCTGCGCCCCTCCCCGGGCGCCCACCGGGCCAAGCGCCGGGTGGGCCGGGGCATCGCCGGCAAGGGTGGCAAGACCGCCGGCCGGGGGACCAAGGGCACCGGCGCCCGCGACACCGTCAAGCCGGGGTTCGAGGGAGGCCAGCTGCCCCTGGCCCAGCGCGTGCCCAAGCTCAAGGGCTTCAAGAACCCGTTCCGGGTGGAGTACGCGGCGGTCAACCTCGACACGATCGACGCCCTGGAGGGCGAGGACATCTCTCCGGACACGCTGCGCGCCGCCGGCCGGATCCACAAGGGTGCCCTGGTCAAGGTGCTCGGACGGGGCGAGGTGCACCGGGCGCTGCGGGTGAAGGCCCACGCGGTGTCGGCGTCGGCCCGCAGCGCCATCGAGGGCGCCGGGGGGAGCGTCGAGATCCTGCCCCCGCCCTTCGGCCACGGCCGGCCGCCAGCGCGGGGCAACGCCCTGACCAACCGGTAGCCTTCTACACCCGGACGCCGAGGAGGGGTCGTTGCTCTCCAGCCTGAAGAACATCTTCAAGGTCCCCGACCTTCGCAACAAGGTTGTCTTCACGCTGCTCGTCATCGGGCTCTACCAGCTCGGCGCCAACATCATCGTCCCCTTCATCTCCATCAAGCAGGTCCAGAACCTCGAGGCCCAGGCCAAGCAGGCCGGCATCCTGGGGTTCCTCAACCTGTTCTCGGGGGGCGGGCTCCTGCGCATGGCCGTGTTCGGGCTGGGGATCATGCCCTACATCACCAGCTCGATCATCATCCAGCTGCTGTCGACGGTGATCCCCAAGCTCGAGGAGTGGCGCGACCAGGGCGCCGTGGGCCAGAAGAAGCTGACCCAGACCACCCGCTATCTCACCATCGGCCTGGCCCTGCTCCAGTCGGCGGGGCTCGTCTACCTCTTCCACAACGGGGGCGGCGGGCTGCTCGGCTCGACGAGCAACGTCGACCTCATCCCCAACTTCACGCTGTGGCGGGCGGCCTTCATCTGCATGACGCTCACCGCCGGCACGGCGTTCGTCATGTGGCTGGGCGAGCTCATCACCCAGCGCGGCATCGGCAACGGCATGTCCATCCTGATCTTCGCCAACGTCACCGCCGGCATCCCCGCCGGGGGCACGGCCGTGCTCACCCAGGGCGGTAGCCTGAAATTCGGCGTGATCGTGGTCCTCACCGTGGTCCTGCTGGTGGTGGTGGTGTTCATGGAGCAGGGCCAGCGCCGCATCCCCGTCACCTTCGCCAAACGGGTGGTGGGGCGCAAGATGTACGGGGGGTCCTCCACCTACATCCCGCTCAAGGTCAACCAGTCGGGCGTGATCCCCATCATCTTCGCCAACTCGCTGCTCTACATCCCGGTGCTCCTGGCCAACATCATCCCCTGGACCGGCTTCCGGACCTTCGTGAACAACCGCATCACGCCCACGAGCCTCACCTACGTG
>DATJBC010000022.1:0-13824 GCA_035515515.1 Acidimicrobiales bacterium
CGGTCCCCATGGCGAAGGTGGCCACCACCGCCGCCCAGTAGAAGGCTTCCCGCCGGGGGGTGTCGATGCTGTGGATCGACAGGGTGTGCTCGGTGCGGGACCACAGCGCGAACACGGCCACGAGCACGACGACGTAGAACACCGTGGACGCCGCATAGGGCACGCCCGCCCCCACGTGTAGCGCGTCGGCCGCCATCGTCCCGAAGGTGCCCACCATCACCACGGCCAGCCAGTACGTCCAGGCCACGTAGCGGCGCATGGCGAACTGGAGCACGAGGGCGACCACGAAGGCGATGAAGCCCAGCGCCACGGCCAACGCCGGCGCCATCACGTGGACCATGTAGTCCGAGGTGGCCTCGCCCATGGCCGTCGACAGGCCCTTCACGACCCAGAACGCCACCGTGATCTGCGGGACGCGCAAGGGCCCGGCCGCGGTCAGCCAGGCGCCGGCGCGTCGGCGCCGGGGCGTGGTCACCGCGACGCGCCGCTGCGCAGGGCGGCACCATCGCAAGGTTCGGGGCTGGACGGGATCATGGCAACCAGACGCTCCGGCCGGGGAGGGCTACCCTAGGCGCGTTCGGCGACGGGCGTGTCACCGTGTGTTGCGGGCGCGGGCCTCGAGCTCGGTCCACACCTTGTCGACCTGCGCTTCCAGCGCGTCCCGCTCGCCGGCGTTGTCGATCACGTAGTCGGCGCCCTCGCGCCGCTCCTCCCGGCTGGACTGGTGCGATACGCGAGCCAGGGCGTCCGCACGGGTGAAGTTCCGCGTGGCCATCAGGCGCTCCACGGCCACCTCGACGGGGCAGTCGACCACCACCACCACGTCGAGGGACAGCAGCTCGCGGTGCTGCGGCGTGAGCAGCGGCACGTCCTGCACCACGATGTGGTCGGTGCCCTCCTGGGCCGCCCGGCGCTCGGCCATCACGGCGCCGATGGCGGGGTGGGTGATGGCGTTCAGCGCCGCCAGCGACTCGTCGTCGGCGAAGGCCAGCGCGGCGAGCGCGGCGCGGTCGATCGACCCGTCGGGGCCCACGATGCCCGGCCCGAAGCGCTCGACGAGGGGCCCGTAGGCGGGGCCGCCCGGGACCACCACCTCCCGGGCGATGGCGTCGGCGTCGATGAGGACCGCCCCCCGGGCCACGAGGAGCTCCCCCACCGTCGTCTTGCCCGACCCGATGCCCCCGGTGAGCCCGACGGCGAGCACCGCGCTACGTCGCCGCGCGCCGCCGGGGGGCCCGCGCCAGGGCTTCGTCCACCAGGGCGTCGAGGGTCCCCGCCGCCGTGGCCTCCCACGACAGC
Organism: Acidimicrobiales bacterium; assembly: GCA_035515515.1. Lineage (GTDB taxonomy): Bacteria > Actinomycetota > Acidimicrobiia > Acidimicrobiales > UBA8190 > DATJBC01. Next base: position 1,300 of record DATJBC010000022.1, read on the forward strand.
CGCTGCGCCCTGGCCTGGGCGGCCCGTCCCATGCGGGCCCGCAGCACGGGGTCGCCCAGGACGCGCACCAGCGCGTCGGCGAAGGCGCGCACGGCGTCGGCTCTCCCCCCGGGCAACGAGTGGCGGTCGAGGTCCACCACGAAGCCCGTCACGTCGTCCTCCACGGCGTCCACGTGGCCGGCGATGCGCGACACGACGGCGGGCGTGGCGCACGCCCCCGCCTCGGTGATGGTCATCCCCCAGCCCTCGCGCTGCGATGTGCTCGCCACCAACCAGGCGCGCCGGTACTGGTCGACGAGCTGCTCCTCGTCCATGAACCCCGGGAGCGCCAGCCACCGCTCGGCGCCCACGGCGCGCCGGTGCGCCTCGAGCCGGTCGCGCTCGTAGCCCTCACCCACGATCACGGCGCGCAGGTCGGGGACCGAGCGCCGCGCCAGGGCGAGCGCGTCGACGAGGAGCTCGAAGCGCTTCACGGGGACCAGCCGCCCCACCGCCAGCACGTAGGGGGCCGGGGACCGTCCCGGGCCCGGGGAGAACGACGGGGCGATACCCGGCTGCACCACGCTCACGCGCTCGGGCCGCAGGTGGAGCATGTCGACGATCTCGCGCCGCGAGGACTCCGACAGCGTCACCACGCGCGTGCCGCGGTAGAAGGGCGGGGCCAGGCGCCGCTCCACCAGCTGCCCCAGGCGGGCCCGGCCCGGGCTGAGCACCATCTGCCACATCTCGGCGTGCACGTGGTGGAGGAACGCCACGCGCGGACAACGCGCCCACAGGGGCGAGAAGAAGGGCATGCCGTTCCAGATCTCGACGAGTCCGTCGGGCCTCCCCCGCGTCCGGAGGAGGCCGCGCGCCGCGCTCCGGGGGAACACGCTGTAGCGCTGGCCCCGGCGGCGGACGTGGTACCCGGCCCGCTCGGCGTCCGGGGCACGGGCGGCGGCGGCCGACGTCCGCATGGTGACGTCGATCCCCGCGCCGGCCCACAGCGACGCCACGTGGTGGGCGTGGCGCTCGGAACCGCCCGCCTCGGGGTCGTCGAGGTCGCGCCACGCCAGCACCTCGATGCGCCGCAGGCCGGCGCGGGCGGCCCGCTCGGCCACCTCCTCGAGCGAGGCCCGCCCCGTCCCGGGGACGAGCAGCAGCCCGGCGCGCCCCTCCGGGGGCCCCTCGGCGGGCTCGGCGTCGTCAGCCCGTGGCCATGCCACCCTGCGCTGGTGCATCTCGGTCACGACCGCTCCCTACCCGCGCTCCGGGGCGCTCACCCGGGAACGTAGCGCCCGGCCCGCCCGCGGCGGCGGAGGCTGCCCGGCCGTCCCGGGCCGGGCACCCCACGTTAACGACCCGCCGGGGGAAACCCTGCGTCCGGTGGGGGGGCCGCCCGCACGCCGTCCTCGCCCCGGCGCCGCCCGGAGCGCCGGTGCACGACCACGAAGCACACGACCATGGCGGCGGCCAGCCCGGCCTGGACGGCCAGGTCGCCGCGGGCCGTGCTCAGGAAGCCGCCTCCGGCGCCGTCCATGGCGGCCGCCAGGGCGCCCTCGCCCACCGTGAGCACGAGCAGGACCCAGCGCCACCCCACGCCCAGGAGGTACACGGTGAGCACCACCGTCACCGACAGGAGCACCATGGCCAGCACCAGCGTGGAGAACGCCGAGGAGGCGTCGGTGTACTTGGGACCGAACACGATGCTGAGCATGCGGCGGGGCACCGCCGCCGAGAGCACCAGCAGGACCCCGCACGGCGCGGCCAGCACGAGCAGGGTGTAGCCGAGCTGGCGCAGGGCGTGCGACCCTCGCTGGTGCCGGATGGTCGCCTCGGGCAGCAGGTAGTTGACGAGGACGAGCGCCCCGAACACGAGCGCCTTGGCCGGGACCGAGATCGCCGCGTAGGCACCGGAGTGCCCCGGCGCCTTGCTCCCCAGGAACAGCACGTCGGTGTTCTGCATGAGGGCCAGCACCGCCAGGCTCCCCAGGGCGGCGAAGACGTCGGCGGCCAGGTCGCGCCCGCCGTGGACCGACATGGCGACCGCCCCCCCGACCGCTTCCACGCCCATCTCGGGCATGGACTGCGGATCGGGCAGCGCCCCGGCGCCGACGGGGGCGACGTGGACGAGGCTGCGCGTGGCCATCAGGCGGGCGTGGGCGGCCGCCACCGCCTCGGCGATCATGAGCCCGAGGGCGGCCCCCTCCACGCCGAGCTCGGCCGCCATGGCCAGGGTGAGCGCACAGCGGGCCACCGACTCCAGCACGAGGTTCACCGACACCGCCGTGTAGGCCCGGCGCACCTGGAGGACGCCGCGGTCGACGGAGATGTTGATCCAGAAGCCGCCGGCGATGAGGACCTCGGCCACCCCGCTCGGCCCCGGCAGGTTGAGGCCGTGGGCGATGGGCACGCGGATGAGCCACGAGAACACCGCCAGGGCCACGATGGCGGCCTCCCCGGAGCGGTGGACCCGGGCCACCCACGGCCGCACCCGCCCCCCCAGGCCGCCGGCGTCCCACGAGGAGACCCGGCGCACCACCCCGACCAGGATGGCCGAGCCCGGGAGCGACACCACCAGGAAGATGGCCAGGAGGATGACCAGGGTCCCGTAGCCCCGCTTGGTGAGGACGTGGGCCACGAACACCGTGGTGAGGAGGCTCACCAGCCCCACCAGGGCGGCGGCCACCGCCAGGGGGACGGCGTGGCGGATCTCCGAGGTGGCCCCCGCCGTGGCCGGCACCGGGGACCCGCCCTCCGACGGGCGGAGACCGCCCTCGGGCTCGGGCGCCGAGGGCGGGGGGCCCGGGGGCACTACGGCGCGCCGCTACCGCTGACGGCCGCCACCCGCCGCGCCAGCACCGGCGCGGCGCGGCCCGTCCCGGACGTGTCGCGGCGCGTCCCCTCGTGCTCCTCGTGGTACTCCTCGTCCACGTTCACCGCCCAGATGTCGTGCCCCGCCCCGTCGACGATGTTCTCCACGGTGAGCATGGCCGTGTACATGGAGTGGTCCTGGTTGTTGTACTTGTGCATCCCGTTGCGCCCCACGGGGTGCACGTTGGGGACCTCTGCCGCGATCCAGGAGCGGATCACCTCGACGGCGTCGCTGTAGGTGTCGTCGTAGACGGGGTAGGCCTTGGGCATGCGCACCACGTAGCCGCGCTCCACCTGGTCGCGGGGGACGAGCCCGATGCGGGCCAGCTCCTCGGTGGCCAGGGCGACGAGCTCGTCGTCGTCCTTGGCCCACATGTCGTCGTCCTCGAACACGAAGTACTCGAGGCCGAGGCAGGTCGTGCCCTCCCGCACCATGAAGGGCGACCACGCCCCGAAGTTCTGGATCCGGCCCACCTTGACGGTGGGGGCGTGGATGTAGATCCAGTTGTCGGGGAAGCCCCGGGCCTCGGGGACCACGAGGGCCACGGTCAGGAAGTCGCGGTAGCGCAGCTGCCCGGCGGCGGCCCGCACGGCCTCGGGGGCGGGCGGGTCCATCGCCTCCACCAGGGCCGAGAACGGCATCGAGCTGACCACGTGGGCCACGTCGACGCGCTCGCGCCGCAGCCCGTGCTCGAAGACGACCGCCTCGGCCCCGCCTCGGCCGCGCTCGATGCCCACCACGGGGCAGCCCAGCAGCACCTCGATGCCGGCCTTCTCGACCAGCTCTCGGCACGTCTCCCACATCATGCCGGGGCCCAGCCGCGGGTACTGGAACTCCTCGATGAGGCTCGTCACCTGCTTGGCGCGGCTGCGCCGCCCACCCGTGAGGCGGGCGCGCACCGGCTCCCACACCGCCTTGAACAGCGACATGCCCTTGATGCGCTGGGCACCCCAGTCGGCGGAGATCTCCGAGGCGGGCACCCCCCACACCTTCTCGTTGTACGTCTTGAAGAAGTGCTCGTAGAGGCGCCAGCCGTAGTTGGCAACGATGTAGCCCTCGAGCGTGCTCTGGTCCTTGGGCGGGAGGGCGCGCACCTTCAGGTACGACAGGGCGCAGCGCAACGCCTCGACGGGCCCCAGGTTGCGCAAGGCGTTGAGGGGCTTGATGGGGTAGTCGTAGAACTTGCCGTCGTAGTAGATCCGGCTCATGCGGGGGCGCAGGAGGAAGTCCTCGGGGGGCAGGATCTCGCGCCACAGCTCCTCGACGGGGTGCACCTTGGTGAAGAAACGGTGCCCGCCGATGTCGAAGCGCCAGCCGTCGCGCTCGACCGTGCGGCTGATGCCCCCCACGGCGTCGTCGGCCTCGAGGACCAGGCCGGGGCGCCCCGCCTTGGCCAGCTGGTAGGCGGCCGTGAGCCCGGCGGGGCCGGCGCCGATCACCGCCACGGGGCTATCGCCTTGGCGTGCCGTCGTCTGGGTCACTCGCTACTCCGCTCCGTCCGGCACTCCGCCTGCCAGGCAGAATACCGGCTCCCCGTTCCCTGCCCGGGAGATCCCCAGGTCGTCGGGCATGGAAACCGCCGTCGACCCGGTGTCCGGGACGTGCCGGGCGCCGGCGGGCGTCAGGGCACGTAGAGGTTGGTGAAGGCCAACGCGGCGTACACGGCCAGCCCCGCGGCGGCCACGGCGAGCACGGCCCGCTCCATGCGCTCGCCGGCGCACAGGGTGGCGCCCGCCAGCACGAGCGGGAAGGCGGACAGCGCGTAGCGCTCGAAGCCGTCGAGGTTGGAGGCGGTGAGCGCCACCGCCACCACGGCGGCGGCGAACACGCCGTAGGACGCCGGCCACCGCACCAGCGCCACCACCACCAGCGCCACCGACAGCAACGCCCAGGGGAGGTGGAGCCCCGACCCGAGGTGGTGGCCGTGCGCCAGCAGCCAGGCGTCGTGGGCCAGGGTGCGCAGCGGGTCGGCGACCCGTCCCCGCAGGGTGCCCTGCTCCTGGACGCGCAGGGGGGCGAGGGCGTCGCCGTAGCGCCAGCCCACCCAGCCGAGGAAGATGCCGGCGCCGAGGGCGGGGCCCGCCACGGCGGCGGCCCGGCGCACCCGCTCCGGTGGCGGCGCGCCGCGCAGCCCCCGGACGGCCTCCACCACGGCCGGGAAGAGCAGCAGCGCGCCGACCGGGCGCGCCGCCCCGGCCGCCAGCCCCAGCAGCGCCGCCCACCACCACGCCTTGGACCGCAGGGCCAGGAACGTCCCCACCGAGAGGGCCAACAGCGTCGCCTCGGCGTAGCCCATGGCCATGGTGAAGGCGGGCGGGGCCAGACACGCCAGCCACGCGGCGCGCCGTGCCAGGGCGTCGTCCCCCGCCTCCCGGCGCACGAGGACGGCGAGCAGGACCACCCCGACCAACGCCGACGCGTTGGCCACGAAGAGCAGCGCGCCCCCGACTCCCACGCCGGGGATCCACGACAGCGCCCGGGTGAGGAGGGGCACGAGGGGGAAGAAGCGCAGCGACTCGTGGCCGGCCCCGCCATATCCGTGGCGGGCGATCGACTCGTACCAGCCCGAGTCCCATCCCAGGAGCCCCTCGTGGACGCGCGCCCGCTGGGCGGCGGAGAGGCCGACGCGCGACGAGAGCTCGTGGGCCCAGGCCAGCGCGCCGGCCACCACGACCCTGGCCACCAGCCAGGGAGGCCCGGCGGTGCGCAGCGCCCAGGCCAGCTCACGGCGACACAGGCGGCCGGGGGCGGACGGGGTCGGGAGCGCCCCGGTGCGGCCCGTGGCGTGGGGGACGCCGGCGGTGACGCCGGTGTCGACCGAGACGACCCGCATCCCCGCATGCTACGACGACGCCTGGCACGGACCCCGTGACGAGGCTGTACGTGCCCTGTGGCTCGGCCGCGTGCCGTCTACAGTGGCGCGCCGACGGTGGCACCGAGGGGACTGCACGTCCCGGTAGCGAGGGGGAGCCGATGGTGGATGCCGCGGATCGCTACGACAGGCGAGCATTCCTCGCCCGTGGCGCGTCGGCGGCCGCGGCCGTGGGCCTGGCCGGCGTGGGGGTCCCCGCCCTGTTGTCGGGGTGCGGGAGCAGCCCCTCGGCCACGGTGTCGAGCACCCCGGGCGTGGGCACGGGCAAGCCCCGCTACGGGGGCACGGTCTCCATCGGCCTCAACTCCGAGATCGACGGGTTCCTGCCCGCGGCCAGCCACTTCGACAATTCCGGCCTGTCGTACGCCAACACCATCTTCGACACCCTCACGGTGATCGGGGCCGACGGCGCGGCCCACCCCTACCTGGCCCAGTCGGTCACGCCCAACAACGACAAGACGGTGTGGACCATCACGCTGCGCCCGGGCGTCACCTTCCACGACGGGTCGCCGCTCGACGCGGACGTGCTCGTGGCCAACATCGAGGCCCTGCGGAGCTCCGTTCTCACGGGCCAGGCGCTCAAGCCCGTCACCGGCACGTCCAAGGTGAGCGACATGGCGGTGGCGGTCACCTGCTCCGAGCCCCTGGTGCCCTTCCCCCACTACCTGGCCACCCAGATCGGCTACGTGATCGGCATGGCCCAGCTCGAGTCGCAGAGCTCCACCAAGCCGGTGGGCACCGGGCCCTTCTCCCTCGTCAGCTGGGAGCCCAACGACCATCTGACGGTCACGCGCAACAAGCACTACTGGCGCAAGGGGCTCCCCTACCTCGACGGCGTGACCTACCACCCCATCGCCCAGGACCAGTCGCGCTACTCGTCGCTGCTGAGCGGGACCATCGACATGATGGTCACCCGGGACCCCCACGCCGTGAAGGACCTGCGGAGCAACCCCGCCTACCAGCAGGTGGCCGACCTCAACCCCACGGTCGGCCAACCCGATATGGACTTCATCATCCTCAACACCACCGCCGATCCCACCAACGACCCCCTCGTGCGCCAGGCGCTGGCGTGCGCCACCAACGCGCCCGAGCTCGTGCGCCTCTTCGGGGCCGGGATCACCCAGGAGAACCTCAGCCTCTTCCCCCCCCACTCGCCCTACCGGCCGGCCGACAACGGCTACCCCGCCTACAACCTGGCCAAGGCCAAGCAGCTCGTGGCCCAGGCCGCCCCCAACCACGGGGGGTCCATCGAGATCGCCCTGAACACCGTCACCGACCCCCGCCTCCTCGAGCAGATCCAGGCGGTGGCCAACATGTGGGAGCAGGCCGGGATCCAGACCACGGTGGGCCAGGTGGAGCAGGTGACCTTCATCGACAACCTCGTGACCGGGAAGTTCCAGGCCTACACCGACGAGATGTTCGGGGCGTCGGACCCCGACCTCAACTACGTGTGGCTGAGCTCCACCACGGCCTCGGGGCCGATCGCCTTGAACTTCGCCCGCTACAAGGACGACCAGCTGGAGGCCGCCCTGCAGCAGGGCCGCACCAGCTCCGACCACGCCACGCGGGTGGCGGCCTACCAGGAGGTGGACAAGCGCCTGGGCGCCATCGTCCCCTACGTCTGGGTCAACCGGGCCGCGTGGTCGCTGTCGGCCAGCGACTCGGTCCTCAACTTCGACAACCTGACCCTGCCCGACGGCACCAAGGCGGTGTCCTTCCGTGACGGCATCGTGAACCCCACGCCCATCTGGCGGAGGGCCTGAGCGCAGCGCCATGGCCCGCTACATCGGCATCCGGCTGGGACAGCTCGTCTTCATCAGCTTCCTCATCTCCCTGACCGCCTTCCTGCTCGTGCACCTGTTGCCGGGCGACCCCACCACCACCATCCTCGGCCCCTACGACACGCCGTCGGCCCGGGCCGAGCTGCTCAAGCAGCTCGGCCTCAACAAGCCCCTCTACCACCAGTACTGGACGTGGATCGTCAACGTGCTCCACGGGCAGCTGGGCGAGGCCTTCACCACCAAGCAGACGGTCTCCAACATCCTCGCCGTGGCCCTCCCCATCGACATCGAGCTGATGATCGTGTCGTCGATCATCGCCCTGGTGGTGGCCATCCCCCTGGCGCTCGTGTCGGCCCTGCGGCCTAACCGCCTCTTCGACCGCAGCTCGACCACCTCCACGCTGGGCATGCTGGCCCTGCCCCCCTTCGTGGCCGGCCCCTTGCTGGTGCTCATCTTCGCCGTCAGCCTCCACTGGGTGCCGGCGACGGGGTTCGACCGCCTGTCGGCGGGCATCGGGCCCAACCTCAAGTCGGTGATCCTGCCGTCGATCGTCCTGTCGTTCGGCTCGATCGCCGTCTACTTCCGCCTGCTGCGGGCCGACCTCATCTCCACCTTGCAGGAGGACTTCGTCACCATGGCCCGCTCCAAGGGCCTGTCCACGCCCTACATCCTCTTCCGCCACGTGCTGCGCCCGTCGTCGTTCTCCCTGCTGGCGGCGGCCGGCCTCAGCATCGGGTCGCTGTTCAGCGGGGCCTTCGTCGTCGAGGTGCTGTTCCAGATGCCGGGCGTCGGCTACCAGCTGGTCAACCACATCTACGCCCGGGACTACCTCGTGGTGCAGGGGCTGGCGCTCGTGGCGGCGGTGGCGTTCGTGGTCATCAACTTCGTGGCGGACTTCCTGTTGACCGTCCTCGACCCGCGGGTGCGCCGTGCCTGACCCCGCGCACGACCTTCCCGTCCTGGCGCCGAACATCGGCTACCCCGGCAGCGCGGCGGACCTCGCCGAGGCCACGGCGGGCATCACCGCCGCCGGGCCGACGCGGGCGCGCCGGCCCCTGGGGCCGGTGTTCTGGGTCTCGGCGGGGTGGGTGCTGTTCATGATCCTGCTGGCCGTGCTGGCCCCGGTGCTCCCCCTCACCAACCCGAGCACCCAGAACTACTCGGCGGTGAACGCCGGGCCGAGCATCCACCACCTCATGGGCACCGACGACCTGGGCCGCGACCTGCTGTCGCGCGTCATCTTCGGGTCACGTCCGTCGCTCGTGATCGGGTTCTTCCCCGTCGTCATCGGCCTCTTGCTGGGGGGGTTCGCCGGCCTGCTCGCCGGCTACCGGGGCGGGGTCGCCGACGGCGTGCTGAACGCCGTGTCGTTCGTGATCCTCGCCTTCCCCGCCCTGCTCGCCATCATGGTGGTGGAGCAGTTCTGGCAGCCGGTGGCGCTGAGCAAGCTGACCATCATGTTCGCCGTGGTGGCCACACCGCTGTTGTTCCGCATCATCCGCGCCACCACCTTGAGCTTCGCCAACCGCGAGTTCGTGGTGGCGGCGCGTGCCCTGGGGGCGCGCACCAACCGCATCCTGTTGCGCGAGCTGCTCCCCAACGTCGTGCCGGCGGCAATGGCGTTCGCCCTCATCGCGGTGGCGACCGCCATCGTGACCGAGGGCGCCCTGGCGTTCCTGGGCCTGTCGATCCGGCTCCCCAACCCGTCGCTGGGGAACATCATCAACGAGGGCGTCAACAACAACCTGCTCCAGTCCAACCCCTACATCGCGGTGTGGCCGTCGCTGTACATCTTCGTCATCCTCACCGCTCTCAACCTCATGGCCGACCGCCTGCGCTCGGCCTTCGAGATCCGGGACGTGAAGCTGTGAGCCCGTGGAGCCGGCGGGTGCCGACGAGCTTCCCCGATGTGGGGTCGATCGAGGGGCCGCTCCTCGAGGTGGAGGACCTCCGCACCCAGTTCCGCACGCCGCGCGGACTGGTGCGGGCGGTGGACGGGGTGTCGCTCAGCCTGCCCCGGGGGCGCACGCTGGGGGTGGTGGGCGAGTCGGGGTCGGGCAAGACGGTCCTGACCCGGTCGATCATGGGCCTGCTGCCGGGGTCGAACGTGCAGCGGTCGGGCACGGTGCGCTTCGTGGGCCACGACCTCACCACCATGTCGCCCACCGAGCTGCGCGACGTGTGGGGCATGCAGATCGCCATGATCTTCCAGGACCCCATGACCGCCCTCAACCCCGTGGTGCGCGTGGGGCGCCAGATCACCGAGTCGTTGCGCCTCCGGGCGGGCTTCGACCGCAGGGGCGCCCAGGAGACGGCCGTGGCCCTCATGCGCTCGGTGGGCATCTCCTCCCCCGAGCGACGCCTGCGGGCCTATCCACACGAGCTGTCGGGGGGCATGCGCCAGCGGGTCATGATCGCCATCGCCCTGGCCTGTGGGCCCAAGCTCCTGCTGGCGGACGAGCCCACCACGGGGCTCGACGTCACCGTGCAGGCCCAGATCCTGGACCTGCTGGCCGAGCAGCAACGCGAGCGGCACATGGGCATGATCCTCGTCACCCACGACCTCGGAGTGGTGGCCAACCGCACCGACGAGATCGTCGTCATGTACGCCGGACGGGTGGTGGAGCGCGCCCCCACCGCCGAGCTGTTCGCCCACACCCGCATGCCCTACACCGAGGCCCTCCTGCGCTCGATCCCCCGCCTGTCGGAGCCGTCGCACTCGCGTCTGCGGGCCATCCCCGGACGGCCCCCCGACCTGGCGGCCAACCTCACGGGGTGCCGCTTCGCGCCGCGCTGCCCCTACGTCCAGGACCGCTGCCGCCAGGAGGAGCCCCCGCTGCGCACCGCCGGCCAGGGGCACGAGTTCCGGTGCTGGTACCCGGTGGGCTCGGCCGAGGGCGACAGCGCGCTGGCCCGCAACGTGGCGGCGCGCGTGCCCGCCGCCCTGGCCTTCACCGGCACCCCCGTGCGCGACACGGCTCCGGCGGTGTCGCCCACGACGGCGGGCACCACCGCCCAGGGCGCGCAGGGCAGCTGATGGCGGGCAGCGGCACCGCGCACCTGCGCGACGGCGACACCTTCCTGCGTGTCGAGCACCTCGTGGTGGAGTTCGGTGCCCGCGCCAGCCGGGTGCAGGCCGTGTCGGACGTGAGCTTCGACCTCACCGCCGGCGAGACGCTGGGGCTGGTGGGCGAGTCCGGGTGCGGCAAGTCGACCACGGGCCGGGCCGTGGCCCTGGTGCAGCCGCCCAATTCCGGCTCGGTCCGGTTCAACGGCGCCGAGCTCACCACCCTGTCGTCGCGCGAGCTGCGCCAGGCCCGCACCAAGGTGCAGATGGTGTTCCAGGACCCCATCTCGTCGCTCAACCCCCGCCGACGGGTGCTCGACGCCGTGATCGAGCCGCTGGCGCTGTGGGGCATCGGATCCAAGCAGGAGCGCCGCGACAAGGCGCGCGCCACGCTCGACGCCGTGGGGATCGACCCCGACGACGCCGGGACGCGCCGTCCCATCGAGATGTCGGGGGGCCAGTGCCAGCGCGTGAGCATCGCCCGGGCCCTCATGCTCGACCCCACCGTGCTCATCTGCGACGAGCCGGTCTCGGCGCTGGACGTGTCGGTGCAGGCGCAGATCCTCAACCTCCTCGACGACCTCAAGCGCGAGCGCCAGCTCACCATGCTCTTCATCGCCCACGACCTGGCCGTGGTGAAGAACGTGAGCGACCGGGTGGCCGTGATGTACCTGGGCAAGCTGTGCGAGGTGGCGCCGCCCGACGTGCTGTACCACCAGCCCGAGCACCCCTACACCGAGGCGCTCCTGCGCTCGATCCCCGAGCCCCACCCCAGCACCGCCACCGACGGCGAGGCACCGTTGTCGGGGGACCTCCCCTCGCCGATCAACCCCCCGTCGGGGTGCCGCTTCCGCACCCGCTGCCCCTACGCCCAGCAGCGCTGTGCCGACGAGGAGCCGCAGATGCGGCCCATCGGGCCCGACCACTTCGTGGCGTGCCACTTCCCGCTGGGCACCGGCCCCGCCCCCCATCCGGTGGGCGACGCCTGGACGGCCTCCCCGTCGGGCGCCGACGGGCACGGCGCCACGCCGGCGCCCACCACCCCCGACGCGGGGCGCGCCCCGTGGAGCGTGCAAGCCCCCGATACCACGCCGGCGACGCCACCGCCCGCGCCGCGGGCGCCGGCGCCACCCCCACCTGCCCCGGCCCCGCCCGCACCGGCCCCCGGCGAGCGGACGCCGCTGTGGATCGACCCCACGCGCTGACGCCGGGCCGGAGCTGACCGACGGCGCCCGGGGCGCGGCCGGCCGTGGCCGGGCGATCAGCCCGGCGCCTCCTCGCCGGCCGGGGCCGCTGCCGGGGCCTCGGGCGCCGGTGCCTCGGACGCCGGTGCCTCGGACGCCGGGGCGCCTGCCTCCCCCGCCCCGCCACCGTCCTCCGCGCCCGATGTGGCGGCGTACTCGGCCCACGCCGCCTGGGCCTCGGTCTCGGGCGTGAACTGCGTGCCCTCGTAGTCGAACCCGCCGATGTAGTTGCCCTGCTCGTCGTAGGCGTGCTCGCCGAAGGCCTCGCGGTACTCCTCGGAGACCTCGCCGCCCTCGGCGGCCTGCTTGATGGACAGGCTGATGCGGCGGCGCTGGAGGTCGATGTCGATGATCTTGACCCACAGCTCCTCGCCCGGGGTCACGACCTGCTCGGGGAGGTCCACGTGGTGCCCGGCCATCTCCGAGATGTGCACCAGCCCCTCGATGCCGTCACCCACCTGGACGAAGGCCCCGAAGGGCACGAGCTTGGTGATCCGCCCGTACACGAGCTCGCCGACCTGGTGGGTGTTGGCGAAGTCCTGCCAGGGGTCGGTCTGCGTCGCTTTGAGCGACAGGCTGATGCGCTCCTTGTCGAGGTCGACGTCGAGCACCTCCACCTCGACCTCGTCGCCCACCGACACCACCGACGAGGGGTGGTCCACGTGCTTCCACGACAGCTCCGACACGTGGATGAGGCCGTCCATGCC
>DATJBC010000023.1:0-23356 GCA_035515515.1 Acidimicrobiales bacterium
CCCGTCACGCTGTCGGTGGACCCGTCGATCAGCCTCACCATCTCGGTGTCGGGCGCCGACCTGAACCTGACGTGCTCGCCGTACCCCGACGACGCCGCCCCCACGGGCATCACCGACTCGGCGCCGCCCGGCAGTCCCATCTCCCCTGTGGTCGCCACGGCCAACGGTGCGACGACGTCCACGACCTCGGAGCCGGCCACGACGTCTACCGTCCCGGCCTCGACGGGGGGCACGTCGCCCTACGAGCTGTACTGCCCTGGCACCCCGGTGGGCAACATCGTGCTCAACGACGTGGCGACCGACGGCACCATTGCGCCGCCGGCGCCGGCGCCCGGCCAGGCGTTCGAGCTCACCGGCTTCCAGTCGGTCGTCGACCTCCCCGGCTCGATCGTCTCGGCGGCCGCCGCCCTGGGCAACGCGGCCATCACCGGCACCGCCGTGCTCAAGGTCGACGCCACAGGGGCCACCCCGGCCTCGGTGTCGGGCGGCAGCCTGCCCATCGACACCCCTATCCCCAACCCCGTGCCGGCCGAGGGCCTGATGCTGGAGCTCCCCGCCACACCGGGGACGGTGGGACCCTTCACGGCCACCGGCGGCCCCGTCACGCTGTCGGTGGACCCGTCGATCAGCCTCACCATCTCGGTGTCGGGCGCCAACCTGAACCTGGTGTGCAAGACGTACCCGAACGACACCGCCCCCACGGGGATCGCCTCGTCGCCGCCGCCGGGGGCCCTCGCCTCGCCCGTGATCGCCACGGCCAATGGCACGACCCCGTCGTCCACGACGACCGAGCCCGGCACCACGACCACCATCCCCGCCACGACCTCGGGCACCGCCCCCTACGAGCTGTCCTGCCCGGGCACGCCGGTGGGCGACATCGTGATCAACGGCGTCGTCACACAGGGCACCATCAGCCCGGCCTCGCCGGCGCCCGGCCAGTCGTTCGACCTCACGGGCTTCCAGACGGTGCTGACGCTGCCCAGCTCGATCGTCTCGGCGGCGGCCGCCCTGGGCAACTCGACCATCACCGGCACCGCCGTGGTCCAGGTCGACGCCACCGGGGCCACCCCGGCATCGCTGTCGGGCGGGAGCCTGCCCATCGACGCGCCCATCCCCATGCCCGTGCCCCGGGCAGGCCTGACACTGAAGCTTCCGGCCGCACCGGGCACGGTAGGGCCGTTCACGGCGTCGGGGGGCGTGATCACGCTCACTGTCGGCGGCTCCGTCAGGGTGACCCTCGTGGTGTCGGGCAGTGCCCTCGACCTGACCTGCGCCATCTACCCCAACAACACCGCCCCGTCGGGGATCACCGCGTCGGGGCCCACGGGCAAACCCGCCTCACCGGTGATCGCCTCCGCCAGGCCCGGGACACCCTCGACGACCTCCACCAGCACGACGACCTCGAGCACGACGACCTCGAGCACGACGAGCACCACAACGGTGAGCACGACGAGCACGACGGCGCTGAGCGCCACGAGCACGACAGCGCCGACGGCGGGCGGGTCGAGCACGACGACGAGCGTGCCACCCGGTCCGCCCCTCACCCTGAGCACGGGCTCGGCGCCGATCGCCCCCGGAACCACCGTCACCCTCAGCGGGGCGGGCTTCGCCGCCGGTGAACACGTCGACCTGGCCCTCTTCAGCACGGCGGTCGCCCTGGGGAGCACGGTGGCAGACGGCGACGGGGACGTCACCGCGGCGGTGACCATCCCCGCCTCCACCCCGAGCGGCGCCCACACCATCACCGCCACCGGCGTCACCAGCGGCGTCGTGGACTCGGTGAGCATCACCGTCTCCTCGGCAGCGGGGACGTCCACCACCGCGGCCCCCACGACCACGTCGTCCGCCACCCGGCCCGCGTCGGTCACCACGACCCCCGCCGCCCTGGCGCCGGCCGTGCCGTCGTCGGCGCTGGCCTTCACCGGGCCAGGTTCGGCCCTGCGCTGGCTGGCCCTCGCCGGTGCGCTCCTCGTGGTGCTGGCCGGGGCCCTGTTCCTCGGGATGGCGGCGAGGCGAGCGGTGCTCCTCGTGGCCGCCCCCGGGGCGTCACTGCCCGACTCGCTCCGGCGCCGCGTCGGCGCCGCTGGCACGCGCTGTGCCCGACAGGCCCGCCGCAGCGGCGACTGGCTGCTCGGCAGAGGTCGCTAGCGTACCCTCCCGGTCCGAGGACGCACCCGGGCCTCACAAACGGCGTGGTGCCACCCCCGCTCGCAGCTCCCGCCGCCACACGAAGCGCAGCCCCGAGAAGTCCTCGCCCACGGCGGCCACCTTGACGTCCACGAGGCCGGTGGGCAGCACCGCCTCGCGCAGCAGGCCCTCGGTCACGTCGCTGTGATGTCCCGCCGCCTTCCGGGGCCACAGCAGCCACAGGGCGTCCTCGGGGCCCAGCACGGGCCTCACCGCGCCCACCACGGCGTCGATGTCCGCCCTCCGGCGCACGAAGGCCAGCACCACGTCGGCCCCCGTCCGCAGCGACCGGCGCACCCGGGCCCCCTCGGGCAGGCCGGGCACCGTCCAGCCGCGGGGCGCCCCCACCAGGGCGACCACGTCCCCGGGGCCGATCCCGAGCTTGCGGGCGAGCGGGGTCGCCGAGGAGCCGCCGGCGCTCCCGTCGGCGCTCACGGCCCGGGCGAGGGGTCCCAGGGGCGTCGGCGCAGGGCCAGCCCCGTGCTCCCCTCCCAGAACCCCGCCGACCGGTACAGCGCCACGCCGGCGGGCGAGGCGTGCAGCTCGACGTTGTCCACGCCCGCCTCCTCGTACCACGCCAGCAGGGCCTCCAGCACGGCCCGGCCCAGGCCCCGGCGTCGGAAGGCCACGTCGGTGGACATCCACTGGACGTAGCCCACCCGGGCGTCGGCGTGGGAGGGGTTGGGCAGCCGCGTGACGATGGTGCCCGCCCCGCACGCCACCAGGCGGCCGTCGCCCGCGGGGCGCTCGGCCACCACCACGCGCAGGGCCGGACCGAGCCGCAGGCGCACGACCGCCGCCGCGGCGCGGCGCCAGGCGGCCCATACCTCGTCGTCGTGCGCCATGCCGAGCGAGCGGTACATGAGCTCGGCCAGACGGACCACCTCGGGGGCGTCGTCGGGGACGGCGGCACGCACCGCGGCCCTGTGGGCCGGCCGCGGGGTCTCGGGAGGCGCCACGCCCGGCGCGCGGCGGGCGGCGGCTAGGGCCGGCGCGGGACCCGGCGCACCCCGGAGCCGCCCGCCTCGACGGGCTCGAGGCGGCCGTCGCCGTCGCCCTCGTCCTCGGGGATCTCGATGTGCACGGGCACCGGGGAGGGCAGGAGCTCCTCGGCGCCGTCGCCGGGACGGGGCTCGCTGGGCACGCTCTCGTACTCGCCGGTGGCGCTGCGGACGATGACCACGGCCCGCTTACGCCGGCCGATGCCCGGCACCCCCGACATCTCCCGGCACAGGTAGTAGGTGAAGACGCCCACGATGATGGGGATCACGATCACCGCGATGCGGAAGAACCACAGCACCTCGTTGAGCGAGACGTGGAAGAAGTTCGCCAGCACGTCGGTGGAGCTCGCCGCGAACAACGTGAAGAAGAACGCCAGGAACGCCGCGCCGATGGCCGTGCGGCGCGGCTTGTCCCGGGGCCGGTCGAGGAGGTTGTGCTCCATCGTGTCCCCCGTCAGCTTGGCCTCGATGAACGGCCAGGCGTAGAAGAGGGTGAAGCACAGGCCGGGGAACACCACCGCCGGGAGCAGGACCACGAAGGGGATCGTGTGGCCGAGGAAGGTCCACGACCACGGCCACATGATGCGCAGGGCGCCGTCCAGCCAGCCCATGTACCAGTCGGGCTGCACGGCGTAGCTGATCTTGTACGGCTCGTACTGGCCGAACTGCCAGATGGGGTTGATCTGGGCCAGCCCACCCAGGGCCCACAGCACGCCGGTGATCACGAAGAGGAAGCCCGTCGTCTTGGCGATGAACGTCGGGTACATGGGTGAGCCCACGACGTTGTGCTCGGTGCGGCCGTGCCCGGCGAACTGGGTGTGCTTCTGGTGCACAAGCAGCCCCAGGTGGGCGGCGATCAGGCCGAGGATGATGAGGGGGAGGACGAGCACGTGGATGATGAACAGCCGGGGGATGATCGAGCCGTCGCCCGGGAAGTTGCCGCCGAAGAGGAAGGTCGCCAGGTACGAACCCACGATGGGGATCGACAGCACGATGGAGAACATGATGCGCAGGCCGGTCCCCGACACCAGGTCGTCGGGCAGCGAGTAGCCGATGAAGCCGTTGGCCAGCGCCAGCGTGAGGAGGGTCACCCCGACCATCCAGTTGAGCTCGCGGGGCTTGCGGAAGGCGCCGGTGAAGAAGATCCGGCACATGTGCACGGCGATGGCGCCCACGAACACGTCGGCCGCCCAGTGGTGCATCTGCCGGATCACGAGGCCGCTGCGCACCCCGAAGGAGAGGTTCACCGTGGAGGCGTAGGCGGCCGACACCTTGGAGCCCCGCAGGGGGGCGTAGATGCCGTGGTAGACGAGCTCGTTGGCCGACGGCACGAAGTACAGGCTCAGGAAGATGCCCGTGGCCACGAGCACCACGAAGGAGTAGAGGGCGATCTCGCCCAGGAGGAACGACCAGTGGTCGGGGAAGATCTTGTCGAGCAGGACGCGCCCGCCCTTGGCCACGCCCAGGCGCTCGTCCAGCCAGCGCACCCCGGCCACGATGGGGTCCTGGCGCGTGGTCGGGCGCCGGCGGGCGCCGTGGCGGGGTCGGGCCGGGCTCACGAGCGCTCCCAGAACCCGGGGCCCACGGCCTGGTCGTAGCCGGCCTGGGCCCGGAGGAACCCCTGGCTGTCGATCGTGAGGGGCAGCTGCGGGAGCGGCCGCGGCGCGGGCCCGAAGACGGGGTTGCCCCCCGTGAGCACGTCGAAGAGCGACTGGTGGCACGGGCACAAGAGGCGCTGGAGGTTCTCCTCGTAGAGGCCCACGGGGCACCCCGCGTGGGTGCACAGCTTGGAGTAGGCCAGGTACCCCTTGGGACTCCACGTCTCGCGCCCGGCCGGCAGCGTCGTGATGGCGCGGTCGGAGGCCCGGATGAGCATGGTCTGGTCCACCGCCGAGCCGGCGAAGCCCTCGGGGAACACCGTGAGGGCCCCGCCCACCTCGAGGTCGGCGGCGTGCACGGGCTTGCCGTCGAGGTCGACCACCCTGCTCTCGGCGCGCCAGTTGGTGGTGTCGAGGGACTTCTTGGGCTGCGGCCCGAGCGAGCGCAGGAGCGGGAAGGCGAGGACGATGCCCATGACGCCCGCCCCCGCGCCGAGGATGCTCCCCAGAAAGCCGCGGCGGCGGAAGACCATCTTCCCCCGGTCCCCGATGGCGGCCGCCATGGACTGCACCTCGGGCTCGGTGGACGCCAAGGTGTGGCGCTCCTCGACGAAGGGGCCCTGGGGCAGCAGGTACTTGCCCCAGGCCGACAGGCCGAACCCGAAGGCGAACAGGCCGCCGCCGAAGAACACGCCCTCCCACTGGGGCTGGCCGCCCACCCAGTAGAGGGCGCCGTAGGCGGCGAACCCGGCCAGGCCGGCCAAGAGGAACAGGGCGATGATCGTCTCGGCCCGCCGCGGGTTCTTGGCGTAGGGGCGCAGGTGCGGCGAGTCGAACGACGTCACGGGGAGGCCCCCGGGGGCCCCGTTGCCGCCGGCCTCGGGGGGTGCGATGGTGCCGGCGTCGTCGCTCATCGCCGGTCCCCGAGCCAGAAGGCCACCAGCATCAAGGCTCCCACACCGAAGAGCAGGCCCACGAAGCCCTCGGCCACCGGGCCGATGCCGCCCAGGCCGAGGCCGCCGTGGTTCTCGGGGTGCTGGATGGGCCCCGTCACGTAGCGGACGATGTCGGCCACCTGCTGGTTGGTGAGGTTGTGGGGCCCGAAGTGCGGCATCTGGGTGGGCCCCGTGCGGATGGCCTCCACGATCTGGCGCGCCGCGATCTTGTGCAGCGACGGCGCGTAGAAGCCGTTGGACAGGGCGTCACCCGAGCCGGTGATGGTGTGGCAGCCGGCGCAGTTGAGCGTGAACAGCGAATTGCCCTCGTCCAGGTTGCCCGCCGAGACGTCGATGCTGGGGATGCCGGGCGGGTAGTCGGGTGCGGCGGGCGCCAGCGAGTTCACGAAGGCCACGATCTGCAGCGTCTCGGTGCGCGAGAAGCGGTCGGGCTTCTGCTCGGGCTGCTTGGTCGGGTCGGTGAGCGGCATGCGCCCCGTGGACACCCAGAAGTCGACGGTGGCCGGGCCCAGGCCCTGGAGGTTGGGGGCCTTGTCGGTGCCCGAGGCGTCCACGCCGTGGCAGCTGGCGCAGTTCTGCTCGAAGAGGGTCTGGCCCGGCGCGACGTAGGAGGCGGGCGGCAGGTGGTAGGTGATCGGTCCGGCCATGGGGCTCGAGACCGTCTTGGCCGCGCCGGGCACGCCGGTGCCGGAGCCGGGGGTGGAGGCCTGCGACGGCCCCGCTCCCGCGGTGAGCAGGCCCACGACGGCCACCCCGGCCACGAGCAGGCCGGGGAGCAGGTACCGGCCGCGCAGCGGTACGCGCATCTGCAGACGAGCCCCCGACCTCAGCCCGTCTTCAGCAGGAACAGGCAGCTGAAGATGCCCACCCACATGAAGTCGACGAAGTGCCAGTAGTAGCCCACGGCCTGGAAGACGTTCGTCTCACCGGGGTCGCCCCGCCGGCCCGCCAGGCGGCCCAGGAGGAAGATCATGGCCACCAGTCCCAGGGCCACGTGGAGGCCGTGGATGCCGGTCATGATGTAGAAGAGCGACCAGTAGGCGTTGAGCGCCGGGCCGTGGTTGTGCGAGGCGAAGTCGTTCCACTCGTAGAGCGTGTTGCCGAGGAACGCCGCGCCCAGGAGGAAGCTCACGACGATCCACGCCACGCCCTTACGGCGCTCGCCGCGCTCCTGGGCCCACACGCCGAACTGGAACGTCGGGCTCGACACCAGGAGGACGACGCTGAAGATCCCGGCCTGGACGTAGTCGAGGTGCTCGCCGGCGAGCGGCGGCCACGACGCGGCGTGCGCGCGGATCGTGAAGTACGCCGCGAACAGGCCGCTGAAGAACATCAGCTCCGAGCCCAGCCAGATCATCACCCCGACGGCGAGCAGCGGGGGCCGCTCGGGGACGTGGCGTGGAGCCCGCGCCCGGTGGTCCACCGACAGGGCCTGCGTCACGGGGTCCTTCCTAGCGGACGGCGACCCTTCCGCGCCAACACCGTCGGGCACCGTGCACGGTGTCGCCGACGCCCCCTCGGAGGCCGTCGGCGACGCCCCTCAGGGCGCCAGGGCCACCGGCAATTCCCGGGCGTGGACCACCGCCAACCGCTGCGTGGGGCGGGTGAGGGCGACGTACAGGGCGCGCAGTCCCTGGGGGGACTCCTCGACGATGGCCGCCGGCTCCACGACGACCACGGCGTCGAATTCGAGGCCGTTGGCGAGGTCCACCGGCAGGAGGCTGAGCGGCGCCCCCAGGCCGTCGCGCCGGGGGTCGGTGGCCTCCACCCCGGCGGCGTCGAGGGCCATGACCAGATCGGCGAGCAACGACGAGGGGGCGAGGACGGCGGTGGTCCCCGGCGACAGCTCGCGGCTGAGCGCGCTGCTCACCGCCACCACCTGCCGGGCCAGGTCCCCGGACTCCACACGCGCAAAGCGCGGCGCCACCCCGGTGCGACGCACGGGGCGAGGCGGCCGCAGGCCCGGGGCGGTCACCGCCAGCAGCCGGGCGGCCACCTCGACGACCTCGGCCGGCGTGCGGTAGCTCACCGTGAGGTCGACCTTGCGGGCCGGGCGCTGCCCGGGGAGGTGCGCCACCACCTCGTCCCAGTCCGTGGGCGCCCACGGCCCCGTGGCCTGGCCGATGTCGCCCACCACGGTGATCGACCCCGACAACGAGCGGCGCGCCACCGAGCGCAGCTGCATGGGGGAGAGGTCCTGGGCCTCGTCCACCACGATGTGGCCGTAGGTGCGGGGCCCGTCGTCGTGCTCGCCGGCCGGCCCCGATCCCGCGCGGGCCCGGCGGGGGCCGAGGAGGACGCGCGCTTCGTCGATGAGGGCCAGGTCGGCCACCGTCCAGGGGATGTCGGCCAGGGCCGTGCTGCGGGGGCGGCGCAGGGCGGCCTGCTCGTGGGGGGAAAGGACCCCCTGCCCCGCCAGCGCCAGCAGGGGCGGGGACCCGAACAGGTCGTGGAGCAGTTCCTCGGCGCTCAGCCGTGGCCACACGCGGTCGAGGATCTCGAGCACCTGCGGCACCCGCCGGACCTGGCGGGAGAACTCGGCCAGGTCGAAACCACCCTCGTCGTCGACCACGTCGGCGGGGGGCGCCTCGCCGGCGCGGGGGCCCGCCGGCCCCTGACCGTTGCGACCGGCCCCGGGATCCGAGACGGGCCAGGACGCCGCCTGGGCGGGCCCCCCCTGGCCGTCGGGGCCGGGCTCCCCGGCGAGGGGCGCGGCCGGCGCCGAGCCGTGGGCGGCCAGGACCCGCAGATAGTCGTCGGCCAGGCGCCGCACCACCAGCTGCTCGACGAAGCGCCGGCGGGCGTTGTGGGTCCCCGGCCGGCGCCGGGCGGCGGCCACGATCCCCGCCGAGGCCGCCGCGTCGAGGCGCAGGACGGCCGCCCCGAAGGGGACCTCGGCGTCACGCCGCAGGGGGCGCTGGCGGCTGCGCACCGCCCGCGCCACGAGGCTCGCCATGCGGGCCTCGCCCTTGAGCCGGGCCACCCCGGGGGGGTCCTCGGCCCGCACCCCCACGCCGTGGACGAGACCCTCGATGGTGGACAGGGTGATGCCGCTCTCCCCCAGCGAGGGCAGCACGTGCTCGATGTAGCGCAGGAAGAGGGGGTTGGGCCCGATCACCAGGACGCCCTGGCGCTCGAGGGGGAAGCGGTGCGTATAGAGAAGGTATGCCGCCCGGTGCAGCGCCACCGCCGTCTTGCCGGTGCCGGGGCCGCCCTGGACGACCATGACCCCGGGGAGGCTGGAGCGGATGATCTCGTCCTGCTCCCGCTGGATGGTGGCCACGATGTCGCGCATGGTCCCGGTGCGGACGCCCTCCAGGGCGGCCAGCAGCGCCCCCGGCCCCCCGAGCTCCAGGTCGCCACCTCCGTCGGGGGACACCGGGGCGCCGCCGGCGCCCGGCCCGGCGGACGGGCCCGGCTCGACCGGGCCCCGGCCGTTGCCGCCCGCCGCCCGGGCGAAGCGCTCGTCCTCGATCCCCACGATGCGCCGGCCCTGGGCCGCCAGGTGCCGCCGCAGGACGAGCCCCATGGGGTCGCGTCCGGTGGCCCGGTAGAAGGGCTCGGCGATGGGGGCCCGCCAGTCGACCACCAGGGGCTCGAGGTCGTCGCCCGAGATCCCCAGGCGGCCGATGTGGAAGCTCTCGGTGGCCGGGGGCCCCCCGTCACCGGCCGCCTCGTCGCGCCGGTCGATGCGCCCGAAGCACAGCGCCTGCTCGCCGATGTCCAGCTGGTCGAGGCGGGCCAGGCTGGTGCGGACGATGACGTCGCGCTCCTCGCGGAACTGGTGGGTGCCGCCCCGGCCCTGGTCGAGCACCGAGCGGATCAGCTCCTGGGTGTCCTCACGCAACCGGTCGAGGCGTTCGTAGGCGCGGTCCACATGGGCCTGCTCCGCCTCGAGCTCAGGATGCATGGCCACGGCCGCTCCCTCTTCACCTCGGCTGCATGGAGAACCATCGATCTTATCGCTCGGCCGCGCCTTTTCGTCCGCCCGCGCCGAGCCCGCCGACGGCCGCATTGCGCCGGTCGAACTGGGAGAATGCCTGCTGGCGACGTCAGGTAGCGTCCGTGGACGTGCCACTCGCCGACTCGGCGTTCCTGCGGGCCTGCCGATGCCAGCCGGTCGACCGGGTGCCCGTGTGGTTCATGCGCCAGGCGGGGCGGTCCCTGCCCGAGTACCGCGCCGCGCGGGGCCCGGGCAGCGTGCTCGACGCCATCCGCCGGCCCGAGGTGGCCGCCGAGCTGACCATGCAGCCGGTGCGCCGCTACGGCGTGGACGCCGCCATCCTCTTCGGCGACATCGTGGTGCCCGTGGCGGCCGTGGGCTTCGGGGTCGACGTCGAGCAGGGCCGGGGGCCGGTGGTGGAGCAGCCCTTCGCCGGGCCCGCCGACCTCGCCCGTCTGCGGCCCCTCGACCCCGAGGGCGACATGGGCTACGTCCTCGAGACGGTCCGCCTGGTGACCGAGGAGCTCGCCCCCATGGGCGTGCCCCTCGTCGGGTTCGCCGGCGCCCCCTTCACGGTGGCCAGCTACCTGGTCGAGGGCGGCCCCTCCCGGACCTATGCCCGCACCAAGACGCTCATGCGCGCCGACCCCGGCCTGTGGGACGCGCTGCTGGAGGTGCTGGCGGACATGGCCGTGGCGGCGCTGCGGGCCCAGGTCGAGGCGGGGGCGTCCGCCGTGCAGCTCTTCGACAGCTGGGTGGGGGCGCTGTCCCCCGAGGACTACGCCCGCCACGCGCTGCCCGCCACCCGGCGCGTGTTCGAGGGGCTGGAGGACACCGGGGTGCCCCGCATCCACTTCGGCGTGGGCACGGGCGAGCTCCTGGCGCTCATGGCGGACGCCGCCTGCGAGGTGGTCGGCGTGGACTGGCGCGTGCCCCTCGACCAGGCGCGCCGGCGCGTGGGCACGGGACGCGCCCTGCAGGGCAACCTCGACCCCACCACCTGCCTGGCACCGTGGCCGGTGGTCGAGGCCGCCACCCGCGACGTGCTGGCGCGCGGCGGGGGGCGGGGGCACGTCTTCAACCTCGGGCACGGGGTGCTGCCCGAGACCGACCCCGACGTGCTGGCCCGTGTCGTCGACGTCGTGCACCGCGCCGACCCCCGGGCCCTGGCGCACGGGGAGGCACCGTGACGGCCACCGGCGTGCTCGTGATGGCGCACGGCACGCCTCGCACGCCCGGCGACCTGGCCGCCTTCTACACCGAGATCCGCCGGGGCAGCCCCCCGCCGCCGGCCCTGCTCGCCGACCTCGAGCGCCGCTACCAGGCCATCGGCGGCCTGTCGCCGCTCAACGAGCGCACCGCCGCCCAGCTCGCGGGGATCGCGCGGGCGCTGGAGGAGCACGCCCCCGGCGCCTTCCGGGTGGCGGGCGGGGCGAAGTTCGCCGACCCCCGCATCGAGGACGCCGTGGCCGAGCTGGCGGGGGCAGGCGCCACCCCCATCGTGGGCCTGGTGCTCGCCCCCCACTTCTCGCGGGCCAGCGTGGGCGAGTACGCGCGGCGCGCCCGAGCGGCGGCGGCCAGCGCCCCGGGCGCCCCGGCGCTGCACATGATCGAGCACTGGCACCTCACCCCCGGCTTCATCGCCCTCGTGGCGGCACGCGTCGACGAGGCGCTGGGCGCGCTCCCCGACGACGTGCGCGCCCGCGCCGACGTCCTCTTCAGCGCGCACAGCGTCCCGGCGCGCCTGGTCGAGGAGGGCGACCCTTATGCCGAGCAGGTCCGGGAGTCGGCGCGGGCGGTGGCGGCGGAGGCCGGCCTCTCCCGGTGGTCGGTCGTCTGGCAGAGCGCGGGGCGCACCGCCGATGCCTGGATCGGTCCCGACGTGCGCGACGCCATCGAGTCCTCGGCGGGCGCCGGAAGCCGGGGGGTCGTGGTCTGTCCCATCGGGTTCGTGTCCGACCACCTCGAGGTCCTCTACGACATCGACATCGAGGCGGCCGCCGTGGCGCGCCGCGCCGGGCTGGCCTTCGCCCGCACCGCCTCGTTGAACGACGACCCCCGCTTCTGCGACGTCCTCGCCGACGTCGTGCGGCGCGCCGTGGGCGCATGAGCGCGGCCCCGGCACCGCGCCGCGTGACCATCGGCTCCGGCTCCACCGTGGCCGTGGTGGGCGGGGGGATCGCCGGGCTGAGCGCGGCGTGGGCGTTGCTCGACGCCGCGCCGGGGATGCGGGTCGTGGTCTACGAGGCCGACGGCCGCCTGGGGGGCAAGCTGCGCAGCCAGGACATCGGGGGCCGGGCGGTGGACGTCGGCCCCGACGCCTTCGTGGCGCGGCGACCGGAGGCGCTCGAGCTGTGCCAGGCGCTCGGCCTGGGCGACGAGCTCGTGGCCCCGGCCAGCCGCGCGGCCTACGTGTGGGCCCGCGGGCGCCTGCGGCGGCTGCCCGCCGGACTGGCCCTGGGCGTGCCCACCCGCCTGGGCCCCTTGGCGCGCTCGGGGATCCTGTCGCCCGCCGGCGTCGTGCGCGCCGCGCTCGACCTCGTCGGCGTGGGGGCCGCGTCCGGCGCGGCGCGAGCCGACCGGGCGGTGGCCGCCATCACACGGCCCCGCCTGGGGCGCCAGGTCACGGCGCGTCTCGTCGACCCGCTCGTCGGTGGCATCCACGCCGGCGACACCCGTCGCATGAGCGCCGCCGCCGTGTACCCGCCGCTGCTCGACGCCGCGGTCCCCGGCAGCGTCATGCGTCACCTGCGTCGGGCCGCGCCGTCCCCCCCGGGCCCCGACACCCCCGTCTTCCTGCGGGTGCGCGGCGGCATGACGCGCCTCGTCGACGCCCTGGGCGCGGCGCTGTCGGGGCGGGGGGCCGTGCTGCGCACCGCCGCCGAAGTCGACCGCCTCGATCTCACCCCCGACGCCGGCCACCACGGGCACGACGGGGCCCGCTGGGTCGTGCACGCCGGCGGGGAGGCCGAGGCCGCCGAGGCGGTGGTGGTGGCGACCCCGGCGACCGCCGCCGCCCGGCTGCTGGGCCCCGTCGACGACGCGCTGGGCGCCGAGCTGGCCGCCATCCCCCAGGCGACGGTGACCATCGTGACGATGCGCGTCCCGACGGCGGGCGTGGGGCGGCCCCTCGACGGCACCGGGTTCCTGGTGCCGGCCGAGTCCGGGATGCTGGTCACGGCGTGCACGTGGCTGAGCGCCAAATGGCCGGAGATGGAGGTTCCCGGTGAGGTCCTGCTGCGGGCCTCGGTCGGACGCTTCGGTGACGACCGCCACCTGTCGATGACCGACGACCTGATCGCCGAGCGGGTGGTGGCGGAGCTCGGCCCCCTCATGGAGTTGCGTGCGACCCCGGCGGAGACCGTCGTGACGCGCTGGCCCGATGCCTTCCCGCAGTACGAGGTCGGCCACCTGGCGCGAGTGGCCGAGATCGAGCGCAGGGTGGCAGCGTTGCCCAACCTGGCGGTGGCCGGTGCCGCCCTGCGAGGCGTGGGCATCCCGGCCTGCATCGACAGTGGACGACGGGCGGCGTCGGCCTTGGTGGGCGGGGGCGTCGTGGTGGGACGGATATGAGGACGGGGGTGAGGCCGTGACCGACGACCCGTGGAACGCGAACCTGCCGCAGAACCCCTACGTCGCCGCCCCCGACGTCGTCGCCACGCCGGACACCCCTCCGGCGGCCGACCGCTCCGGAAAGACGCCTGACGGCGCCAAACGGCACCGGACCGGGAAACAGGACCGCTCGGCGAAGCGTGAGCCCGCCGCCAAGAGACATCGAGCCACCAAACGCGACCACGCCGAGGCCACGGCGCGGCCCACCAAGCGCGGGCGCGGGCGCGCGCGGCGCGACGTCGTCAACCCTCCTGCCCCGCCCGCCCCGCCCGCCCCGCCCGGGATCGTGGGAACACCCGACGGGGTCGGTGCGACCGGCGGTGCCTTCGGTCCGGTGGGCGCCACCGGCGCCGCGGATGCTGTCGGCGCCACAGGCGCCGTGGGCGGTGGTGCCACAGGCGCCGTGGGCGATCGTGCCACAGGCGCCGTGGGTGGTGGTGCCGCGGGCTCCGTGGGTGCCGTGGGTGCCGCGGGTGCCGCTGGTGCGGTGGGTGCCGTCGGAGCCGCGGGTGTGGTGGGTGGTGGCGCCGCCAGCAGAGTCCGTGCGGTGGGTGCCACCGGCGCGGCTGCGTCGGGGTACTTCGACCGGCCCACGGCGCCGGCCCCGCCCGAGGCCAGGCCCCGTCGGGGACGCCACCTCCGGTCCCACCGGCGCGAGCCCCGTCCGTCCCGCACCACACGGGCCCCGCGCCGGGGCCGTGTGGTCGGCCCGGCGCTGGTGGCCGGTGTCGGCCTGGCGCTGTCGCTGCCGCCGTGGGGCTTCTGGGTGCTCGCCTTCCCCGCGGCCGGGTTGCTGTGGTGGCGCCTCGACGGCCTGCGCCTGCGCGCCCGGTTGTTGGCCGGGTGGGTAGCCGGGCTGGGGCTGTTCGCCCCCGGCCTGTACTGGGCCACCTCGTTCAACGTCTACGGCGGTGTCGTGCTCATGGTGGTCGAGGCCCTGGCGCTGGCACTGGCCTGTGCGTGCGCCACCCGCCGGACCCGCGGGCGCACCGTGGCGCTCGCGGGGGCCATGGTGCTGGCCGAGGCGCTCCGTTCGATCTGGCCCTTTGGCGGCCTCCCGCTGGGCGGCGTGGCCCTGGGACAGGCGGCCGGCCCGCTCGCCCCCGCCGCCCGGCTGGGGGGGCCGCTCCTCCTGGTGGCCATGGTGTGGCTGGCGGGGGGCGGGCTGGCCCGGGTGGTGAGCGCGCTCATCTCGTGGGCGCGGCGGGGACGAGGCCACCTTCCCGTCACGGCGCTGGTGGCGGGCGGGCTGTCCCTGGCGGTGGTGGCCGGCCTGAGCGTGTGGGGGGCGGTCGCCCCCGACGGCGGCCCGGCCATCCACACCCTGCGCGCCGCCGCCGTCCAGGGCGGCGGGGCTCGCGGGCTCAGGCAGTCCGAGGTGCCCGGCAGCGTCGTGTACAACGCCCAGGTGGCCGCCACCGGCGCCATCGCCTCCGACGACGGGGGCCGCCCGCCCCAACTCGTGCTGTGGCCCGAGGACGTGGTCAAGCTGGACGGCCTCATCGGCCACTCGTCGGTGCAGTCCCAGCTCGGCTCGCTGGCGGTGTCGCTGCACGCCACGCTCGTGGTGGGGGTGACCGAGACGGTGCCCGGACAGCGGTTCCGCAACGAGATCGTGGCCTTCTCACCCCAGGGGAAGCTGGTGGCCCGCTTCGAGAAGGTGCACCGCGTGCCCTTCGGGGAGTACGTGCCCTACCGCGGGTTCTTCTCGCACCTGGCCGACCTCTCCGCCGTCCCGCTCGACGCCGTGCCCGGCCATAGCAACGGTGTGCTGCGCACCCCGGCGGGGCCGCTCGGCACGATGGTGTCCTACGAGGTGTTCTTCGCCGAGCGCGGGTGGGTCGCCACCCGCGCCGGCGCGCAGCTGCTGGTGGTGCCCACCAACACGTCGTCCTACAAGACGAGCCAGGTGCCCACCCAGGAGATCGCCGCCTCCCGGCTCCAGGCCATCGCCGAAGGCCGCGACCTCGTGCAGGCCGCGCCCACCGGGTTCAGCTCGGTGATCGACAACCACGGCCGCGTGCGGGCCCGTTCGGTGCTGGCCAAGCGGGCCGTCGTGGTCGACGACGTGGCGCTGCGCACCGGCAAGACCCTCTACGAGCGGGGCGGCGACCTGCCCGTGCTCGTGCTGGCCGGCCTCCTGCTCGTCCTGGGCTGGCTACTGGGCAGGCCCGAGACCACCCAGGAGGAGGTCCCCGACCGGCGGCCGTCCCAGCCGCGCTTCGCACGGGGCGCCACGGCGCGCCGCATGGCAGGCGCTGGGCCCCACGGCTAGGCGATCGAGGGGCGCGCCGACTCCAGCAGCTCGGGGTGGCGCGCGGCCACCATGGCGCGCATGCCCTCGCGCCAGTCCACGGCGGTGGGCCCGGCGATCTCGTGCATGCGGGTGAGATCGAGTTGAACGCTGTCGATGGTGTGCTCGGTCGGCTCGAAGCGCGCCTGCAGGCCAGTGAGCGCGGCGAGGTGCGTGCACCACTCCTCGATGCTCACGGCGGCCGACCCTCCCCAATTGACGACGGTGGCGGGCACGGAGGCCGCCGCCAGGAACGACGGCAGCATGCGGGCGATGTCGTGCTCGTGCAGGGGGTGGTAAACGCTGGGGGCGTCCACGTGCACGGGGACCGCCGACCCGTTGCGCATCATGTGCAGGTGGACGGCGGGCCACCCGCCCCGGTCGCCGTAGGGGACCGACAAGCGGGTGATGACGGTGGGCAGGCCGAAGCGGCGCGCCGCCCACCGGGCGCTGGCCTCGGCGGCGATCTTGCAGATGCTGTAGGTGCGCAGGAACGGCCAGACGGCGTGGTTGTCGCCCAGCGGGTCGCCTTCGGCGAACACGTGGTGGCCCATGGGCTTGTACACGGCGGTGCTCGAGCAGTGGAGGAAGGCGCGCGCCTCCCGGTAGTGCTCCATGAGCGAGGCCACGCCGCCGCAGTTGGCGAGGAGGTCGGTGTCCCAGTCGTTGCTCTTGGTCACGGCCAGGTTCAAGACGTAGTCGGCCTCGGCCGGGAGGGGGCGCAGGTCGCCCGCGCCGAGATCCACCGGCACGCAGCGCACGCCGGCGTCCTCCAGGCGCTGTCGGGCCGCCGCGTCGGAGAAGCGGGCCGCCCCGAAGACGGTGTTGTCGGCGGCCAGCGCGACGGCGAGGGGCTCCGCGACCTGGCCGGTGACCCCGGTGACGACGATGGTGGCTCCCCGCAACGGTGCGTCGGTCATGCGATCGACATTAGGCCCTGCGGCCCTGGGCGGCCCATCCGAGGGCGGCGTCCGATGGCGCGTCGGCTCACCGCGCTGGTGACGAGCGATTGCTATGTTCGGTCCGGCTCGCCACGTCGACGACGCCGTGCCGCCGCCACGAGCAGGGACGGGCCGCGCCGCCGCGTGCCGGGGCGATCGCGACCTACCGGGGGAGACGATGACGACGAGAGCAGCGATGCGCCCCAGGTCGGTGGTGGCCTTCTGGGCCCTCGGACTGGCCACGGCGACGACGTTGGCGGCGTGCAGCACGGCGACGGGCGGCGCGACGGGCGCCGGGGCGGTGCTCCTGGTGGGGACGTACAAGGGCCACGCCGGGCAGTACCGCACCATCCAGGCCGCCGTGGACGCGGCGCGGCCCGGCGACTGGGTGCTGGTGGCCCCGGGCGACTACCACGAGACCGACGACCTGACACACAAGCCCGCCGACACCGACAGCGGCGACTTCGGCGGCGTGGTCATCAGGACCTCCGGCCTCCACCTGCGGGGCATGAACCGCGCCACGGTGGTCGTGGACGGCACGAAGCCCGGCGCCCCGCAGTGCAGCGCCGACCCGTCGGACCAGGAGCTCGGGGCCCGCGTCGGCGGCAAGGCGGTGGGCCGCAACGGCATCGTGGCGTGGAAGGCGAACGGCGTGAGCATCCAGAACCTCACGGCGTGCAACTTCCTGGCGGGCAGCGGTGCGTCGGGCAACGAGATCTGGTGGAACGGCGGCGCCGACTCCGGGAAGATCGGCCTGCACGGCTACGGCGGCTCCTACCTCACCACCACGTCCACCTACTACGGCGGCGAGGACACCGCGGCACAGTACGGGATCTTCTCGTCCAACGCGGCCGGGGCGGGCTCGTGGGACCAGCTCTACGCCAGCAACTTCAACGACTCGGGCATGTACGTCGGCGCCTGCCTCCAGCAGTGCGGTGTCACCATCGACCACGCCTGGATGGAGTTCAACGCCCTGGGGTACTCGGGTACCAACTCGGGCGGGGCCGTGGTCATCGAGAACTCCCAGTTCGACAACAACGAGGACGGCCTCGACACCAACACCCAGATCGACGGCGACCCGCCCGCCCCCCAGAACGGCGCCTGCCCCGGGGGCGCCACCAGCCCCGTCACGCACACCCACTCGTGCTGGGTCTTCATCCACAACTCGGTGCACGACAACAACAACCCCGACGTGCCCGCGGCGGGCAGCGCGGCGGCGGGACCGGTGGGCACGGGCATGACCGTGTCGGGCGGCACCAACGACACCGTCATGGACAACACCTTCGCCGACAACGGGGCGTGGGGCGTGCTCTTCGTGCCCTACCCGGACTCCAACCCGCCCGTCCTGCACCAGACGTGCGCGGGCACGGGCGGCAACGAGATCCAGGGGTTCGGATGCGTCTACGACGACAAGGGTGACGCCCTCATCGACAACACCTTCACCCACGACGGCTACTTCC
The DNA here is from genome assembly GCA_035515515.1 of Acidimicrobiales bacterium. GTDB lineage: Bacteria > Actinomycetota > Acidimicrobiia > Acidimicrobiales > UBA8190 > DATJBC01. Next base: position 17,992 of record DATJBC010000023.1, read on the forward strand.
AGAACCCCTCCAACGGGGACTTCGGCCAGATCGTGATCACCGGCGGCGGCGCCCGCAACTGCTTCGCCGGGAACGCCGCCCCCGACGGCGCCACGCCCGCCGACCTCGAGCAGACCCAGCCCACCTGCAACGGCGCCACCTCGGCCTCCGACACCGGCGGGGCGCTGCTCAGCCAGGTCCTGTGTGACACCGGCTTCGGCACGTGCCCGGCCGGGGCCCAGTACCCCAAGGCCACCGGCGTCGTGATGCACCCGCTGCCCAAGAAGCTCCCCACCATGCCCAACCCCTGTGCCGGCGTGCCGGCCAACGCGTGGTGCCCGGGAGGCCGGCCGGCCTGAGCAGGCGGGGCATCATGGCGTCATGACGCGCCGGGGGTGGTTGCTCTTCGGCGCGCTGGGCGTCATCTGGGGCCTGCCGTACTTCATGATCAAGGTGGCGGTGCGCGAGCTGCACCCGGCGTTCTTGGTCTTCGTGCGCACCGGGGGCGGCGCGGCCGTGCTCCTGCCCCTGGCGGCGGCGCGCGGCGAGCTGGCCCCTGCGCTGCGCCGGTGGCGCCCCGTCCTGGTGTTCGCCGCCGTCGAGATCGGCGTGCCGTGGTTCTTGCTCTTCAGCGCCGAGACGCGCGTGTCGAGCTCGCTCAGCGCCCTGCTCATCGCCACCGTCCCCCTCTTCGCCGCCCTGGTGGCGTGGGTGACGCGCTCGGAGCGCCTCGACGCCCGGCGCCTGGGCGGGCTGGCGGTGGGCTTCGGGGGCGTGGCCGTCCTCGTCGGCTTCGACGTGGGCCGCTCCGACGTCCTCGCCACGGTGTCGCTGGGCGCGGTGGGCCTCGGCTACGCCCTGGGCCCCTGGGTGGTGGCCCGCCGCCTGTCGGACCTCCCCAGCCTGGGGGTGGTGGCGCTGTCCCTGGCGGCGTGCACGGCGGCCTACGCGGCGCCCGCCGCGCTGGAGGTGCCGGCCCGCACCCCCTCGGCGCCGGTGCTGGCGTCGGTGGTGGGCCTCACGGCGGCGTGCACCGTGGTGGCCTTCGTGGCCCTGTTCGCGCTGGTCGCCGAGGTGGGGGCCATGCGCGCCACCGTCATCACCTACGTGAACCCGGCCGTGGCCGTGCTCGTGGGGGTGGCCGCCCTGGGCGAGCCCTTCGGGCTGGCGAGCGGGGCGGGCTTCGCCCTCATCCTGGCCGGGTGCGTGCTCGCCACCCGCCCCGCGCCGGGCGCGCCGGCCCTGGTCGCCCCGCCCGTGGCCGAGCCCTGACGGGCCCGCCGCCCCTCAGGTGCCGGCCAGGCGGGCCACCACGGGGGCGAGCGCCTCCCAGCAGTCGGCCTCCACCGAGAAGTACGAGATGCCGTACTCCTGTCGCCGCCACTGCAGCTCCTCCACCATCTCCTCCAGCGTGCCGATGAGGGCGAGCGGCACGTGCAGGGCGTCGGCCGGGTCGAGGCCGAACGACGGCGCCATGGCGTCGACGACCCCCTGGCGGTCGCCGGTGATGATGGCGAAGCCGATCAGGCAGTTGAGCTCGATGTCGTCGAAGCGCGGCCCGGCGGCCTCCTTGACCCACGCCACCTTCTGCCGGGTGGCAGCGGGCGTGGCGTTGGGGGCGGCCTCGGGCCCCCCGGTGCCCGCCCGCAGGTCGACGTTGATGCTCACGACGTCGGCCCACCGGGCCGCCAGGGTGAGGACACGCCGGCCCCCGCCCCCCAGGATGAGCGGCGGGCGGGGACGCTGCACGGGCCGGGGCAGGAGCGTGTGGTCGGTGACCGTGTAGTGCGCACCGGCGAAGGAGAAGGGCTCGTCGGACTGGAGCAGGCCGGCGATGACCTCGACCCCCTCGGCGAAGCGGTCCACCCGCACGCCGGGGCGGTCGTAGGCGATGCCCGACTGCTCGTAGTCGCTGCGCATCCACCCCGCCCCCAGGCCCAGCTCCAGCCGCCCTCCCGACAGCACGTCGACGGTGGCCGCCTCCTTGGCGAGCACCAGGGGGTGGCGGTAGTCGTTGTCGTAGACGAGGGTGCCCACGCGCAGGGTCGTGGTGGCGTCGGCCGCGGCCACCAGCGCCGGCGTGGGGGCCAGCTGGTCGCCGAAGTGGTCGGGCATGAGCAGCGTGGCGTACCCGAGGTCCTCGGCCTTCCTCGCCTGCTCGGCCCAGGACCGGGCCGTGCCCTCAGGCGCCTTGGACAGCTGGGCGGCGAAGCGGAACCTGCGGGGATGGGGCATCGGACCTCATTCGTAGTAGCCGGAGTGGATGTAGATGCAGGGGATGCCCTCGCTGTGGAACATGTCCCGGTTGCGAGGGTCGTCCTCGAAGGCGAGGACGGGCTCGAACCCGTGCGCCCGCAGGTCGGCGACGGCGGCGCGCTTGAAGCGCGACACCTGGGAGTAGTCGCCGCGGTCGCGCATCACGAGCACGTCCCAGCGCAGGCGGTAGTGCGCCAGCCAGGCGAGCGTCTGGGGCTGCACGCGCAGGGGCCGCCCGGTGAGCAGCACGATGCGCAGCGAGCCGTCCAGCAGCTCGAGCAGGCGGGCCACCTCCTCGACCAGGGGGTCGTCCCCGCAGGCGTCGAAGAAGGCGTCCCAGTCGCGCCGTCCCCACTCCAGGAAGTGCTGGCGTCCGGCGGCGTCCGAGAGCACGCCGTCGAGGTCGAACACCACCGTGGGGCCGGGTTCGGTGGCCGCCGCCCGCCAGCACCAGTTGGGGGGTGCGGGGGGCGGGCCCGGTGCCCGTTCGGTCACGTCGGTGCCGGCGCCTCGGCGTCAGTCCTCGGCGGGACTGCTGGCCGACAGGCGCCGGATCTCCTCCACGACGCGGGGGTCCGCCAGCGTGGTGGTGTCGCCGAGGTCGCGTCCCTCGGCCACGTCGCGCAGGAGCCGCCGCATGATCTTGCCCGAGCGGGTCTTGGGCAGCTCGTCGGTGAAGACCACCGTCTTGGGGCGGGCGATGGGGCCGATGTGGCCGGCCACGTGGCTGCGCAGCTCCTCGCCGCGCGCCGAGCCGGGCTCCTCACCCGCCTTGAGGGTGACGAAGGCGATGATGGCCTGGCCGGTGGTGTCGTCCCTGGCCCCCACCACGGCCGCCTCGGCCACCGTCGGATGGCTCACCAGGGACGACTCCACCTCGGTGGTCGAGATGCGGTGGCCGGAGACGTTCATGACGTCGTCCACCCGCCCGAGCAGCCAGTAGTAGCCGTCGTCGTCGCGCTTGGCGCCGTCGCCGGCGAAGTAGCGCCCCTCGAAGCGGCTCCAGTAGGTCTGGCGGTAGCGCTCGGGGTCGCCGTAGATGCCGCGCAGCATCGACGGCCACGGCCCGGTGAGCGTCAGGTAGCCGCCGCCGCGCTCGACCGGCGCCCCGGCGTCGTCCACGACCTCGGCCCCGACGCCCGGCAGCGGGAAGGTGGCCGACCCCGGCTTGCAGGGCGTGATGGCGGGCAGGGGCGAGATCATGATGGCGCCCGTCTCGGTCTGCCACCAGGTGTCGACCACCGGGCAGCGGCCGCCGCCGATGTGGCGCCAGTACCACACCCACGCCTCGGGGTTGATGGGCTCCCCCACCGACCCCAGCACGCGCAGCGACGACATGTCGTGGCGCTCGGGGTACTGGGTGCCCCACTTCATGAACGTGCGGATGGCGGTCGGGGCGCAGTACAGGATGGTGACGCCGTAGCGCTGGATGATGTCCCACCACCGGTCCTTGTCGGGGAAGTCGGGCGTCCCCTCGTACATCACGCTGGTGGCGCCGTTGGCGAGGGGCCCGTACACGATGTAGCTGTGGCCGGTGACCCAGCCGATGTCGGCCGCGCACCAGTAGACGTCGCGCTCGGGGTGGAGGTCGAAGACGGTCCGGTGGGTGAAGGCCACCTGGGTCAGGTATCCGCCCGTGCTGTGCATGATGCCCTTGGGCTTGGCCGTGGTGCCCGACGTGTAGAGCAGGTACAACAGGTCCTCGGCGTCCATGTGCTCGGGGGCGCAGTGCTCCTCGGCCCCCGCCATGAGCTCGTCCCACCAGTGGTCGCGTCCCTCTCGCATGGGGGTGGCCCCGGCGGCGTCGCCCACGCGCCGGGCCACCACCACGTGCTCGATCGACGGCGTGTCGGCCAGCGCGCTGTCGGCGTGCTCCTTGAGCACCACGGCCGCCCCCCGGCGCCACCCGCCGTCCGCCGTGACCAGGACACGTGCCTCGGCGTCGTTGATGCGGTCGCGCAGCGCGTCGGGGGAGAACCCGCCGAACACCACCGAGTGGGCCGCCCCGATGCGGGTGCAGGCCAGCATGGCCACGGGGAGCTCGGGGATCATGGGCATGTAGATCGCCACCCGGTCCCCGCGCCGCACCCCGAGGCCCCGCAGGACGTTGGCGAAGCGCTCGACCTCGGCCAGCAGCTGGGCGTAGGTGATGGTCCGGGTGTCGCCGGGCTCGCCCTCCCAGTGCAGGGCCACGCGCTGGCCGAGGCCGGCGGCCACGTGGCGGTCGAGGCAGTTCACCGACACGTTGAGGGTCCCCCCCACGAACCACCGGGCGAAGGGCAGCTCCCACTCGAGCACCGTGTGCCACTTCTGGAACCAGTCCAGGGCGCCGGCCTGCTCGGCCCAGAAGCCCTCCGGGTCGGCGGCGGCCCGCTCGAACAGCGACCGGTCGGACACCACCGCCTCGTCGACGAACCCCTCGGGCGGCGGGAAGACCCGCTCCTCGAGGTAGAAGTCGTCGATGGCGGCCCGACCGGCGTCCGACATGGCTGGCAACCCCCTCCTGGCCTGGGTGGGCGGCCGCGCCGCGCCCGCCACGGCGAGCCTACCCAAGGCCCCCGCCGACCAGCCGGGGCGGGACGCCGGCCCCGCCGCGGCCGGAGAGGCCGTGCCCGGCTGGCAGAATGGTATGGCCATGGTCGGCGGCGCCCCCGAGGCCCACAGCAGTGCGGCCGGTGCCGGACACCACGGCACCGGCGCCGCGGAGCTCCACGTCGGTATCGGCCGGCGGGTGGCCGTGGTGGCCAACCTGGGGCTGCGCCCGGCCGCCACGGCCAGCTCCACGTGGGCCGCCGACGGCCTGGCCCGCATCCTCGACCGCTGGGACGGCCCGGGGGTGGTCGTGGTGGCCGGCAACCTCGTCGACCTCAGAGGGTGCAGCGACATCGGCGCCGCCACCACCGCCGCGCTGGACGCCCATCCCCGCCTGTCGGGCGCCCTCGAGGCGTTCGTTGCCGGCGACGACCGCCGCGTGGTGGTCATCCCCGGGGACGGCGACGGCGCGCTGGCGGCCGAGCCCGATGCGCTCGTGCGCCGGGGGATCGAGGTGGCCCCGGCCGTCGACCTGTCGCTGTCCACCGCGGCGGGAACGCGCCTGGTGCGCGTGGAGGGTCGCCGCACCGGTGACGCC
>DATJBC010000024.1:0-5590 GCA_035515515.1 Acidimicrobiales bacterium
GCCATCCCCCACGCTCGAACCCCCGCGGGGCCGTGACCAGCCGGCCGCGCCCCAGCAGGTCGAGGGTGGGACAGGGACTCACGAGCACGCAGGGCACGCCGGCTCGCCGGGCGCGTTCTGCCGCCACTTCCCAGGCGCACCACGTGGGGGACCGCTCCTCGTGGTACACCTCGTCGTGGGCGTCGAGCACGAGCGCGCCGGCCAGGCGCGGCAACGGCGCGAAGGCGGCCGCCCGGGTGCCCACGGCGACGCAGCCCCCGGCGCGGGCCCGGGCCCACTCCTCGGGCAGGAGGGCGACGGGGGTGCCCTCCTGGTGCCAGCGCCGGGCCAGCGCCCGCGCCGCCCCCTGGCCCGGGGCGAGCACGAGGACGCCCGCCCCCGGCCCCACCAGGGCGGCCGCCCGCCGGCACCACGGCCAGGGGTCGGCCGCCGGTCCGGCGCGCACCACCGTCGTGGTCGCCTCCCCGGCCGGGCCGGGCGCCACCGCCGCCGTGGCGGGCGGGCCCCCCGGGGCCGGGCCGGGCGCCGACGGCAGGCGGCGCACGACGCGCGGCGCCGACGCCGTGCGCAGGAGGATGGACAGGGGCCCGGCCCAGCGCCACGCCGCCCAGGCGGCCACCTCCAGCACCGCCGGGGGCGGCCCCCAGCCCCGCACGGCGGCGAGGGGGCGCAGCGCCACCCCGGGCTCGGGGTCCACCCCGTCGGCCACCACCCAGCCCCACACCCGCCGCCCCCCCAGCACCACCCGGACCTCGGACCCCACCCGGACCTCGGGCCCCAGGGCGTCGGGGACGGCGTAGTCGAAGGCCTTGGCGATGGCGGGGACATCGGGGAGCACCCGCACCACCCGGGGGGGCCCGGCGGCGGCCGGGGCGCCGGGGCCCGGCCGCGGGCCCGCCGCCGTCACGGCGCCAGCCCGGCGGCGCGCCGCAGGGCGGCCGCTACAGGCCCAGGGCGCGCTTGAGGTCGTCCACCCGGCTCGTGGCCTCCCAGGTGAACTCCTTGTCGGACCGCCCGAAGTGCCCGTAGGCGGCCGTGCGCCGGTAGATGGGGCGCTTGAGGTCGAGGTCGCGCACGATGGCCGCCGGGCGCAGGTCGAAGACCTCCCGCACGGCCCGCTCGATCTTGTCGGGGTCGACGACCTCGGTCCCGAAGGTCTCCACCAACAGCGAGATCGGGGTGGCCACGCCGATGGCGTAGGCCACCTGCACCTCGCAGCGCCGGGCGGCGCCCGACGCCACCACGTGCTTGGCCACCCAGCGCGCCGCGTAGGCGGCCGAGCGGTCGACCTTGGAGGGGTCCTTGCCCGAGAAGGCGCCGCCGCCGTGGCGGGCCATGCCGCCGTAGGTGTCGACGATGATCTTGCGCCCCGTCAGCCCGGTGTCGGCGTGGGGGCCGCCGAGCTCGAAGCGCCCCGTGGGGTTGGCCAGCACGCGCAGGTCCGAGGCGTCGAGGTCGGGCGGGATGAGCGGGTGGATGACGTGCTCGCGCAGGTCGGGGAGCAGGAGCGTCTCGATGTCCACGCCCGGTGCGTGCTGGGTCGAGACGAGGATGGTGTCGATGGCCACGGGGCGTCCGCCCTCGTAGACCACGCTCACCTGGGTCTTGCCGTCGGGGCGCAGGTACGGGAGGACGCCCACCCGGCGCACCTGGGCCAGGCGCTGGGCCAGGCGGTGCGCCAGCCAGATGGGCAGGGGCATGAGGTCGGGCGTCTCGTCGCAGGCGTAGCCGAACATCATCCCCTGGTCGCCCGCACCCTGGGCGTTGAGCATGTCCTCACCGCCCGAGCCGGTGCGCAGCTCGTGCGCCGTGCTCACGCCCTGGGCGATGTCGGGTGACTGCTCGTCGAGGGCCACCATCACGCCGCAGGTGCGGCCGTTGAAGCCGTGCGAGTCGCTGTCGTAGCCGATGTCGCACACCACCGACCGCACCAGGCTGGCGATGTCGATGTAGCACTGGGTGGAGATCTCGCCCGCCACGACCACCAGGCCGGTGGTGAGCAGGGTCTCGCACGCCACCCGGGAGCCCGGGTCCTCCTCGAGCACGGCGTCGAGGACGGCGTCGGAGATCTGGTCGGCCATCTTGTCGGGATGGCCCTCGGTCACCGACTCCGATGTGAAGGTGTGGCGCGTGGTCACGGTTCGCTCCTCGGCTCGTGGTCCCCCCCAGAGGCACCGGCTGTGCCGCCGCCCCCACCCCGGCGCTCGGCACCCAGGCGGTCGACCACACTATCCAATACGGCGTGGGCCACTTCGAGCTTCGACGCCAGGGGGACGGCGCGACACGAGCCGTCGCTGCCCAGGATGGTCACCGCGTTGGTGTCGTGGTCGAATCCCACCTGCTCGGCCGAGACGTCGTTGGCCACCATGAGGTCGACGTGCTTGGCCCGCATCTTGGCGCTGGCGCGCGCCGCCACGTCGTGGGTCTCCGCCGCGAAGCCCACCAGGACCTGCCCGGGCGGGCGGCGCCGGCCGAGCTCGGCCAGGATGTCGGGCGTCGGCTCGAGGACGATCTCGGGCACCCCGTCGGACTTGGCCAGCTTGGCCTCGGCGGGGGCCTTGACCCGGAAGTCGGCCACGGCCGCCGCCATGACCACGACGTCGGCGTGGGCGGCGTGCTCGAGCATGGCCGCCTCCATCTGCGCGGCGCTCTCCACGGCCACCACCACGGCACGGGGTGGGGCGGGGCGGCGGGCGCTGGTGACGAGCACCACGTCGGCCCCCCGCGCCAGGGCGGCTTCCGCCACGGCGTGTCCCTGCTTGCCCGAGGAGCGGTTGGAGATGAAGCGGACGGGGTCGATGGGCTCGCGCGTCCCCCCCGCGCTCACCACCACCCGCACGCCGGCCAGGTCGCCCGTGCTGCGGCCGAGCTGGGCCAGCACGGCGTCGACGATGCGCTCGGGCTCGGCCATGCGCCCGGCGCCCACGTCGCCCCCGGCCAGGCGACCGACGCCGGGCTCCACCACGTGCACGCCGCGGGCGCGCAAGGTGGCCAGGTTGTCCTGCACGGCCGGGTGCTCCCACATCTCGGTGTGCATGGCCGGACAGACCACGACGGGCGCCCGGGTGGCCAGGACCGTGGCGGTGAGCAGCCCGTCGGCGAGGCCGTGCGCATACCTGCCGATGAAGTCGGCCGTCGCCGGCGCCACCACCACGAGCGCGGCGCGCTGGCCGAGCCGGGTGTGGGGGATCGGGTCGTCCTCGTCCCACAGCGACCGGCGCACGGGCTCGGAGGCGAGGGCCGACAAGGTCACCTCGCCCACGAAGCGCGTGGCGTCGTCGGTCATGACCGGCACGACGTGCACGCCGGCGTCGACGAGACGGCGGCACACGTCGACGGCCTTGTAGGCGGCGATCCCCCCGGTGACGCCGAGGACCACGGTGGCGCCGACGGCGGAGCGGCTCGTCATCGTCCGGGCTCCGGGCAGGTCGCGGGCGGGGCTCCCGCCTGCTACTCGCCGGCCTCCGGCTCCTCGGGGCTGCGCTCGCCCGTGAGCGCGGTGAGCCCCGTGGGCTCGCCGGCGGCCTCGGCGGCCTCCTCGCCCTCGAGCTCCTCGCCGGGCTCGGGCCGGTGGAAGGTGGCCTTGGCCGCCGAGATCTCCTCGAAGGCGATGGTGAGGGGCTTGCCCGACACCGACGTCACCTGCGGGGGCACCACGTATCCCAGGCCCTCCCCCAGCTGGTTGTAGTACGAGTTGATCTGCCGGGCCCGCTTGGCCGACAGGGCGACCAGGGTGAACTTGGAGTCCACCTTGTCGAGGAGCTCCTCGATGGGGGGGTCCATGAGCGTGGTGCGGCGCTGGGCCAAGGTTCAGGCTCCTCCACGGGCGCCGGCGTCCGTCGCCGGCGGGAGATTGCGATGCGCGTCCAGTATACCGGCCACCTCCGCTACCGCCCGGTCCACCTCGTCGTTTGTCACCACGTAGGGCGTGATCTGGCGCCCCAGGCGCATCTCCTCGGCCCCGATGGCGATGCGCCGCTCCACCTCGGCGTCGTCGTCACCCCGGTGGCGCAGCCGCTGGCGCTGCGCCTGCGGAGAGGGGGGGACGAGGAGCACCACCAGCGCGTCGGGGTGCATGGCCTTCACCTGGCGGGCGCCCTGCAGATCGATCTCGAGCACCACGTCCTTGCCGGGGGGGGCGTCGGGGATGGGCGTGCCGTAGAGGTTGCCGAGGAACTCGGCCCACTCGAGGAAGCCGCCCGCGGCGACGGCCTCCTCGAAGCGCGCCCTGTCCACATAGGTGTACGCATCGGGAGACTCGCCGTTGCGACGCGGACGCGTCGTCCACGACTTGCTGAGCCACAGCGCCGGGTCCTGCGCGACCAGGCGGGCGACCACGGTCCCTTTGCCTGCGCCTCCGGGACCGGAGATGACGACGATCAGGACCTTGCGGTGTGCGACAGCAGCGCGTCGCGCTGGTTCGCACCGAGCCCCTGCAGTCTGCGGCTCTCACTGATGCCCACCGTCTCCATGAGACGGCGAGCCTTCACCTTCCCGAGACCGGGAAGTGATTCGAGCACCGACAGCACCTTCATCTTGCCGACGGTCTCGTCTTGCTCGGCGCGGTTCAGAAGCTCCGACAGGGTGATCGATCCCATCTTCAGCTTCTCTTTCACCTCGGCCCGTTCGCGACGGACCTTGGCGGCTTTGTCCAGCGCCGCCTGGCGCTGCTCCGGGGTGAGTGCAGGAGGTTGCGGCATGCGGGCCACCATAGCGCCCCCCTGTACGGGGGTCATGCGCGAGATCGCGTCAATGACGACGAGACTTCGTCGAGCACGGCGGAGGCGACACCGGAGGGATCCTCGGCGGCGGTGACGGCGCGGCCCACGACGAGGATGTCGGCGCCGGCGGCGATGGCCGCCGCGGGGGTGGCCGCACGGGCCTGGTCGTCGGTCGAGGAGCCCGTGGGCCTGATGCCGGGGACCACCGTCACGAGCCCCGGCGCAACACGGCGCGTCACCGCGATGTCCTGCGCGGCGCACACCAGTCCACCACAGCCCGCCGACGCCGCCAACCGGGCTCGCTCCTCGAGCACGGCCGGTGGCGCCTCGCTCTCACTGGTGAGCACCGTGACGCCGAGCACGCAGGGTGCCGGCGCGCCGGCCGCCGCCGCGCCCTCGGCCATGCCCACCACCGCGGCCCGCACCATGGCGTCGCCACCCTGGGTGTGCACCGTCGTGTAGGCAACGCCGAGCCCCCCGATGACCCGGGCCGCCCGGAGCACTGTTGTGGGAATGTCGTGCAACTTGAGGTCGAGGAACACCCGGTAGCCCTCGACGGTGAGGGCGGAGATGGTCTCGGGGCCGGCCGCTCCGAAGAGCTCGAGGCCCACCTTGGCCACGCCGAACCAGGGCCGCAGGGCCCGCGCCAGGCGCAGGGCCACCACGAGGTCGTCCACGTCCAGGACGAGCGCCAGCCGGTCGCGGGGGTCGTCAGCGACCACTGCCACCTCCCGGGCCGGCCCCGGGCGGCCGGCGGGGCGGCACGGGCGGGATGGGCGGGCGGGCCGGCGGCCGGGTCACCGGGGGGCGGGTCACCGGGGGGCGGGGCGCGGCCGGTGCCGGGCCGGTGCCGGGCCGGGGCCCGGCGG
>DATJBC010000025.1:0-3779 GCA_035515515.1 Acidimicrobiales bacterium
GGCAAGCTGCGCGGCTGGCACGCCGTGGACCTGGCGGCCGAGCCGCTCCGGGCGCTGGTGGAGCGCAACGACCTCGACCCCGCCGTCGTCGACGACGTGATCATGGGGTGCGTCATGCAGGTGGGCGAGCAGGCGCTCAACATCGGCCGCAACGCCGTGCTGGCGGCCGGCTTCCCCGAGTCGGTCCCCTCCACCACCATCGACCGCCAGTGCGGGTCGTCCCAGCAGGCGCTGCACTTCGCCGCCCAGGGCGTGATGGCGGGCGCCTACGACGTGGCCATCGCCGCCGGGGTGGAGCACATGACCCACACCCCCATGGGGTCGTCGGTGGTGCGCGACCTCGGCTTCCCCTTCGGGCCCACGCTCATGAACCGCTACGCCGAGCGCGGCGGGCTCGTGTCCCAGGGCATCTCGGCCGAGATGATCGCCGACCAGTGGGACCTGTCGCGCCAGGACCTCGACGCCTTCGGCGCCCGCAGCCAGCAGTACGCCGCCCGGGCCACCGCCGAGAAGCGCTTCGAGCGCGAGATCGTGCCCCTCAGGGTGAAGGACGACGAGGGCGGGCTCACCGACGAGGTCGTCGACAGCGACGAGGGCGTGCGGCCCGACACCACGGCCGAGGTCCTCGCCAACCTGAAGCCCGCCTTCAAGCCCGACGGCAAGGTGACCGCCGGCAACTCGTCGCAGATCACCGACGGCGCCGCGGCGGTGCTCGTGATGAGCGAGGAGAAGGCCAACGCGCTGGGCCTCACCCCGCGCGCCCGCTTCCACGCCTTCGCCCTGGCCGGCGTGGACCCCGTCACCATGCTCACCGGGCCCATCCCCGCCACGCGGTCGGTGCTCGAGAAGGCCAAGATGTCGATCGACGACATCGACCTCGTCGAGATCAACGAGGCCTTCGCCTCGGTCGTGCTGGCCTGGGAGAAGGAGCTGCACCCCGACATGGAGCGGGTGAACGTGAACGGCGGGGCCATCGCCCTGGGCCACCCGCTCGGGTGCTCGGGGGCCAAGCTCATGTCCACCCTCGTCAACGAGCTCGAGCGCAGCGGCAAGCGCTGGGGCCTCGAGACCATGTGCGAGGGGGGCGGCATGGCCAACGCCACCATCATCGAGCGCCTGGGCTGAGGAGCGCCGCCTGGCGGCCCCCGACGCGCCGTCAGCGCGGCACGGCGCCTCAGCGGTACTGGGTGGCGACCACGAAGCCGCCCGCGATGAGCACGATGCCGCCCACCAGGTACCAGTTGCTGGGCCCGGCGGGGAGCACGTTGAAGTAGTTGAGGACGATCATGAGCGCGCCCAGGATGAGCAGCGCCAGGATGAGCGGCCCCATCCACTTGGGGCTCACCTTGACGTTGCGGGGGATGGGCGGGGTGTAGCGGGCGCTGGCGCTGGCGGGGCGGCCCACCGCCCGCTGCGCGGTCACCCGCCCGCCCGAACGGCCCTTGCGGGCCGCGTTCCCCGGCCCCTGCTTGCTCGGCATGCCCCGAGACTAGCCACGGGGGGCGGGGCGCCAGGGGCCGGTACAGTCGGTTGCCGTGGGCGCCCGGGTCCTCATCGTGGACAACTACGACTCCTTCACCTACAACCTGGTGCAGGAGCTCGGTGAGATCGGCGCCGACCCCGTCGTGTTCCGCAACGACGCCATCGACGTCGACGGCATCCGCGCCCAGCGCGTCGACGGCATCATCATCTCGCCCGGCCCGGGGCGCCCCGAGGACGGCGGGGTGAGCATGGCCGTGATCGAGGCCTTCGCCGGCGAGGTGCCGCTGCTCGGGGTGTGCCTCGGCCACCAGTGCATCGGCCAGGTCTTCGGGGGCCGCGTGGGCCCTGCCCCCGAGCTCATGCACGGCAAGACCTCCGCCGTGCACCACGACGGCCGGGGCCTGTTCGCCGGGCTGCCCAACCCCTTCGAGGCCACCCGCTACCACTCCCTGGTGGTCGAGCGCGCCTCGGTCCCCGACGTCCTGGAGGTGAGCGCCGAGACCGCCGACGGCGTGGTCATGGGGCTGCGCCACCGGGCGCTCGCCGTCGAGGGCGTGCAGTTCCACCCCGAGTCCATCCTCACCCCCACGGGCCCCAGGCTCCTGGGGCGCTTCCTCGAGACGCTGGCGCCCGCCGCCCGCTGACGACGCGCCGCCTCGCGCCCGCCGGCGGCGGGGCCCCAGGCGACTCCGGGCTCAGGACGTGGTGGACGTCGTGGAGGAGGTGGACGAGCAGTCGGGGAAGCCGGCGACGGTGATGGACACGTTGCTCCCCGAGGGCTGCATGGTCCCCGCCGTGGGGTCCTGGCTCTGCACCAGGCCGGCCTGGGTGGGGTCGAGGGTCGGCTGGCACGTCGCCGTGACCGTGAAGTTGTCCCCCTGCAGGGTGGACACCGCCTGCTGCTCGGTCTCCTGCAGCACGTCGGGGACGGGGATGGTCGACGGCCCCGACGACACCACCAGGTTGACGGTGGCGTTGGGGGGCTGCTGGGAGTTCTGGGCCGGGGACTGGCTGATGACGTCGCCCTTGGCCACGGTGCCCGAGGGCTGCGTGGTGCTGGCGCACTGGAAGCCGGCGGCGCCCAGGCGGTTGCACGCCGTGGTGAGGTCCAGCCCCCGCACGTCGGGGACGGGCTTGGTGTTGGCCGCCACGAAGATCGTCACGGTCTTGCCGGGAAGCAACGTGCTGCCACCGGGCGGGCTCTGGCTGCACACCACGCCCTGCTGGGTGCAGGTGCTCGCCGTGCTCGACTGCTGGACGACCTGGAGGCCCTGCTGGCGCAGCACGCTCTGGGCGGCGGCCACGTTGAAGCCCGTCACGTCCTTCACCTTGACCGGGGGGCCCTGGCTGCCGGTGACGACCGTGATCGTCTCCCCCTTGTGCACGGCCGAGCCCTTGGCCGGAGAGGTCCGGATGACCTGGGTGTTGGGTGTGGTGTTGGCGCTGGCGTCGCTGCGCACCTTGGTCTTGAGCCCGTCGCGGTGCAGGGCGGCCTCCGCGGCGTTGACGTTCTGGCCCGCCACGTCGCGCAGGGCGAAGGAGGCCGGCGGCCCGCCGATGTGCCACCAGCCCAGCGAGTTGCCCAGGAAGATGAGGACCACGGCCAGGGCCGCCAGCAGGACGGCCAGGATGGTGGCGTACAGGCCGGTCCGGCTGGGCTCGCGCGCTTCCTCCTCCTCCCACACCTGGGGCAGGGCCTGGGTGCCGTCGGGGGCCAGGGCCACGGCCTGGGTGGTCCCCACCGTGGGGTGCTGGCCCGTGGGGTGCACCACGGCGTCGACGGCCCGGCCCTCCCGGAAGCGCAGCAGGTCGATGCGCAGGTCGTCGCCGGTGGGGTAGCGGTGCTCGGGCGTCTTCGCCAGGCACTTCAAGATGATGGCCTCGAGGTCGGGGGGGAGCCCGGGGTTCACCTCGCGCGGGCCGGGCGGATGCTCGCGCACGTGCTTGGAGGCCACCGCCACCGGCGTGTCGCCCAGGAACGGCGGCCGGCCAGTCACCATCTCGTAGAGCACGACCCCGAGGGAGTAGATGTCGCTGCGGGCGTCGACGCCCAGGCCCTCGGCCTGCTCGGGTGAGAAGTAGGTGGCCGTCCCCATCACCGCCCCGGTCTGGGTGAGGCTCTCCTCGGTGTTCACCGCCCGGGCAATCCCGAAGTCGGTGACCTTGATCGTCCCCTCCTCGGTGATGAGCACGTTGCCGGGCTTGACGTCGCGGTGGATGACGCCATGGCGGTGCGCGTAGGAGAGGGCGCCGGCCACGTCCGCGGCGATCTCGGCCGCACGGTCGGGGTGCAGGGG
>DATJBC010000026.1:0-2843 GCA_035515515.1 Acidimicrobiales bacterium
CCCGCGACCCTCACCTTGGCAAGGTGATGCTCTACCAACTGAGCCACGTCCGCGTGCAGCATGAGGACTTTAGCAACGGCCGGCGCCGGGCCTCGGTCCGGATCCCACCGCGCGCTCCCCCCGGGGCCGGAAGTCCCACGGGACCACGCCCGCGCCCGGGCCGGCCGCACGCGGGGGGCGTGGGCGCTTCTTCCCAGGTCAGGACCAGTGTCCGTCGGAGCGGACGGCGGCCTTGGCCAGTTCAGCGAAGGCGTCGTCGATGTGGTCGCCGAGGTGGAGCACCTCGGGCACGAGCTCGCGGCACCCCAGGATGCCCACGTAAAGCGTGCCCTCGTAGCTCGCCACGGTCACGTTGACGCCCACGCCCTCGACGATGGGGCCCACCGGGTAGAGCCCGACGAGCCGCGCCCCGGCGCACCACAGCGGGACGTCGGCCCCCACGATGTTGGACACCACCACGTTGAACAGAGGCGGCACGTGGTCGAAGAGGCGCAGGTTGCTCGCCAGGCGCGCCACTCTCGACGACACGGCGGGGAAGGCGAGCTGCGCCCACCCCCGCACGAGGTCCTCCGACAGCACCCGCGCCTGGTCCTTGGCCAGGCGCGTGCCCGCGGCGACGGCCCGGTAGCGCTCCACGGGGTCGGCGACGTGCGTCGCCAGCGACACCAGCATGGCCGACACCCGGTTGCCGAGCGCGTTGTCACCGGGGCCGGCGCGCGTCGACATGGGGACCAACGCCACCAGCGGGTCGTCGAGCCGCTCCCCGCGCTCGGCCAGCAGGCGCCGCAACGCGCCCGCCGTGGCGGCGAGGACCACGTCGTTGACCGTGCCGCCGAAGGCACGGCGCACGGCGCGGATGTCCTCCAGGGGCACCTGGACGGTGGCGAAGCGGCGGTGCGGCGAGATGGCCCCGTTCAGCGACGTGCGCGGGGCGCGGAAGGGGGCGGGCGGCGGCGCCGAGTCGTCCTCCTCGCGCAAGCGGCGGTTCCGCTCGGCCAGGTCGCGCACGGCCCCGAAGGTGCGGCGCAGCGCGCCGGCGGCCCGTTCGGGCTGGTGCAGCAAGGAGGACACCGCCGCTCCCATGAGCTCGGCCTCCGTCGGGACGGGGTCGGGACGCCACGGGCGCGACGGGCTCGGCACGACGCGGGGCACGGGGCCGTCGTCGAGGAAGGCGGCCACCACCTCCACGCCCGAGGACCCGTCGAACAGGGCGTGGTGCACCTTGGCCACCACGGCCACGTGCCCCGAATCGAGGCCCTCCACCACGTGCAGCTCCCACAGCGGGCTGTCGGGGGCAAGCGGGCGGCCCGCCACGTCGGCCACGAAGGCGGCCAGCTCGCCGGGCCCGCCCGGCACGGGCAGGCTGGCCCGGCGCACGTGGTAGTCGAGGTCGAACGACGGGTCCTCCACCCACACCGGATGGTGGATGCCGAAGGGGACGCGCACCACACGGCGGCGCAGGGGCGGCACCAGGTGGATGCGCTCCCCCACCACGGCGCGCACGCGGTCGAAGACGCGCCCGGGGGCCGGGGCGCCGTCCATCCCCGCGGAGGGGTCGAGGACCATCACCGCCATGACGTGGAAGTGCATGGACCCTGTCTCGAGCGACAGGAAGGCGGCGTCGAGGCCGCTCAGGCGGTCCATCACCGCTCCCCGCCGGTCACCGGCCGGTGTGGCCGAAGCCACCCAGGCCGCGCCGGGAGTCGGGGAGCTCCCCCTGGGCCGTCTCCACGAAGACGGCTTCGGACACCTCCTGGATCACGAGCTGGGCGATGCGGTCCCCCCGCCGCACTTCGTAGGGGACCTCGGGGTCCGTGTTCACGAGCAGCACGCGCAGCTCGTCGCGGTAGCCGGCGTCGATGAGCCCGGGCGTGTTGAGGCACGTGACGCCGTGCTTGAGCGCCAGCCCGCTGCGGGGGAGGACGAACCCCGCGTAGCCCGGCGGCAGGGCGAGCGCCACACCCGTGGGCACGAGCGCCCGGCCGCCGCCGGGGGCGAGGACGGTGTCCTGGCGCGCGTGCAGATCGGCCCCGGCGTCACCCGGGTGCGCGTAGGCGGGGACGGGCAACTCGGGATCGAGGCGGACGAGCGGCACCTCGAGCACCGCATGACCCTATCGTCCACGTCCGGCGCGGTGTCCAGGGCCGCCGGAGGCGCCGCGTGGCGCCGATAGCATCCACCGGGTGCTCGTGTGGATGGACCTGGAGATGACCGGCCTGGACCCGGCCCGCCACACGATCGTCGAGATCGCCTCCCTCGTGACCGACGACGACCTGGCGGTCCTCGCCGAAGGCCCCGACCTGGTGGTGGCCGCCACCCCCGAGCAGCTCGCCGCCATGGACCCGGTCGTCAAGCAGATGCACGCCCGCTCGGGGCTCCTCCCCGCCATCGAGGCCTCCACGCTCACCTTGGAGGACGCCGGGCGCCAGACGCTCGACTTCCTCAAGGCCCACGTGCCCGCCAAGGGCTCGGTCCCCCTGTGCGGCAACTCCATCGGCACGGACAGGCGCTTCCTGGCGGCCCAGCTGCCCGACATCGAGAACTGGCTGCACTACCGGTCGGTGGATGTCTCCACCGTCAAGGAGCTGTGCAGGCGCTGGTATCCCGAGGTCCTGGCGCGGGCGCCGGCCAAGGCCACCACGCACCGCGCCCTCGACGACGTGCGCGAGTCGGTGGCCGAGCTCGCCTACTACCGGGAGGCCATCTTCGCCCCCGCTCCCGGCGCCCGTCCCGGGCCTGGGGGCGAGGCCGCCGCCCCACGACCCGCCGAACGGGGGCCGGCTGCGCCCACGGCGCCGACCGGCGCAGAGCGCGGCGGAGACGGCTGAGTCCGAGGACGAGGA